>JBGSMZ010000139.1:0-91373 GCA_041739845.1 Myxococcaceae bacterium
CGGGCGACGAACGACTTGAACGCGCGGTGGCGCCCCCTTCTTTGTGCGTTCCTCACTCACGAATTGGAAACTCCGCAAACGCCGGCGTGAAATCCACCTTCCAGGTTCCGTCCTCTTTGACGAGCGCCACGCGATGTTGGCCGGTGGAGATTGTGACAAAGAGCAGCGCACGCCCTCCATCAGATTCGACCATTTTCGCAGATTCCAGCTCCGGGCGAATTCCGGATTGGAGCAAGATTTCTGCTGGATTTTCCTCGACTGCTCCTCGGGTAGCTGCCCGCAGCGCAGCAGCCCGCTTGGTCGCGAGCGCTCGGGTATCCTTAGAAAGGTAGGCGAATGCGCGATTCACTTCGTTGCGTCGCAAGGCATCGATAAAGCCTTGGTAGGCTTCTTCGGGGCCCGGCGGATTCGCGGAGCGACACGCGGCTGTAGCAATCACTGCTGCGAAGGTCAACGAACGCATCATCCGAACCCTCTACGTACCATCCTGCCGAAAAGTTGCCACTGCTGGAGCTTTCGCAAAAACCGCCAGCGGCCGCTTCAGGCGCGCCCGGAAAATCGGTGTGCCGGTCAGGAGCAGGCGCCGTTCTCGCGCCGTCGGAAGCTCATCAGGCATCCTTTGCACGAATCCCCTTGAGCCTGCCGGGTTGGTAAATCCTCCAGCCTCCAGACTCTTTAGCATTTCCGTTGCACGCGCTTCGACGTCGGTTCGGAAATCGACCTCTCCGCCCGGAGCCATCAGCCGAAAGAACAGCGCGACCGTTTCCGGGCGAACCACTATTCGGCCTGCATGGGAGCGCTTCCACCAGGGATCTGGGAAATGGAGGCGAAGCATCGAAATGGTTGCGTCTTGAAACAAGCGAGGCAATTCCAGCAGCGCGTCAGCTTCGATGACGACGAGATTCGAAAGGCCAGCCTTGGCCGCGCGGTGGGCGGCTTCGCGCGCATATTTCGCGCGCTTTTCAATGGCGATGTAGCGCACCGTTGGCGTGCGCAAGCAGTGCGCGATGGCAAAGGCTCCAATGCCGCATCCGATTTCCAACTCAAGCTTCCCCTCGCTCGAGAAAACCTGACTCCAATCGGGCGGCGCGGCAACTCCAAGGAATTCGGCGCCCGCGGCAAGCGGTCGAAGCCGCAATCGTGCCATCGCGCGCCTCTAGCGCATCTGACTGCGCAATCGCATCGCGACGTGCGATTCCGCGCTATGAGGCGCCACCGATGAACGTCTACCGCGGGTCAGCTTCTGCGGGAATCGCCTTCCCGAAGGCTTCCCTTTGCATCGGCAGCTTTGACGGAGTCCATCTCGGCCACCGCGCACTCTTCGAAGTGGCAAGATCCCACGGGCCTGCCATGGTGCTCACTTTTGAACCCCACCCGGCGAAGGTGCTCCACCCGGAGGTTGCTCCGCCGCTCATCGCAACGCTCGATGAGCGACTGGCGCTCATCGAAGCCGCCGGAGTAGAGGCGCTGGTCCTCCAAGAGTTCAGTGCAGAGTACGCCCGCAGCGCTTCCGCGGTCTTCGAGGTGCAAGTCTTCGACATTCTGCAAGCTGGCCTGGTGGTCGTTGGCGCTGACTTTCGCTACGGTCGCAATCGAAGCGGCACCCCCGAATCGCTGCAAAGAGCGGCAAAGGCCCGAGGCGTGAACGTCGAAATCATTCCCCGACTCGCCCTGAATGGCATACCGATTTCGTCAACCAAGATTCGCGAACACATTCAGTCGGGTCGCGTTGAAGAAGCGGAACGCCTTCTCGGCCGTCCCTTTGCAATCGAGGGGGTCGTCTCTCGAGGAATGCGTCGCGGGCGACTCCTTGGATTTCCAACAGCCAACGTGGAAGCGGCTACTGAACTCATTCCCGGAAATGGCGTATACGCTGTCGCCGTCCGGCTCCCGGATGGCGTCTGGAAAGGCGGCGCAGCAAGTGTGGGCGTCAATCCTACATTTGCGGACACCGAGCGCACCATCGAAGCGCACCTTTTTGACTTCGATGGAGATCTCTACGGAAAGGAACTCAGAGTGGTGTTTCTTTCCTGGCTGCGACCAGAGCGCCGCTTTGAAACGACAGCGAGCCTCGTAAAGGAAATCGCAGCCGACGTGGCCGTAGCCCGCGAAGTCCTGGCTCTCCGCGACCTCAATACACTCGCCAATAATTCCCGCACCGCAACGCAATGAATAGTATTGTGGAAACTTGTAGCGTTGCCGTGCAGTAATCAATTCAGAGAGGTCGATGAATCCCATGTCCGGTCGCCTTGGCGAACTGCTCGTACGCGAGAACATGATCTCGGTTACGCAGCTTAAGAAAGCCCAGCAAGAGCAACAGCAAACTGGCACCCGCCTCGCGGCCGCGCTGATCAAAGTCGGAGCTATTGAGGAATCTCAGCTCACGGACTTCATGTCGAAGCAGTACGGCGTTCCGGCAATCGATTTGCGAGAGTTCAATATCGATGCGGAGATCATCAAGCTCGTTCCCAAGGAAACCGCAGAAAAACACAACGTTATTCCGGTGAATCGCGCGGGCCGGTCATTGATCGTTGCGATGAGCGATCCTACCAACATCTCGGCCATCGACGACCTCAAATTTCGCACCAACTATACCATCGAGCCAGTGGTCGCGAGCGAAGTGGCGATCCAGGACGCGATTCAACGCCACTACCTCAATCGCGGACCTTCGCTCAATGACTTCGTCAGCGACATGGACGTGGAGGACTTCGGAGCGGTCGAGTCCGAGAGCCAGACCAACTACGAAGAAATGACAAAGGCGGCGGACGACGCCCCGGTCATCAAACTCGTGAACCTCATCCTTCGGGATGCAATCGCCAAGCAAGCATCCGACATCCATGTCGAACCCTACGAGAAAACATTTCGCGTGCGCTTTCGCATCGACGGCATCCTCTACGAAGTCATGGAGCCGCCCGCGAAGTTGCGTTCCGCGATTGCCTCGCGCCTGAAGATCATGGCGCAACTCGACATTTCCGAGCGGCGGCTCCCGCAAGACGGGCGCATCAAACTCAAACTCGGCGGCGGCAAGGAAATGGATTTCCGCGTCAGCGTTTGCCCGACGCTCTTCGGCGAAAAAATCGTGCTGCGCCTTCTCGACAAGGAATCGCTCCAAGTCGATATGACAAAGCTGGGCTTCGATCCGGGGCCACTAGCGTGGTTTCAGGAAGCGATCGACCGACCTTACGGAATGGTCCTGGTCACTGGACCGACAGGTTCCGGGAAGACGACGACGCTGTACTCCGCGCTGACCTCCCTCAACGACGCGATGAGCAACACCAGCACGGCGGAGGATCCGGTCGAATATAACTTCGCTGGAATCAACCAAGTACAAGTGAACGAGGAAATCGGTCTCACCTTCGCTGCCGCTTTACGATCGTTCCTTCGGCAGGATCCGGACACGATCATGATCGGTGAAATCCGAGATTTCGAAACCGCGGAAATTGCGGTCAAGGCTGCGCTGACCGGACACTTGGTGCTCTCCACGCTGCACACCAACGATGCGCCGGGAACTGTCAGTCGCCTCCTCAATATGGGCATCGAACCCTTTATGGTGACGGCCTCATTGAATTTGATCCTCGCGCAGCGGCTTTGCCGTCGCCTCTGTCCGGTCTGTCGACGCCCTGCGACGGACGTAGATCAGGAGGCTTTGATCAAGGCGGGGATTCCCGCCGACAAACTCGGATCTTTCACCTTGTACGAGAAGGTTGGATGCAGAGAATGCAATAACCGCGGCTACCGCGGCCGGGTCGCGGTATATGAGGTGATGCCGTTTTGGGATGGATTGAAGGAGATCGTGATCAACGGCGCGTCGGCGGCGGAGCTCAAACAGGAAGCGATTCGCCTCGGAATGCAGACGTTGCGGTCGGCGGCGCTCGCCAAAGTGATGGCCGGCGTCACGACGCTTGAAGAGACCGTGAGCAACACCGCCCCGGATCGGTAGAAACGAGTTTGGAGAAAAGCATTGGCGAATCTTCATCAGCTGCTCAAAGCGATGATCGATCGTGGAGCGTCAGACCTCCACATCACCACCGGAACTCCCCCTCAGCTTCGCGTCGACGGGAAGCTCGTCCCCCTCAAGACTCCGCCTTTGACGGCGATTGAAACGAAGCAACTTTGCTATTCGGTGCTCACGGATTCGCAAAAGCATCGCTACGAGGAGGAGAACGAGCTCGACCTTTCCTTCGGCGTGCGTTCGCTCTCGCGGTTTCGAGCCAATCTGTTCACGCAGCGGGGCGCGGTAGGAGGAGCGTTTCGTGCGATCCCCTTTCAGATTCGGCAATTTCAGGACTTGGGAGTGCCCCCGGTCGTTTCAGAACTGGCTAAAAAGCCGCGGGGCCTCGTTCTCGTCACTGGACCAACGGGGTCGGGCAAATCGACGACGCTCGCTGCGATCATCGATCGCATCAATACGGAACGCCACGAGCACATCGTCACGATCGAGGACCCGATCGAATACTTGCACCTCCACAAGAACTGCATCGTCAACCAACGCGAAGTAGGCAGTGACACCAGCAGCTTCAAGGTCGCGCTGAAGTACATCCTTCGCCAAGACCCAGACGTCGTCCTCGTCGGGGAGTTGCGAGACCTCGAAACGATCGAAGCCGCACTCACCATCGCGGAGACCGGACATATCGTCTTCGCGTCGCTTCACACCAACAGCGCTGTGCAGACGATCAATCGAATCATCGATGTCTTTCCGCCCTACCAGCAGTCGCAGGTGCGGGCCCAATTGTCCTTCGTACTGGAGGGAATCGCCTGCCAAGCTTTGATTCCCAAGGTGGGTGGCGGCCGCGTCATGGCTATGGAAATCATGGTCCCCAATCCTGCGATCCGAAACCTTATTCGCGAGGACAAGGTGCACCAAATCTACTCGACGATGCAGGTCGCACAAGCGAAGTCCGGAATGCAGACGTTCAACCAGTCACTGGCCTCTTTGCTTCACCGAAGGTTGATAACTTCTGAAGACGCATTCGCTCGAAGCTCCGATCCAGATGAGCTGCGCAATATCTTGACGAGTGGCAGTGGAGCTGGAAATCTACCTGGACACCATATCGCGCAGAGCGGGACTGGTGCGAATCGACCACCCGCGCGATAGCGTTGGTCACTTTGCCTCAGCGGTAGCATTTCCGTAGAATTACTTTTTGTGAGCGAACCTCGCCCACTTTTTTCGGAGACTCTCATGGTTCAAGCGGCAACGAGACCGGGAAGCCCGGAGTCTCAGATACGTCAACCGAACGCCCCCGCTGGTCCAAAGACCAAGCTTATCTACCTTTGGGAAGCAAAGACGAAGCAGGGCGAGGTCAAAAAAGGAGAAATGGAGGCTCCGGACCTGCCTTCAGTCGAGGCTCGTCTTCTTTCGCTTGGCCTCTCGCCGACCAAAGTCCGCAAGAAGGGGATCTTCGACTTCAATCTCGTCCTTCCGGGTGGCATCGGTGGGAAAGACATCCTCATATTTGTGCGCCAGTTCGCGACCATGATCGACGCGGGGCTCCCGTTGGTTCAATGTCTCGACATCCTTGCGAGTCAGACCGATAATTCGGCGTTTCGAAAGGTCCTCTTTGCGGTCAAGGCGAAGGTAGAGGGGGGCACCAGTTTCTCTGACGCTCTCAAGGATCACCCGAAAGTTTTCGATGAACTCTTTGTTGGCCTGTGCGCCGCGGGCGAAACGGGCGGAATCCTCGATACCATTCTCAACCGCCTCGCGATCTATCGCGAGAAAGCGCAAAAACTGAAGGCAAAGGTTCGCGGCGCCCTTACCTACCCAGTGACGGTCCTTTTCGTTGGAATTGGGGTCACCGTGCTGTTGCTCCTCAAAGTCGTTCCCGTGTTCGAAAAGATGTTCAACGATTTCGGATCGGCGCTTCCCGGACCCACGCAGTTTTACATCGACCTCTCACGCTGGATGCAGAAGAATTTCCTTTGGCTGATTATTGGCATTGGCGTTTTCATCGCACTGGCCGTGGCTGCCTACCGGAGCAAGCGCGGCCGGGAGCTCTTCGACTCCTTCATCCTCAAGGTGCCGATCATAGGCGAGTTGATGCGTCGCATTGCGGTAGCGCGATTCACGCGCACTTTGGGGACGATGATTAGTTCCGGCGTCCCGATCCTCGACGCGCTCGACGTCGCCCGACGAACGGCAGGCAACCGCACCGTGGAAAATGCGATCGAATACGTCCGTACGAAGATTGCAGAAGGCAAGAGTATCGCAGGCCCGCTCGGCGAGACCAAAGTGTTTCCTTCCATGGTTGTTCAAATGATCGGCGTGGGCGAGGCGACTGGCGCGATGGATCAAATGCTCGGGAAAATAGCGGACTTCTATGACGATGAGGTCGACGCGGGGGTCGCCACGTTGACGAGCCTGATCGACCCTTTGATGATGGTGTTCTTGGGCGGAATGGTGGGAGGTTTCATGATCGCGATGTACCTTCCCATTTTCACCCTCGCCGGGGCGATCAAGTAGAGGCGCTGGGTGGCCTTCGTCCATCGCGAACACATTCGAAGCGCGCGCGCCGACGCTGTCTCGTCGGCGCTGAGTCACCAAAGCCAAGGATCCAGTGTGAACGCTCGGCGGTGGCCGCGCTTGATGGTGCTCACCTTCGTTCGCACCGTCGTTGGGGCGATGTTTCTGCTCTATTTTGTGCTCGACATCCAAGCGCGCAACCGGCCGCTGACTTCCGGCGACTACGGCGCGTACTTGCTCATTGGATTGATCTTCGTCGTCACGCTGATCGCCGCGATCCTGCTGCAAACGCGGAACGTCCCCACCGTCGCGCTCTGGGCGCATATCGCTTTCGATATTGCGCTCTCAACAGCCGTCATTGTCCTGACCGGGAGTAGCGAATCTCCCTTCGTCTTTCTCTACCTGGTAGCGATTATTGAAGCCTCGATTCTCTTGGGGCGTACTGGTGGCTATGTCGCAGCTGCCGTGTCCTGGCTCAACTGGCTCGGCGTCAGCGCGTTTTTTGCCGGAGGTCCCGTCGGTCCGCATCTCTACCAGCTCGGGGTCCAGGCGATCGCTCAAGTCCTGGTGGCATTTTTGAGCTCCTATGTGTCGGAGCAGCTCGCGCGATCGAACGAAAAGCTCTCCGAAAGCCAAGCCGATTTGGACCGGCTCACGGCGATCCACGATCAAATCGTTCATGCCATTCCGTCGGGACTCGTGACCTGCGATCGGGAGGGGCGACCAACCTCCGTGAATCCAGCGGCCTACGACATTTTGGGGGGGACCCCTAACCGAACGCAGCTCGCGATGCTGAGCGCGGCGCCGGTCGGCCGCCCCTTTGAAGGCGAGTGCGAGACATCGCGAGGAACCCGAACCTTAAGCGCCTTGCGGGTGCCACTCGACGAGGCAATAGGAGCCACGCTCATCGTGTTTCAAGATCTCACCGAACTTCGCTCGCTCGAACGAGAAGTCACGCGCATCGACAATCTGGCTTCCCTTGGCAAGTTGTTTGCGCAACTCGCGCATGAAGTTCGCAATCCTCTCAGTGCCATGCGCGGCGCAGCGCAGCTGATTTCCGATGTAGACGCTGACCAAAGGACGCGCCTCGCCCAGCTCATCATCAGTGAGTCCGACAGACTCAATCTTCTGGTGGGGGGCTACTTGAAGATGACCCGGCCACCGCCTCCAAAACCTGTTCCGCTTCGCCTCGATTCGGTCGTCGCGGAAACTGTGGAAATGCTGCGGATGGATCCGGCCTACGCTCGCCTCGATGCGGACCTGAAACCCTGCCCAGCAATTGTAGATCCAAGCCAAATCAAACAGGTGATTCTGAATCTCCTCCGAAATGCCAGCAAAGCTACGGAAGGAGGTCACGGGCGCGTGCGCATAGCGACGTCCGTCGCTGACGGGGCGCCTACGCTCTCCGTATGGGACAGCGCGGGGGCTGTTCGGCAAGAGGATGCAGAGAGAATCTTCGAACCGATGGTAAGCGCTACTGCGGACGGTACCGGTTTGGGGCTTTCAACCGTCCGCAGCATCGTGCACGCCCACGGAGGGCAGATCACGCTTACCTCCAATCTCACTGAGGGAACCCTCTTCAGCGTCCGATTTCCGGGCGCGAGCTAACCGCAATGGCAAGTGTCCTGGTCGTCGACGACGAACAGTCGGTCCGCGCAGTTCTCGAACTGCTCTTTTTCCGCGCCGGCTACGACGTCGCGACAGCCAGCGGCTACGAGGATGCGATCGGGTTGTTGGAACATCAGCCGTACGATCTCATCGTCACGGACTACCAACTCAAGGGAAAGACCGGCCTCGACCTGCTCAAGGTTGCACTGCGGAGGAGCCAACACCCGGAAGTCATCGTCCTCACCGCCTACGGAACACCCGAGTCAGCGGTTACTGCGATGCGCCAAGGGGCCTACGACTACACCACCAAACCTTTCAACAACGACGAGCTCTTGTTGCTTGCGGAGCGCGCCATCGAAAAGCGGCGCCTCGCTATCGAAAAGCGTTCCCTCAGTGCCAGCGTCACGTTGCGCCCGCTCATTGGAAACAGCCAGCCAATGCGGGAACTATGGACGCTGATCGAGAAGATGGCGCCAGCGCGAGCGACGGTCCTGATCACCGGGGAATCGGGGACCGGCAAGGAAATCGTGGCGCGCGCTCTTCATCACTTGGGTCCCAAATCCTCCTCCCCGTTCCTTCCGGTGAATTGTGGGGCGCTCGCTGAAGGGGTTCTGGAGAGTGAACTCTTTGGCCATATGAAGGGCGCCTTTACCGGCGCCGTTCACGATCACACTGGACTCCTGGTCGCCGCGCGCGATGGCACCGTGCTCCTCGATGAAATTGGAGAGCTCACACCTGGAACACAGGTGAAGCTCCTGCGCGTTCTCCAGGAGCGCGCAGTGCGACCCGTCGGCGGCACCAAGGAGATTCCTTTTGAGGCGCGAGTCCTCGCGACCACCAATCGGGATTTAGAGGCAGAAGTTCGCACCGGTCGCTTTCGCCAAGACCTCCTTTTTCGTCTCAACATCTTGACGATTGCCTTGCCACCGCTCCGCGCTCGCCGCGAAGACATCGCGCTGCTGGCGCGCTTTTTTCTCGCCAACTCCTCGGCGGAGCTCGGCCGCCCCAGACTCTCTTTCACGGAAGAAACGATGCGCCTTCTGGCGGCCTATGACTTCCCTGGAAACGTTCGTCAGCTTCAAAATATCGTCGCCCGTGCGGCGACCCTTTCGGACTCGGATTCCTTGGGTCCAGAGAGCCTCCCAGCGGCGGTCCGCGGCGAACCCGATTTCGCCCCCGATGCACCGCCGGAGATTCCACCTGACTTTTCGCTGGAACGCTACCTGGACGATTTGGAGCATCGCTACCTGCTCGAAGCGCTCGATCGCGCCCGCGGCGTCAAAACCCGAGCTGCTGAGCTGTTGGGTTTGAGCTTTCGATCGCTGCGGTACCGATTGGCAAAGTTTGCACTCTCTGATCGCGAGGAGCAAACGCAGAAAGAACAGCCGTGAAGATACGGCTCGCGCTTACCGCGTTCCTCGTCGCCTTTCTGTGCGTTGCCCTGGTGACGCTCACATTTTCGCCCCTGATTCAGCTCGCAATAACGCAAACGTCGGACCCGCACACGCTCCGTGCCTTTCCTTGGGTCCGTTTCCTGGTGCTCCATTTTTCGCTCAACTTGGGATTGATGTCCCTCGTCCTCGCGCTCCTTTTTCAAACGCTCGTCGTCGGCCCATTGAAAGAATTGGATCGGCTCTCCAGCGGCAACCTCGACGCGTCCGTCAAGCACTGGCACGGGCCCTTCGCCGCCCAGTTCGGTCGGGCCTTCGGTCGATTGCGAAGAGCGTTGGTAGAGGAAAGTGCACGGAACCAAAGCCAATTGACGCAATTGCAGGGCGCCAACGACTCTCTTCGACGCCTGCAAACAGAACTCGTCGCCAATGATCGACTCGCTACGGCAGGAAAGCTCGCGGCCGGTGTAGCGCATGAAGTCGGCAACCCGCTCACAGGAATATTGGGCTACCTTTCGGTACTGCGCCCGCGCATTGCCAGTGATGCAACCGCTGCCGATCTCATCAAGCGGATCGAGGCTGAACTTCGAAGGATCGATAGCACCGTTCGCTCGCTCCTTGAGTTGGGGCGCCCCTCCCGGGGACGTCCCCACCCCATCGATGCTCGCTTAGCGATAGATTCAGCGGTGCGGCTCGTTTCGGCTGGAGACATCGGGGCAACGCGTGTTGAAGTCGAAGCTCCTTCGCAATTCTGGGTTCTTGGAGAAGCTGGCCCGCTCTCGCAAGTGCTCATCAACCTGATCATGAATGCGACGCAAGCGATGGAAGAGGGGACGGTCCGCGTCACTGCCAAGGGCGAAGGGACGCACGGGCTCATCTGTGTCACGGACGAGGGTCCCGGACTCTCCCAAGAGGTCATGAAGAATCTCTTCTCGCCTTTCTTTACGACGCGGCCTCCCGGCCAAGGAACTGGACTAGGACTCGCGATGAGTCGGCATTTGCTCACCGAGTTGGGTGGGGAGCTGCGGGCGGACAACAATCCCACTGGCGGCGCTGCCTTCACCATCTCGCTTCCTCTCGCGTCTCCTGCTTAGGGGAACTCATGGCCTACTTTCGGTCGGTGTTGGTCGTCGATGATGAGCCGTCGCTCCGCCATGTTCTCACGCTCGTTTTGCGCGAAGAAGGAATGGACGTGCGGGCGGTGGCCGACGGCGCCGAGGCCCTCGCGGAGCTCAAGTCCCGCCGCTACGACGTGGTGCTCTCGGATCTGCGGATGCCGAAGGTCGATGGACTTACGCTTCTTGCAGAAGCGCGAAGGCTGGATCCGGATCTGACGTTCATTGCGATGAGCGCCTACGGATCCAAGGACCTCGCGCTCCAGGCTGTCGCCGCTGGCGCCTATGACTTTATTGAGAAGCCATTCAAGCCTGAAGAGGCGTTGTTCATTCTCCGCAAAGCAGAAGAACGGGAGCGCCTCGTTCGCGAAAACCAACGCCTCAAAGGCATGGGCCATGCGCGCCAAAGGCTCTTGGGATCCAGCGAAGGAATGCAGAATCTTCAGAGGCAGATCGACAAGGTTTCAGCCACCCCGAGCACGGTCTTGATCACCGGCGAATCTGGAACGGGAAAGGAACTCGTCGCCCGAGCCATTCACGAGTCAAGCGCTCGCGCGAAGGCCTCTTTTGTTGCGGTCAACTGCGGCGCGATTCCCGCAGGGCTCTTGGAATCCGAGCTCTTTGGGCACGCGCGTGGGGCGTTCACCGACGCTCGTCAATCCCGCGCCGGCGTTTTTTCCGAAGCCGATGGCGGTACGCTCTTCCTTGACGAAATCGGTGAATTTCCCATGGCTGCGCAGGTCAAGTTGCTGCGGGTGCTCCAAGATGGGGAGATTCGCCCAGTTGGAGAAACACGATCCGAGCGCGTCGATGTCCGGGTCATTGCGGCGACGCTTCGCGACCTTCCTCAACGCATTTCCACTGGTGATTTTCGCGAGGACCTCTACTTTCGCTTGAGCGTCGTCCAACTCCGAGTCCCGCCACTTCGCGAACGCATGGAAGATCTTCCCGCCCTGATTTTAGAATTCTTAAATCGTTTCAATCGGGCATTCAACAGAGACCCGCCGGTGGCCCCACCTCTGGAGGAAGTCGCCCAATTGCTGGCTGACTACCGTTGGCCTGGAAACGTACGAGAGCTGGAAAATGCCATAGAACATGCGGTTGTTTTTAGCGATGGCGGCCCCATCGTCGCTTCCGCCCTTCCGGAGCGCCTCCGCGCTGCGCCCCATGGAGACAGGTTCGACTTGAATCCCGAGGCCATGCAGTTTTCATTGAAGCGGTCGATTCCGGTTCTCGAGGCGCAGTTCATCCGCGCAGCGTTGAAGCACACAGCGGGAAATCGGACAAAAGCGGCCACATTGCTTGAAATCAGCCCGCGCGCCCTGCTCTACAAGATCCGCGGCTACGGTCTCGACAGTGAAGGCGTAAACGACCCAGGCTGATCCGTTGGAAATCATCGCCATCGGACCGCATAGATCAATTCCGCCTTCGATTCAGTGAACACGCGCGGACATATAATTATATGATAATTAAGTGTCTTTGACCTATAACTCATGATCAAATACGCCTCAGGAATGGTTTGACTCTCACCGTCGGGTTGATCGAAACTGTGCCAATGTCTTCTGCTCAAAAGAAACCGAACAAAGTTCAAGAGCTCCGGGAGGCGCAGCTCCTCTCCAAGGCGGAACTCGCACGCCGCTCGGGACTTTCGGTTCTGACCATCGATAGAATCGAGAGGGGAGCCCCCTCGCGGCTCGACACGAAACGGAAAATTATTCTTGCCCTGGGTCTAAAAGTCACTGACAGCCGAGAAGTGTTTTCTGGCCAGAATCGGAAGGTACGGTAATTTTGATAGCTCACTGCAATTGGAGATGTGACGCGTGGCGCTGAGCTTGCCTAGCTTCTTCGGCGGTAGAAACTCCGGTTTGGGGCTGGATATCGGTTCGTCCGGCATCAAGTTGATCCAATTGCGCCAAGTTCGAAGATCCGGAGCCACCGTCAACGTCCTTCAGAGCTTCGGGATGAAGCCGCTGCCGCCGGACGCGATCGTCGATGGGACCATGTTGAACTCGAATGCGATCGTCTCGGCGATCCAGGAATTGGTCTCGGAGCTGAAAATTCGGCAAAAAGGAGTCGCGATCGGCGTCAGCGGGCATTCGGTCATTATTAAGAAAATTTCGATGCCGCGAATGTCTCAATTGGAGCTTGAGGAGGCGATCAAGTGGGAGGCGGAACAGCACATCCCCTTCGACATCAAGGACGTTACCCTCGACACCCAGATTCTGAAGAACGACCCCACGGATCCGTCAGGGCAGATGGAAGTTCTCCTGGTGGCAGCCAAGAAGGAAATGATCAACGACTTCAAGGCTGTTGTTTCCGAAGCGGGACTCACGCCGGTGGTGTGCGACGTGGACGCCTTTGCCGTCCAGAATTGCTTCGCGGCCAATTACGATGTCGGCGCCTCTGAAACCGTCGTGCTCCTCAACGCTGGGGCGTCGGTGATGAACATTACGATCTTGAGCGACGGCATTACGACCTTCACGCGCGATATCGCAACCGGAGGAATTCAATTCACCGAGGAAATCCAAAAGCAGCTTTCGGTTTCCTACGAAGAAGCGGAAGCGCTCAAAGTCGGCGGCGCACGCAGCGACGTCGACACGCTCGTCCCACAAGAAGTCGAGAACGTCATGGCGCAAGTCGCTGATCAAGTGTCCGCAGAGATTCAGCGCTCCCTCGACTACTACGCGGGCACCGCCAGCGATTCCCCTGTTCGTCGCGTCTACCTTTCCGGAGGCACGGCCAAAGTGCCTGCACTTTTTAGGAACCTGGAGAGCCGTATCGGCGTGCCGGTGGAAATCTTGAATCCGTTCAAGCGCATCGAGATCGACGCGCGGCTCTTCAATCCGAGCTTCATTTTGGACGTTGCACCACAAGCGGTCGTGGCGGTGGGGCTTGCGCTACGCAAACCCGGGGACAAGGAGGGTTAGCCGATGGCCGAAGCGCGGATGATCCGGATCAACCTGCTCCCGAAGCGCCAAGCGCGAGGGACCATCGCGGGGCGCCAATTCCTCTTGCTCGTCGGCGCGTTGATGGTCGCGGCGGCTCTGGGGAGTGTCATTTGGAACATCGCCCTCGCCAGAGAGCGCGATCGCCGTCAGGCGAAGCTCGCGGAAACGCAATCCCGGATCGCCCAACTGCAAAAGGCCATCGGCGAGGTCGACAACATCAACCGGCGAAAGAAGGAGGTCGAAGAGAAGCTCAAGATCCTCGATGACCTTTCGAAGAAGCGCGCCGGTCCAGTCAAGCTTCTCGACGCGTTGGCATCGACCATCCCACCCAAAGTCTGGGTCTCAGATGTCGAGGAGGCGAAGGGCAAAGCCAAGATTACGGGACACGCGGAGACGCTCGACGATGTCTCGGACTTCATGAAAGGCCTTCGAGGAGCCGTTTGGACCTCCAGAGGCCTTGGCCGGGTCCTGGAAGTGAAGCGCGATTCCCTCGTCACTCGGGTTGAGTTGACGAGCGGCACCGGAGGCATTCAAGACTTCCAAGGGTCAGACATCGCCTACTTCTTCCGCAACATCGAGCTCAAGAACTCAACCGCTTCCCCGACGGACGGAAGGTCACCCACCTCAGATCTCAAATTCGAGCTGTCCCTCGACTTCAACTACGCCATCTGACCCATGGAACAACTCATCCAAAGGATCAACAAGTTGTCGCTCCCGGGAAAAGTCGGGATTGCTGCGGGTGCTGTCATCATGATCGTCGCTCTGAGCTACTTCTTGTTCATTCAAGCGACTCACGAAGAGATCGCCGCCCTGCAAGCGCAACAGCAAGCCGCTGACGCATCGCTTACGGAAAAGCAAGCCATCGCAGACAACTTGAACGCGAAGCGCCGCGAAATGGATGCGCTGAATCAACGCCTGCAAGATGCGCTGACCCAGCTTCCGGATCAGAAGGACATTGAAGATGTGCTCACGCAGTTTAACGAGATTGGCCGTCGATCGGGGCTCGAGATTCAAAGCGTGGTCCCCGGCACCGAGCGGGCCGCAAGCTTCTATGCTGAGATTCCAATTGCGGTGGCGGTGGCTGGCAACTACCAAGAAATCGCGGTCTTTCTTCAGGAGGTCTCGCGCCTGAAGCGCATCGTCAACGTCTCGGACATCAAGATGGGGACACCGACGCAACCCAAAGACAAGGTAGTCCTCAAGTGCTCGTTCATCGCGACAACCTTTCGCTTTCTTGAGACCAAGGCGAACGCACCTGGGAAGGGAGCCGCCCTATGACCCGCTCCCAGCTCTTCCGCCTTGGGGTGAGCGCCATCGTTGCTTCTGCATGCGGGACCTCGCAACCCGCGCCAGCCCCGGTAGTCGCGCGCCCCAAAGCGGTAGTGACGGCGGCGCCGCCGCCTCCGCCGACGTCGTCCTTGCAATACGCGTACAATCCGGTCGGGAAACGGGACCCATTTCGCGCCCCCGGTCCAGCAGCGCGGCTGTCCGGAGAAGCCGAGGAAACACCCCTCTGCAGCGAGGCCCTTTGCCAATACAAACTCGATGAGCTGACGGTGGTCGCGGTGATGAGTGGTGACGCCAACCCAGCCGCGATGGTCGAAGATCGAGCTGGCATGGGCTTTCTCGTCCATCGATTCTCCAAGGTAGGCAAAGAGGGAGGACAAGTGACCGCAATCTCAAGGGAATGCCTCACAGTCACCGCGTACGTCAGCGGCGTAGACGGCAAGGCGCGGCCATCGCGCACCGAAATGTGCGTACGACCGGATCAGAGGAACGCCCCGGTCCTCGATTATTTGACCGGGAAGCCACGGCCATGAGGCCTGAAACGGATAGTGCCATGCGTTTGAATCGAACCTTTCTTCGCCTTGGGGGGACCTCTCTCCTGATGCTCGGCGCCATGGCGTGGGCCAGCCCGCTCGACGATGCACCCAAGACCGATGTCGTCTCAACTCGCCACGATGAACAGCCGGTGGAAATCCCTTCCTCCAAGGTCACTCGTATCGCGGTCGATGCCAGTACGCTCCGGGTCACGACCGATGGGGAATTGGCGAGCTTTGACGTCCTGGAACTCGAACGGCCGCCACGCTTGGCTATCGATCTCAATGGCCTCACCAGCGCTGTGCGCACCCCGCGATCTCCCGGTGGCATCGTCCGCGACGTCCGCGTTGCTGAACACGAAGGGAAAGTGCGCATCGTCCTCGAATTCACGAAGCCCACTTCTGTCGACGTGCGACGCAGGGCTCACGGGCTCACCGCGCACTTCGTGAGCGCGCCGAAAGAGCAAGAAAAGCCCAGAACGTCCAAGCTGATCGCAGCGCCCGTCGCGGCTCCGCGGCCGACGCCTCCGCTTGTCCCAGCCAGCGCCTCGCCGCGCGTTTCAGCAACTCCACCGCTCCCAGATTCGAAGATTCCGTTGGCGTCCGTCGCTGCAATTTCCATGGAAATGGCGGCGCTTGCCGCGGTGAAGGCAGAGCCGAACCAAGCTTCTCGCGAAGACCTGGCGGAAATCACCAGCGTCCGCTTTCTCGAATCGGCCTCCGGGGGAACTGTGGAATTGACGCTTTCTGGAAAGCCCGACTTTCGCGTCGACCGCGTCGATTCCAAAGGAGCGGTGCTCAACTTGGAGAATGTGCGAATCGGAAGAGCACTCGAAAAGAACCTCGATACGAGCGCGCTCAAAACGCCTATCAAGACGGTGAGCGTCTTTTCAGTGCCTGGCCCCAGGTCGCGCGTTCGCGTCGCCGTCGCCGCCGCCGCACCGATCGAACAATCGGTCACCCGAAAAGGAAATACCTTGAGCTGGCGCTTCGCCGCGCTGCCGCAACCGTCGCAAATGGTCACGGCGACGGAAACCGCACCGGCGACGGCGGAGATCCCCTCTACCGCCATCGAGGCCAATGACCCGACGCCACGATTCGACACCACGCGACGCGTGACGTTCGAATTCAAAGACATCGAGATTCATAACCTCCTGCGAATGCTCGCCGATATTTCGAAGAAAAACATTATTGTGACCGACGATGTTTCGGGCAAAGTCACGCTGCGCCTTCGCAATGTTCCATGGCGGCAAGCGCTTGACCTCGTCCTTCGCGCAAAGGGACTGGGCAAGGAGGAATTCGGAAACATCATTCGCGTCGCTCCCCTGGCTACGCTGGAAGCGGAAGCCAAATCCCGCGCCGAACACGAAAAGGCAAATCGACAAGCCGTGCCTCTGACGGTAAACCTCATTCCCATCAACTACGCGACAGCGGACTCGATGGAGAAGCGCGTCAAGGAAGTGTTGAGCGAGCGTGGGAGCGTCACCACGGACACCCGTACCAATACGCTCATCGTCCGCGAGATTCCCGAGAACATGACGCGAATTCGCAGCCTCGTTGCGAGCCTCGACTTGGCGACTCCGCAAGTGCTCATCGAGGCCAGAATCGTGGAGGCCAACGTCAGCTTCAGCCGCGCCATCGGAATTCAATGGGGCGGGCAGGCCAACGCATCGACGGGGACCGGAAACCCTACAGGCCTCACCTTTCCAAACTCCATTTCACTCACCGGTGGCTCGAGCAACAACAGCTACCTCGGAAATACCAGTAACCCGAACTATGCGGTGAGCCTCCCAGTCGGAGTCGGCGATGGCTCCGGTGGAGCGCTCGGCCTGGTGCTGGGATCCGCGGGATCAGCGGCGGTGTTGAACATGCGCCTTTCGGCTTCGGAGACCAACGGCACCATCAAGACCATCTCCGCTCCCAAGGTAGCCACCTTGGACAACACCACCGCTCGAATCAGCCAAGGCGTGTCGATTCCCTACTCGCAAACTTCCGCCGCCGGCGTGAATACGGCCTTCGTCGAAGCCCGACTTTCCCTCGACGTCACCCCCCACATCACCCGCGACGGGAGCGTCCTCATGCAAGTGAGCGCGCAAAACAACCAACCGGACTACGCGAACTCCGGGGCCAACGGACAGCCTGGAATCTCGAAGAAGGAAGCGTCGACGAACGTCATGGTTCGCGATGGAGAGACGACGGTGATCGGGGGCATCTACGTGCGCAGCGGTTCAAGCACAGAGAACGGCGTCCCTTTCCTCAATCGGATTCCAATCCTTGGGTTCTTCTTCCGGCGCAACAGTCAGACTGAACAAAAGACCGAGCTTCTCATTTTCATTACTCCGCGAATCCTCAACCAATCTCCGGTTCAAGCCACGGCCGCGCAATGAGAACTCCCATGGTACTTCGCCCCCTCCTCGCCATTCTCCTCCTGGGCGTCGCTTCATGCGCTCCAAGTTCGAGCCCGCTCCAAATCTTGAACTTCTATTCTCCCACCGATGCGTGCGAACCTCCAAAGGAAGCGGACTCTTTTATCACCAGCGGAGACTTGGACGTCGTGGGTGGAGCTGCTTTCTATGTCGGGTTTCGATTGGAATCGAACCTCACCAGCAGCGGAACAGCAGACGATCTGGTCGTCGGCGGTACGACGCTCGAAAAAGCAAGTCGCGAAGCGATCGTTATCAACAACGTCAACTTGAAGTACCGCACGGACCCACCCCTTGCGGGTCTTCCTGCGGACGCCGGGGCAGACGCACCTCTGTCACTTGTCATCCGCGGCGGGACAGCATCTGGTGTGTCTTCCTCATCTTTCAACATCATCAGGGGCGACACTATTGTCAACGCGCTCAAAACGGTGACCAAAGCGCAAACGCCTTTCACCCTCTGGGTAGACGTCAAATTCGAGGGGTATCTCGAGCGCGGCACTTTCAAGTTGGCCTCGGAGACGCGCTCCTTTCCGATTACTATCGAGCGTTCCGGCCTAGCCTGCACGCGTTATCGCACCTTTGACGGCTGCGGATACCCAGGGCAATCGAGCGCCGTGACCAATCACCCGTACTGTTGCGAAACCATCTGCGGTGACGCCGGGACAACGGTCTGCGGCGTAACGGGCTGCTTCTTTTAGCCGCGTGTTTACCGAACTCCTCAAAACCATTGTCGCGTCGGTGGAAGGAGCCATCGTCTGCGGAGTGATTGGATTCGACGGAATCACCGTCGAATCCGAATCAGGGTCGAATGCCCAGTTGCAGGAAGATTTGGGTCAGGCCTGGATCGAGTTTGCCAATGCGATCCACCAGGCGATGCCGTCCGTCGCCAAGCTGAAAACGGGAGCGATGACCGAATGCACGCTGGGCACGCAGAATACTTGCTCTGTCATTCGCCTCTTGAACCAGGACTATTTCTTGGCGCTCGGACTCGTCGCCGGCGGTAATTTCGGGAAAGGCCGCTACCTGCTCCGCCTCGCCGCCCCGGTGATCGCGCGAGAACTTTGACGCAGTGTGCAGGAAGTGTCTCCTTGTCATCTGCGCACCCTCTCCGATAGACAGCCCACCAAAAACCCGAGGGACTTGATGGCCGGCGTTATCGACACATCTGAATTTCGCAAAGGTCTCAAGGTCGAGATCGATGGCGAACCTTTCGAAATTTTGGATTTCCAGCACGTGAAGCCCGGCAAGGGCTCTTCGTTCACGCGCACCACCATCAAGAGCCTCCTCTCCGGGCGTCAGCTTCAACCCACCTTCAAGTCCGGAGACAAGGTCGGGCGCCCAGACATCGAAGAGAAAGGGATGCAATTCCTCTACGCGCAAGGGGAAGAGTTCCACTTCATGGATCAAAAGACCTACGAGCAGACCTTCCTCTCCGGGAGTGTGCTCGCCGAGGCGAAGAACTTTCTCAAGGAGAGCATCTCTTGCTCCATCCTCTTTTTCAATGGCAAGGCTATTGGCGTGTCCCTGCCCAACGCCGTCGAACTGAAAGTCATCACCTGCGATCCAGGCGTTCGGGGGGACACGGTATCGGGCGCGACAAAGCCTGCGGTCCTCGAAACCGGATACCAAGTGAATGTGCCTCTCTTCATCAATGAAGGAGACGTCTTGAAAATCGACACCCGCGACGGAAAATATCTGACGCGCGTTGCCGTAGTCTGAGCGAGCTTGGGAGCTGCTACCATGGCGAAGCAAACCAGAAGGACTCCTGCGCAGGTCGTTGCAAAGGCCGCGGTGCGATCGACGCTCGATGTCGACACCTTGCGTGACGTGGTGCACCTCTTAGAAGCGAGTGCGGTCACCAGCCTGGTTTGGAGCAACGGGGTCGAGAAGCTTGTCATCCGACGCGGAGAAGATGCTGCTCCCTCGCAAAGCCACTTGAAAACACACCAAGCTTTCGAGTCCGAGGGAGTGCGCACGGCACCCCGCCTTTCGGCGCCACGCCCTGTCTCCGCAACCCAAACCAGCGAGGGCGAAAAGCAGGGCCATATCATCAGCTCACCTTTCGTCGGGACGTTCTACCGCTCGCCGGCGCCGGACCAGCCTTCGTTCACCGATTTGGGAAGCATCGTGAAAAAAGGGCAGGTTCTTTGCATTGTCGAGGCGATGAAGCTGATGAACGAAATCGAGTCGGAAGTTTCCGGGCGCGTTGCAGAAATCCTCGCTCAGAACACGCAGCCTGTTGAATTTGGTCAGGCGCTGTTCCGGATTGAACCGGCCTAAGTCCATGTTCAAAAAGGTGTTGATCGCGAACCGGGGAGAAATCGCTCTCCGGGTGATCCGCGCATGCAGAGAGTTGGGGATCGCAACGGTCGCCGTCCATTCGACCGCCGACGCCAACGCACTTCACGTACGATTTGCCGATGAAGCAGTTTGCATCGGTCCTCCACAATCCAGGGATAGCTATTTGAACGTTCCGGCGCTCTTGTCTGCGGTGGAAATCACGCGCGCCGATGCGATTCATCCAGGGTACGGATTCCTCGCAGAAAACGCTGAATTTGCGGAAGTTTGCGGAAAGTGCAAAATCGCCTTCATCGGGCCCAGGGCGGAGCACATCCGACTCATGGGGAACAAGGTTCGCGCGCGCGCCGCCGCCGTGGAGGCCGGATTGCCCCTTCTCCCCGGGAGCCCGGGGGTCATACAAACTGCTGATGAAGCGGTGACTATCGCCAACAGCATCGGCTACCCGGTGATCTTAAAGGCGTCCGCTGGAGGCGGTGGACGGGGAATGAAAATCGTTCGCGATGCCCGCGCACTCCCACAAGCCTTCGCAACCGCTTCTGCGGAGGCAGTGGCGGCCTTCAATAATGGCGAAATGTACTTGGAACGGTACGTCGAAAAGCCGCGCCATATTGAAATTCAAATCGTCGGCGATACCCACGGATCGATCGTCCACCTTTTCGAACGCGAGTGTTCCGTGCAGCGGAGGCACCAGAAGCTCCTCGAAGAAAGCCCGTCCCCTGCGGTGAACGCCAAGCTCCGCGACGAAATGGGGAGTGTGTCCGTGGCAGCGATGCAACGCATCGGCTACAGCAATGTAGGCACTATCGAATTCCTCCTCGACGACCGCGGGCGCTACTATTTCATGGAGATGAATACGCGAATCCAAGTGGAGCACCCAGTCACCGAACAAGTGACGGGAGTCGACTTGGTGCGAACGCAAATCCTCCTCGCCGCTGGCGAAAAGCTCCCTTTCACGCAGCAGCAACTTGCGATCCGCGGTGCGGCGATTGAGTGTCGCATCAATGCCGAAGACCCAATTACTTTCGCTCCATCACCGGGAAAAATTGTCGCCTACAACCCACCCGGCGGGATGGGAGTGCGCGTCGATAGTGCGGCCTACGAGGGCTACACCATCCCGCCCTACTACGACTCACTCATCGCCAAGCTCCTGGTTACCGATGATTCGCGCGCGAACGCCATTCGACGGATGCAACGGGCCCTCGGCGAGTACGTCATCCAGGGAGTCCGCACCAATATTCCCTTTCATCGCGCTGCTCTCCAGGACGAGGCATTTCAGCGAGGCGAGTATGACACCAGGTTCGTCGAGCGCATGCACGCCTCAGAGACTGGAACGCAACGCCTCAAAAAAGCCGTAGAGGAAACTCCCTGATCTGCGGCACTTGGCAAGAACCGGCCTGTACCTGCCGGGGTAGGTCTGTTATTTTCTGTATGCGGCGCGTAGGCGTCGCGAGCGGCGGCCATCGTGTCGAGTGACCCATCTGAAAAAGCAAGAATTCATGAATCCGCTGGCAGATTCGTCAGCAGGGGTCAGTACGACAAGGCGATAAAGGAATATTCACGCCTTCAGGGGATCGATCCCAGCGACGTACGCACGCTGCACAAGTTGGGCGAGCTCCACCAAAGGCGCAACGAGAACGATCAAGCCGCGAAGTATTTCGTGGCCGTCGGTGACTCCTACACGGCGGATGGCTTCCCGCTCAAAGCGGTGGCTCTCTACAAGCAGGCCCTTCGGCTTGATCCGCGAATGGTGGAAATCAACGAGAAGCTCGCCCAAATTCATGCAGAACTTCAGCTCACTGGAGATGCGCTCGCCTTCTATCAAGTCCTCCTCACCTACTATCAGCAACAAGGCGATGTGCTGCGAAGCGTCGAAACGCTTCGCAGCATGGTCGCTGTCGATCCGGACAACGTTGCCTGCCGTACAAAACTCGCAAGTATCCTTGAAAAACGCGGAGATCGCGAGGAAGCGATCGCCGAATTCAAATACGCGGCGAAAACGCTCCGAAGCGCCAAACGCTTCGATGATTTTCTTCGGGTAGGGGAACACTTGAGCGCGTTGACGCCTGGTGACACGGTGTTGGTCCGCGAACTCGCTGAGTATTACTTAAAGCGCGGTGACCAAAAGCGCGCCCTTGGAAAGCTACAAATCTGTTTCAAGGCAAACAACCGCGATGTGGGCACGTTGCAGCTGCTCGCCATTGCGCTCAAGGAATTGGGGCAAACGGCCAAGGCCTTGGCCGTCTACAAGGGGCTTGCGCAAATTCACGCCGATCAAGGCGAAGACCTCGAGGCCGACAAGGCCTGGACCTCGATTGCGGAGCTCGACGCCAACGACCGGCAACTCGCCGCCTATCGCGAGCGACGAGAACAGCAGCTTGCAGATTCAAAGCTGCGCACGGGCACCGGCGAGGCGTCGCCATCGAGCGTGCGAGGTCCGCCGGACATTCCTCGAGTCCTCGGCGAAGTCGATGTGTACATCAAGTACGGGCTCCACGACAAAGCCCTGGAGCATCTGAATCGGATTTTTGAGGTCGATGCAGCAAACGCCGACGCCCACGAACGCGCCTATGCAATCTATGTGGCACAAGAAGATTCGCTCCGGGCAAGCGAGCAGTTGCTCAATGTGCTGCGGCTCCTCAGTCGCACCCAAGCGCAAGCGCGCGCGCGGCCATATCTCGAGGCACTGCGGCGCGACAATCCCGACCATCCGGAGCTTCCATCATTTGAAGAGAGCTTAGGGGGAGTCGCGCCTGGGAACGAAGACCCAGTATTCGAGTTCGAAAGCGAGAATTCCGACGACCAAAGAATAGCGGACGACGGCGCTGACGACTTTGTGGCCACTTTCGGCGAGCCGGAAGCTCCGCTTCCAATGCAACCTGACGAGGTCCAAGAACTCGATGGCAGCGACTTCTGGACGGAGCCGGTGGCCATTCCTCATCCCCCTCCTGCCGCTGCCCACCCAAAAGCGGCGTCGATGCGATCACCGCCAGCACCCAAGGTGGCCGGAAAAGGGGTCCCCAACTCGGTCCCCGCACCACCGCTCGCGGCTGGGCTCTCGACCACTCCCCATCGGCCCAAGGGCAGTGGGGGAGGATCTGCAGCTGCGGAACAAACGGAGCTGCCGCCCCAACGACCTGGGGCATC
The DNA here is from genome assembly GCA_041739845.1 of Myxococcaceae bacterium. GTDB lineage: Bacteria > Myxococcota > Myxococcia > Myxococcales > Myxococcaceae > JBGSMZ01. Next base: position 23,211 of record JBGSMZ010000139.1, read on the forward strand.
ACTGTTCCCGAAAGGTTCGGCGCCGCACACCTCGCCACCCCTGCGACCGGCCTCAGGCTCCCCCAAGGACGCCCCGCTCGGGGAGCGCAGCGCTTCCCCCATTCCGGCAACGGGTGCGACCAAGCCGCGTCCCATTGCGCCCAGCCGGACTCCAAAAACTGCCGCTGCTCACCAACTCCCACCACCCCCAGGAAAGCTTCCGCCGCCTCCTGCTCCACTTTCAAACTTCCAAAAGACCCGCCCTCTCGCTCCATCGTCCGGCATGGCAGCACACGCTGCGCAACGCGCCCCCGTGGACCCCGCTGCCTCAGCAACGGCAACCTCCCTCCCGCCACGGCCCAGCCTCAAAAGGCCGCACCTTCATACGCCGCTCCCGCTCACCCACACCGCGCCGGCGACGTCGGCTCTGCCGCCGGATGACGCAGAGCAGGTTGCAGAAGCGACGTTGCTTCTTGAGCGTGGCCAAGTCGAGCTGGCTCAGCACGTTCTGGACGCAGTCCTCGAGCGTTCTCCCAGCCATCCCGAAGCGCTCGCGGGCCGCGCTGCGATCAGCGCGCATCGCAAAGCATCCCGCGACGCCGGACCGGGCGATGGCTTCAATTTGGGTGCAGAACTCGCAGGAGAAATCGAAGACCTTGCCGATTCAATTCCTGTCTCAAAGCCGGAACCTCTCTTCGACGAATTTCAGATTTCTGCAGAACAGGTGATCTCTGAATTCAAGAAAGGCCTTAAACGCGTCGTGAATCCCAAAGACGTCGATACGCACTACGACCTGGGCGTCGCCTACAAGGAAATGGGACTTCTGGACGATGCGATTTCCGAGTTTGAAGTCGCGCGCAAAGGGAGCGCTGGGACCCCAAAAGAAGTGGACTGCCTCGCTGCGACCGCGGTACTCCAAGCAATGAAGGGTGACCACCTGAGTGCCATCGCGACCCTCCATCGGGCACTTGCGCGGGATGGACTGGCTCTTGAAATTGAAAAAGCGCTGCGCTTCGATCTCGCCGTCGCTCACGAAAATATTGGCAAGCTGGGAATTGCGCTTAGACAGTTCATGCTCGTTCAAGGGATCGACGACACCTTCCGCCACGTCGGCGCTCAGGTAGACCGCTTGAGCGCCATCACGGAGCCTGAAGATGAAGCCCCACCTCCTGCAGCGCGTCGGTTGGAACCAACCTAGCCAAGCGCTCGTTCGCGTCGGCTCCCACCTTGCGGGCTATCATCCCTGATAGGGAACGAACCCGCCTAGCACCCTGCATGTCGCAGCAAGGACATCCTCTATCGTGAAGCAACCAACGAAGCGGATTATTCGGGTGGCTGCCTTGGCGCTCTTGACCGTGGGTCTCGTCGCGGTCGCGCGTTCCCAGTGGGTGCGCGAGAGCACATGCGCCGCGCTACGCTCCCGCCTTCCGCAGCTCCTCGGGGGATCGGCGACGATCGAATCCTGCGCGATTGATTTCACAACCCTTTCTGTCGTTGCAACGAACGTGACCTTCCAGCGCCAGGGCGAAATCACCTTCAGGAGCCAGCAGGTGCGTGCATCGCCAGGCATTCTTGGACTCTCGCGACTTGGGCTTGGCACACTCCGCGCCGTTCGACCCGAAGCCACCCTGATACTTCCCCCGACCTCGTCGGCGAGGCAGAAAAGCGCTCTTGGAAAGGATGTCTGTCCGCTCGACGAGCTACGCAACTTGTTGGTACGCAACCTCGGTATCGAAGATGGGAAACTGACCGTGGTCGACGGAGCCAGCAGTATCGTTGCAGATGGAGTGCAACTGAGCGCCTCATCGGGTTGGCGCCGTTCGAGTGCAAGGCTCGAGGTTGGCAGCGCGCGACTCCGGCTCAGCAGCAAACCTGAAATCGATATCACTAGTCTCAAAGCAGACATCACTGTCGATTCGAATGGGCGCTCCGTCGAAGTGCGAAGCGCCTCCGCCGATGTATCGGGCGTCCGATTCTCAAGTCGCGGTGTCATTGACTCGCTGTGCGGATCCGATTCTCCTCGCCTAGACCTCACGGCCAGAGTGTATGCGCCGCTGAAATCATTGGCGCAGCTGGGAATCCCATTGCCCAATCCTTCAGGGCACGTCGTCGGGATGATGGAAATCAGCGGTACGCTGGCCCAACCAGCGGTTCACGCTGCCATCGAAAGCGCTGCCCTCGTCATCGGACGAGCGGCACCGGGTACTTTCTCTGCGAATTTTCTCCTCAACCGACAGGAACTCGTAGTCGACGACTTCACGACCCGATCCGGCAGCGGAGAACTTCGCTTGAGCGGCGTATTGAAGCTGACTCCCCCGTACGGCTTTACCTCGCTGGTCTCCACCCGCGCTGCGTCGTTCGCCGACCTCTACGTGCGCTCCGGCGGGTTCGCTGGACCTTGGGTGGAGTTTCCTGTGACACTCACCGCCAGAGTTTGGGGGACCTTCGCAGCCGGTCTCGACGTCCTCGGCAGCGTGGAATTCTCCACGGGTCGCTTTGCGCTCACGAACCATGCGTACAACCTCCGGCGATCGGGGAAGACGGACCTTATCGTTGGCTTTGAATCCTCGCATGGTTGGTTTCAGTTCGAAGCGGATCCGAAGGGCGTCACCTTCGCAGATGCTGACATTCAGATCGGCGAGGCAACCCAAGGTCGCGTCTCGGCTCGCCTCAATTTTGACCCTGCGCGATTCTTCGACATCGGGGGAACCCTCGACCCGTTGGACCTTGCGGATTTGACCCCTCTTGCGGGGATTCCCTTGACCGGGACCGGCGCCGCCCAATTCACCATTGAGGGACCGAGCAAGGCGGCGCAAATCGATGCCCAACTGGCGCTCAGTAGTTTTCGCTTTGACAAATTCCTTCTTGGGAAGCTTCGCGGCACCTGGCACTACGATGCCAGCACTTCGGAGCTTTCGACGCCGTCACTCGCCGGTCTGCTGGGAGAAAGCGCCTACACCGCGAAAGCCCGCTTCCTCTTCAATCACCATGGAGTTGATGCGCACGCGGCGGCTGCGATGCCCGCTGGCCGCCTTGAGGATCTGGTTGCCTTGCTCGAGGAGAGGAGTGCCCTATTCGCGGCCCTTGGCGACGGTGCAGTCACTGGTTCAGCAAGCGCCCTCGCCAACTTTGATGGTCCCGTGAATGCCTTGAGTGGAGCGGTGGCTCTCAAAGTTCAAGGTACGCAGTTGCTCAAGCGGCGCTTGGGCCAAGGGTCCGCCGACCTGTTCTTCGACCAGGGAAAGCGCCTCCTCCTCAAGCCGACAACTCTGGTTGGACCCCTGGGGACGACTACCGCGCAAGGGGAGATTCGCTTCGACGACGCTGTTTCCGGAACGGCAGGGATCGGCAATGGCTCCCTCGCGGAGCTGATCGACCCCAGCGGCGCGCTTCCCGTCGATGGCACCTTCACTTGGAATGCCACCCTTTCGGGAAGCGACTCCGCTCCCAAGATCGATGGGACGCTGGCCTCGCCGGAAGTGCAAATCCGGAATCGAAGCGTTGGCGCCGCCCATATCGAGGGTGCCTACGCGGATGACGCGATGCTCGTCTCCGGTTCCCTATTCGATGGCGTCACCGGTGCGATGCACTTGAACCTCCTCGATAATTGGGCGACGGTCTTGCGACTCGATCTCGATATTCCGGAGCTGCGGCCGTTCGTCCCCGACTCTTTGGGTCAGCTCGGCGGGACGATCGCGGGAACGCTCTCAGCGGAGGGGCCTTTGCGGACTCCCAAACAAGTGACCGCGACGCTCGCGCTCCGAAGTGCGACGCTCACGCGCAACGACCTCACGCTTACTTCCGCGGGCCCTATCACTGCCTCGTACAATCTTGGAGTCTTCCGATTGCTGCCTGCGATTCTCCAGGGAGACACCAATGAAATAGCCGCCGAGGGAACGCTCGCCGAGAGCGCCCTCGACTTTAAAGCGCGAGGAGTGCTGGACCTCCGCTTGCTGACGGATATTTTCTCGGTGTTCGAACGCCCCTCCGGCACCCTTGAATTCACTGCCAACTTTTCCGGGTCGCCGAAGGCACCGCTCCTCAGCGGAAACGCCCAAATCCAAAATGGGAGCTTTCTCAATCGGGCCTACGACCTGAAGGTCCGCGATCTTGCGGCGCAAGCGGATTTCTCCAATTCGAGAATCCTGTTGCGAAGCGCTGAGGCCACCTTCAACGAAGGCCGCATCGTGGGGCAAGGCGATGCGCGGCTCGGAGGGGCCGCAACCTTTCAGGTTGATTTAGACCAAGTGACTTTCACCGCGTTTCAGAAAACGCCCGCAGTGACCAGTGGGTCACTCACCCTCCACTCGGACGACTGGAAAGTATGGCAGGTGGGCGGAGCTGTCGACATCGCAAAGTTCGTCTTTACGCGTACCATTTCCTTGGATTCACTGCTCGCCAGTGCCAAGCGGGGAACTTTTTCTGAAGAGCAGCCTGAAGTCCGCGCCAAATTCGATGTCGACTTGAGCCTCGATGGGGACGTTCGCCTCGACAACAACCTTGCGCGCGCGCGCCTTCTTGGAAAGTTGCGCGTTTCCGGGACCAACGTTGAGCCGATTCTTGTTGGAACCATCGAAACCGGAGAAGGTGCACAAGGCTTCTTTCGCAGCAATGCCTACACGGTCACGCGCGGCTTGATGCAGTTCAATGGCTTGTGGCCCACCATCGATTTGTCAGCCTATACGCAACTGCGAGACTACACGGTCTTCGTCAAGGCGTTCGGTCGACTTTCCGATCCGAAAGTGACGTTTTCGAGTGAGCCCGGACTATCTGAAAGCGATGTGCTCTCGCTGATAACAATTGGCGTGACCTCCCGGGATCGCTTGTCCGGCCAAGGGGGCGCCGGCGTTGCGGCGACAGCGCTTTTTTCGGCATCCGGGCTCGACACCCAAGTGCAACGCTTCCTTCGCCAAAACATCGGCCTCAAGGACCAGCAGTTGTATTTCACGACGAGCTTTAACGAACTCACGGGCGGTATCGATCCCGCTGTGGCGTGGGAAGCCCGGCTAGCAAGCGACAACTTCAAAGTGGGTTTGCTTCAACCGATAACCGGAAGGGGAACCAAGGCTCAGGCAGAATACTTCTTCAATCACCGCATTTCGACCCGCATTCAATGGGACAACCAGACGGTCAATACGACCTATGGAAATCCCGGGGTCGAACTTCGATTGCGCTACGAATGGGAATAGCCGTCCTCGTTGCGTCGCTCCTCGCAGGAGCTTCGGCGCCCTCGGAGGACGCGCCGTTGGTCCAGCACATTTTCTATTCGGTGGTCCCTGCGGTGAATGATTCGGCGGTCGCAGAAGACCAACTTCGCAGACTGACATCTGTCCCCCTTGGGAGTCCCCTCTCTCCACGCGAAGTGAGTCAATCTATCGCCGCAATCACTGCGACCGGCCGCTACGCGGAAGTCGTCGCCGAAGCGACGCGCGTAGGAACCGGAGTGGACGTCACTTTTCGTCTTCGTCCAATCGGACGAATTGACTTGGTCAGATTCTTCGGGGCCAAAGCGCTTTCGAAGGAGGCACTTGCCTCCGTGGTCCGCCTTGAACTGGGCAGCGAATACTGGCCAGAACGCATCCCCAAAGCCATCTCTGCAATCTCCCAGGCGTACCGCCGACGCGGCTATGAGCTGGTGCGCACCGTCCCTCACGTCGAGGAATACGGCGCCCGGGTCGCAATCGTCTTTACTATTTCCGAGGGAGTTCCCTCGACCATCAAGGAACTCCGATTCGCCGGCGACCTTGGCCTCGATGAAGGCGATCTCCGCAATGCACTTCCCTTAAAAGTTGGTGACGTTCTCGACCGTTCGCGCCTCGAAGATGGACTCGATGCCGTGCGTGCTCTGTACCGTGAGCGCAAATATTACGGCGCCCGCGTCTTCCCAGTGCAGGTCAGCACCGATGGACATGTCCTCATCTCAGTGCGCGCAGGTCCGCCCTACGAAGTCGTCTTCAGTGGAAACCACGCGTTTTCGGACGTGGCGCTTCGCTCGGTACTCGCTTATCGAGGCGAAGAGACGATCGACGCTGCGGTAGTCGAGAGCTTGGCGCAGAGGCTCAAGCGCTTCTATCGTTTTCACGGATTCCATGACGTACTGGTCGATGGCTCCCAGGCACTGCGCCCCGATGGATCGAGCGCCGCGATTGGCTTTGCGATTCAGGAGGGCCAACTGTTGCGGGTGAGTCACTTCACCTTCAAAGGAAACAAGGCGATCCCAAGCGAAGAGCTCAAGACACAGGTCGAACGCGCGGTGGAATCAGGGACTCCGGAAACAGACTTCGATGTGCGCGCGACGGATGACCCTCTCGGTCTCGCAGGAAAGAGCGGTGCCCCTATCGGTGCTGAAATGCCGCAGACCGCGTTTGCCGGCGTCTACGAGGAGAGTGCTTGGACGGAAGCTATCAAAGCGATGCGGGCGCTCTACGCGAGCCGCGGCTTCCTTCGCGTGAAGGTCGAATTGGCCGATGTCGCTGTTGGCCAAGATGGCATCGGCTCGGCCACCTTTTCCATCTCTGAAGGTCCGCAAGCCTTCGTGCGCGACGTCGAGATCAAGGGCTTGCCCCCAAACTTCCAATCCAGCGCTTTGCGTCAATTCATCAGCGGTCAAGCGGGCTTCAACTCCGAACGCCTCGAGCGAATGCGCAAACAACTCCTTCAGGAACTCCGGCGGGATGGCTATGCATTTGCCCAATTGAATGCAACTCATGAGGTCGATGCATCAAGCAATTGGGTTGATTGCAGCGTCACTATCACCGCAAACGTTCAGGTCCGAATTCAGGCGATTCTTCTCGTTGGCAATTCCCACACCGTCGAGCGCGTCATCCGCAACCAAGTGGCATTCGAGGTTGGGCAAATCTTCAATTTCGAAGATCTCCTCAAGACCCAGACGAACCTCCTCGCGCTCGGTCTGTTTCGAAGCGTGGAAGTTGAAATGCTGTCGCCTTCGGAAATCAGCGATCGCAAGCCGGTGCTGATTACCGTGCGTGAGCGCCCGCGCTTCAGCGCCAACTTTGGCATCGGCTATTTCCTTGCCGTGGGACCGAGACTGGTCGCGGACTTTGCTGCTTCCAACTTGGGTGGGCAAGGCCTCAATCTCACCGGACATGCGGAGCTGGACGTCGTTTCCGCTTCGCAGCCTGTATTGACACGCGTCATCGACCTCTCAGACCTCCCTCCGTGGGAACAAATCGGCGCCCAGGCAAACCTCTCGCTCCAGTCTCGAAGTCTTCTGCCATCGCCGTTTGGATTGCGGGTCGATACGGTCTTCGACCGGGTGTTTCGCTCGCAATTTCGCTTCAATCGCGTAGCGCTCAGTCCGTCCATCGACTGGACGCGTCTCTTCCAGATTCCGGCGCTCCCGTCCCTCAGTCCATCGCTCAGCCTCGCGCTTCGGTATGAGCTAGAATATTCCTACGTCCAACAAACCAAGAGTTCTTTGGTCCTCGAAGTTCCAACTACAAATCTTCAAGACCAACAGCGACTCCGATTCTTGTTTGGCGCGTTCCTTCTTCAATCAGGCCGCTTCACCGCGACGCTCGATCTCCGCGACAACGCCCTCTATCCCCACCTGGGCTTACTCGTGCAAGGGAATGTGGAACTCACAGGGGCGATCCAAGCGCGCGATCAAGCGCTGAAGCCTGTCACCGTCAGTTTTGTGAAAACGTCTGGTCTTGTTTCGGCATACATACCCTTTGGGCCGCGGGTGACGCTTGCCCTCTCCGCGCGAGGAGGACGCATCTTTTCCTTAGCGCCGGATTCAGTAACACCGCCGGTGCGCCGATTCTTTTTGGGTGGTTCGACTTCGATCCGCGGCTTCAATGAAGACCAACTTCTCGCCGAGGACCTGCGTGCACAGTACCGCAGCGAAGCACAGGCGTGTCGACGGCTCACGATTAGCGATGGGTGTACTGGCGCCGCGGCTGCGATTGGCGCAGGCCAACAAGTGCCTTCCCAAGGCGGCGAACTCTTCGCGCTCTTCAAGAGCGAGCTGCGCTTCCCGATCGTCGGGCCAATCGCAGGTGGTGTGTTTTTTGAAGCCGGGAACTTATGGCTTGCTAATCCTGGGACAATTGCTTCGCTACGCTATGTCGTCGGCGGCGGGATTCGCTATGCCAGTCCGATTGGAGCGCTCGCGCTCGACGTTGGCGCAAACCTCTTCCCTGACATATTTTTGAACGAACCGGCCTTCGTCATCCACTTCAGCATTGGGTACTTCTAGCTTGAGATTGCTCTAGCCGCCCCAATCTGGGGTGTCTTCTCCGCCTGGTTTCATAGGGAGTGGCAGCTGGTTTTCACCGTCAGGCGTCATCACATAGAGCTGCTTCTGCCCGGAGCGCGTAGAGGTGAACATGATGAGGCGTCCGGTCGGAGAGAACGTTGGCTCCTCATTGCTTCCGCTGTTCTGCGTGAGGCGCGTAATCGCTAGCGTATTGACGTTCACCGTGAAGATGTCGAACACCCCGCGTTCATCGCGACCGGTGAACGCTATCAAATCGCCGCGAGGACTCAGCGAAGGTGTCTGATTATACTTCCCCTGAAAGGTAAGGCGGCGAACTTCGCTGCCATCCGCATTCATCATGTATATTTGTGGGGTTCCAGCTCTATTCGAAACGAAGGCCAGCGTCTGCCCGTCGGCGGCCCAGGAAGGACTGGTATTCAAGAAGTAGCTCGTCGCCGTCGTCGGGCGCAGCTTGGTTCCATCCGCATTACCCACCCAAATTTCAGCGCTTTCTTCCGTCGTCACCGCGACGGCCAGGCGACTTCCATCGCGCCTGAATGCCACTCCGGTTGCCAGCGAACCCTCCCGGACGAGCGGACGCCCTTGCCCGCCACCAAATCCGGTGAGGTACACCCAGGCACCTCGCCCTTTGTAGGCGGTGTATGCGACTCCTTCGTTTGCCTTGATCGCCGGGAGGACATTGAGACCTGAACTGGTGAGTTGCTTCGCATCAGAACCATCCCAATCACTCACCCAAATGTTGCGTCCTGATTTCGACGGCCTCGTAAAGGTGATCTTCGTCTCGAATGGCCCCTTTTCATTTATCAGCGACGCATAGAGCCCTTCGGCGAGTGCATGGGCGAGCTTTCGCGGAGTCCTCATCGGAGCCTCCGCTCGTATCTTCAACTGTTCGAACCCGCTTCCCACGCTGAACAACGCGAGCGTCCCTCGGAGCATGCCGTCGCTCGTGGTGAGCGCGATCTTGATGAGCCCTTCGGCACCCACGTCGCGCCACGCAGAAAAGGCGATATCCGCCGCGTCCATTCCTTCCGTCGCCGGTGCCAAGTAGCTCCGCCGATCGAGGAGCTTGAAAATACCGGAGGCTGCAATATCGAAAGCCATCGCCGCTTCGAATTCGGGGAGCGCCGCGGTGGCCCCCGGATCTCCCGTCTGCGGGGCCGGGAACGCCACCGGCATTGGGCGGAATTTGGCACCAGAAATTTCGATTACCTTTTGCTGGGCTCGGACTGGCGCTGAGATCAACGTCACTGCCAATGCGAACCACGTTCGAGTATGCATAGCGCAAGCTCCTTAAATCACTTTGTTGCTCTGAACTTGAAAACGACCCCTTCTCTTTCAAGTTCGTCCTTCAGGTGTGCCGGAGGTGGCGTGAAGGGTGCTGCCTTCCTGATGGCCAGCATCACCGCGCTATCGAAGAGACTGTTTCCTGAAGCGTTTGCGAGTTCTACCTTGAGGATGCCGCCAGTTCCATTGATCCACAGAGCGACATCCGCAGTCAGCGAACGCCTCTGCGCTTCAGGAATGGTCGCTGAGACATCATAGTTTCGATCGATCACCGATTTGAGGAGCCCGTAGTAGCGCTCCCCCTCTTGTTTCGCAGCGTTTCCGTCGGGGTCTCCATCCGGAGAACCTTCGACGTCGGGACGACCGATGCGCGCAAAGGCGTCTCGGAGCGCCTGTTGATCGCCCTTGGAGGTATTCTCTTGAGGTTTCTCGGCTCCCTGAGGCGGCGGAATCGGAGGAGGCGGAAGCAAAGAGGGTTCAGGCGGTGCTGGAGCCTCCGACTCCTTTGCCGGGGCTGGTGCAGTCGCCTGAACTTCCGGTGCAGCTTTCGTCGGCAGCAGCTTTTCGTCCCTCGGCTTCCCCAGGCGCACCAACGAGGCCTGGATAGGCTTCGGCTCCAACTGAAACCTTGAATCAACGAGGCGAGCGCTCACCCATGCGCCGATGCCTAGGAGGATGAGATGCCCGATGACAGAAGCGACGATGTAGGGGCTGATGCGCTGCCCTGGCGCGACATGCGCATTTGCCCTGTCGTCCGTCGACACGTCGAATCCTTGCGCCGTCAACGCTTTTCGCCGCCCTGTGGAGAGGGGTTGGTGAGCATTCCCACTTTGTCAATTCCAGCCCGCTGGGCTGCCGCCATGACTTCCACCACGACCCCGTAAGCAAGGGTGCGGTCGGCTTGGAGATACACTTCCTTATCCTGTTGCGCTTTGGCGTTGCTCTTGAGCTTCTCCTCCAGCGCATCGAGCGGGACTTGGACCTTGCCGATGTAGGCGACCCGATCCGCAGAAATGGAAATGACCAGCTTTTCTTCGCTCGATCGCACCGGTGCAGCCGCCGCGCGCGGGAGATCGACGTCGACCCCTTGCTGAATGAGCGGTGTCGTGACCATGAAGATGATGAGCAACACGAGCATCACGTCGACCAAGGGGGTGACGTTGATTTCGCTCATCGTCGTTCGCGCTGACCGTCCTGAAGGTGCTCCCATCGTCGCTCACCTCATCGGAAGAAGTGGCGCTTCACGATATTGAGAAAATCGCTCGAGAAATTCGCCATGTCCGCATCAAAAACGCGCACCCGTGAAACGTAGGAGTTGTACGCAATGACCGCAGGAATCGCGGCAAACAAACCGATGGCCGTCGCCAAGAGTGCGCTTCCAATCGGGCCCGCAACCGTTGCAATGGTCGCGTTTCCCTTCTCTGCAATCTGGTTGAATGCTCCCAGAATTCCCATCACCGTGCCAAACAATCCGACGAAAGGGGAAGTGCTCCCAATCGTTCCGAGAAACGCAACGTGGGCCTCGAGGTTCGTGATTTCCACCATCGACGCTCGACCGAGCGAGCGTTCGACGTTTTCAATACCGCTGATACGCGTCGCGCTTCCCTCCGCTTCGCCATTCTTGTTCGCCAGCTTTGTAAGTTCCTCGTAGCCAGCGCGAAACACCCGGGCCACCGGAGACTTCTCCAGGGACACTGATTTTTCGTAAATCTTGTCGAGGCGCGTGGAATTCCAAAAGACGTCGAGGAAGGCGTCGGTTTCTCGGCGCGCCGAGCGAAGTTGTGCAGACTTCATCGCGATCAGCGCCCAGGAGTAGGTTGAGGCAACGCCCAGCAAGAGGAGCACCGCAAGTTCGATGGGCGAGGCGGTGCGCAGCGAGCTGAGGAGATTCAAGGATGCGAGAACCATTCTGGCCGATGCAGTACCACTGTGCCTCTTGCTCCAGCAAGGCTGTCACCGTGAACCATGCACGTGCATTCAAAGCAAATGGCGTTCCTCCATGGATACGTAGCCCCCCTCGCTCACCACGAGATGGTCGAGCACACGAATGCAGACGATTTCAGCCGCTCGCTTGAGGCGTTGGGTGAGCGCCAAGTCCTGGGAAGACGGTTCGCATTCCCCGGAAGGGTGGTTGTGAACGAGTGCAATGGCGCTCGCGCGGCAACAGATCGCCGGCGCCAATACTTCGCGCGGGTCGACATGGCATTGGTCGGCAGTTCCAACAGCGACGCGCGCGTGCCGCAAAAGCGTGTGGCGGCTGTTGAGGCACAACACATGAAACTCTTCGCGGCTCCGCCACGCGGCCCGAGCTACGACCCACGCCCAGATAGCCTGCGGCGAATCGAGCCGCAGTCTTCCCTTTGCAGGGCTGTGCTGGAGCCGACGCGCAAATTCGAGTCCCGCAGTGACCTGGGCCGCGACGCGCATTGGAAGCGCGGGAATCGAGAGGATTCCTTCGAGTGACATCTGCGCCAGCCCCAGAAGTCCGGTCGTTGCTACTGTGTCGAAGACCGCTGCGTCGGCGACTCCACACAAAACTCCCACGAGCTCTCGATCCGTGAGCCGCTCTGCCTCCCCTTGGAGAAGGCGTCGCAGGAGCGCTGACTCCTGCTGCGAGCCTCGCTTCTGCGCAATCTCACCGTTCTGGTTCCGCATCGGAGAATTGTCTCGAGCATCAACTAGGCCAATTCAACGAAAGTGAAGGAAGGGCTGCGCTTCAAAGCGCGCACCATCGACGGTCACCCGCGGCGCGCGGCGCGAATGCGCCTTCAGTTCACCTATGAAATGCGGGATTTTCCCGACTCGCGCGAGGGCACGTCTGAGCGCGAGTCGACGACCCGGCGCCACTGCACCCAAAACGACATAGTCTTCACCTCCGATGAGCGCGAAGTTCCTCGAACGAGGTCCAGCGAATGCTCGCAAGGCGCGGCTCTGCGGGACTGCAGCACTCGAAACGTCGACCGCGACCTCGGAAGCGACGCAGAGGTGCTCGAGATCGGGGATGAGGCCATCGGAAACGTCGATAGCGGCGCGCAGGTAGCCTCCCGCGACCTGCATCCACGGCAAAGCTGGCTGCGGGCGTCGCTGGGCCCTGATCAGGGCCCCACCAGTCGCAGATCTCGATTTCAATTGCGAAAGACCGGCGGCGGCGTCACCGAGGGGCCCCGAAACGCACACCCAGTCACCGACTCGGGCGCCGGAACGCAGCAGGGGCCGCTGCACCGAACCCCAAGCCGTTATGGTCACCGTAAGGCCCGGGGACCGAACGATGTTTCCTCCGATGAGCCGAATGGCAAAGCGATCGGCGAGGGCCGCCATCCCGCGCCCGAGCGCCCCAGCCTTCGCAGGGGAAAAGGTGCGCGGCAGTCCGAGCGCGCACAAAAACCACCGCGGCTGCGCACCCATGGCGGCGAGATCGGAAAGATTTACTGCAAGCGCTTTGTGGCCGATGTCCCCGAGGGAAAATGTCTCAGAGGTAAAGTGCACACCTTCCACGACGGCATCGGTAGTCACCACTCCGTTCGGCAGCGACGTCACCACCGCCGCATCATCTCCAGGCCCAAAAGGAGAAGAGGGAACGTGAAAGGGAGCAATGAAGGCATCCAGCAAGCGAAACTCGCCCCTCGATTGAGGCCGCTTCACAGCCACCGACGAAACCTGTACGCGAGGATGCTCGCCGCCCGCTGAATCATGCCCCATTGAAGGGTGCTTTTGACGGTGATCCGTGTGCATTCTTGGAGGTCCTCTTCGAACATCCGCGCCAGGCCTTCGGCGACGATGCGATCGCGGAATACCGCGTTTACCTCCAAGTTTTCGCGCAACGACAAGGCGTCGAAATTGGCGCTTCCTATGGTTGCCCACTCACCGTCCACCACTGCGGTTTTCGCGTGAAGGACAGGGCGGCTTGAGGAACCGCCTTGAGGCCCATTCCATTCATACACCTCCATTCCGTGGCGGAGTAGCCGAGGATAGAGTCCCCGTGCTGCGTGGAGCGGCCAGGGGGTGTCGGTGGTTCCTCCCAGGATTACCGCGACCCGAACCCCTCGTCGCAGTGCCGCGAATAATGCCCGAAGCGTTCTCCGGGGAGGAACAAAATAGGCCTGGGTGAGCAAGATTCGCTCTTTCGCAGCGGCGAAGGTCCGCAAGAATTCGCGTCGTAAATTGCGGCGAGCGGGATGAAACTCATTCGAAAGGAATCGGAGCCGCGGGTTGCTGGCGATTCCAGTCTGAAGGAAGCGTTTGGCATCGTAGGGAGGTCCCCTTTCATGGGACCAAATCGCCAAGAACTGCTGCTCGAGCACCCGCGCAGCAGTCCCTGCCACCCGGACCTGCGTATCACGCCAACCCATGCCTCCATCGTTCGCGGGGGCGTAGTCGTTGCTAATGTTCATCCCTCCGGTGAACGCGAGCCTTCCATCGACGATCAGCGTCTTGCGGTGGTTTCTGCGGAATAGCGCGCGCACGATCTTCTTTGAAACGACGTCAAATCGAAGGGGACGAAACGGGAGAACGCGCACCCCCGCCGATCGCAGTCTGTCAATAGAGGCAGCCGAAACCGACGAACCAAACGCGTCGAACATCAGGAGCGCTTCTACCCCTGCGCGGGCCCGTTCTTTCATCGCGTCCAAGAAGCGATTTCCCCATTCATCGAGGCGAAGAATGTAGGTTTCAAGGCAAATGGTTTGCCGGGCTCCGGCGATCGCAGCGAGCATCGCGGGATAGGCCTGCGCCCCATCCTTGAGGATTGTTACCCGATCCAAGCCGATCGCAGCCTCCAGGAAATGGGCAGGGGAGGAAGCTGCGTCGATAGGTATTGGTTGCCGAGTCACCTGACCAATATATCTGCGTTTCCGCCGAAGTTCGGATTGGCGTTGCCGGAAGAACGCTTGGAACTTCCCGCCTCGAGCATCGCCGCATATCTCCCACCGGCGGCGGCGAGTGCCTCGTGGCTTCCCGCTTCAACGATGGTGCCAGACTCGAAGACGTAGATAGCATCGGCTTCTCGCACCGTCGCCAGGCGGTGCGCCACGACGATCGTCGTGGCCCGACCTCGCGCCGCCTTCAACCCATCCTGTACGGCGGATTCGGTCTCCAGATCGAGCGCACTCGTCGGTTCATCGAGAAGGAGAATCGGCGCATCGATGAGCAGGGCCCGCGCAATGGCGATGCGCTGGCGCTGCCCGCCGGAGAGCCGCAAACCACGCTCGCCGACCTCCGCGTCGAGACGTCCTGGAACTGCTGCGACGAAATCGGCCGCATGGGCGCGTTTCAATGCAGTCCAAATCGCATCGTCCGATGCCTCGGCGACTCCCAAACAAACGTTGTGCCGAATGGTCCCGGAGAGCAGAACCGGTTCCTGCGGCACCCAGGCGAGCTGCGCTCGGCGCGAGGCGAGATCGTACGCCTGGAGGGGTGTGCCATCCCACAGGATTTCGCCCTCGCTGACTTCGGTCAAGCCGAGGAGGAGCGCAAGAATGCTCGTCTTCCCGCCGCCGCTCGGGCCGACGAGAGCGACCGTCGATCCCACCGGGATAGCGAAGGTAACTCCCGCGAGCGCAGGGTGTTCTCCATACCGCAGTCCCACTGACGCAAACGCGAGTTCGGAGCGCAGCGGCGGACAAGGAGCAGCCCTATTCGGCGCAAGTGGAGCATCGAGGATCTCAAAGAGGCGTGCGATGGAGGGGCGCGCGCGTGCCAACTCGGACCACGTCTGGGCCAGTCCTTTCACCGGCTGGTACATCCAGAGGACCGCTGCAAAAAACGTCCCCAACGTAGCCGCCAAACTTGGATTTCGCGCGACCGCTCCCGCGCCCACTACGATGCAGACTGCAAGTGCGCCCACGCCGAGCAGTTCCGTCGACGGAGTAAAAGCGCCGCGAATGAGGAGCGAGCGTTTTGCAGCAGCGAGAAAGCGTCCCTGTTCCGCGTCGAAACGCGCGAGCGTAGCGCTCTCGCTGCGGTAGGCTTGGACGATTGGAAGATTGTGAACTTGCTCCGAGCTCAAGGAGGTCAAGGCTCCCAACGAAGCCTGGCTGGCCCGCGCGGCGCGCTTCGCCCACCGCGCAAAGGTAGTCACTGGAATCACCGTCGCTGGAACTGCGACGAAAGCGATGAGGAAGAGCGTTCGGTCGGTAACGAAGCACAAGACCATCAGCGCGATGACTTGGAGCGCATCTTTGATGATGGCAGCGTACGCATGCGCTGATGCAAATTCGACAATTCCCAAATCGCTTGAAAAGCGCGCCAATAACTCGCCAGAATGATGCCGTTGGTGCCAGTGCGGCGGGAGTCGCAGCAAATGCTCATGAAGCTCGGAGCGAAGGTCTCCAATGACGCGCTGGCCCACCGTAGCCATCAGGCTGGCGTTCGCCCAGCCGGCGCCGGCTTTGACGATTGCGAGCGACACGAGGATCGTTGGCACCTTCCAAGAAAGTGCGTTCGCCGAGATGGTCCAACTCCCCCAGCGGACCGGGTGGCCATGAAGGAGCGATGCAAGCAACGGCCCCAAAAGCGAACTCGACCCGGCGATTGCGACCGCTGCCAACAATGCAAAGACAACTGCAGCCGCGATGCGTCCGGATTGCGCGGACGAGCGCTCGCGCAGTCGACTCCAATCGGCTTCCGGTGATTGCATGTTCATTGAAGTGAACCTTTGATGCAGACGAGCTACCCAAACGATTGCCCCCGCCTAGTCCTGCGTTATAGGAGGTTGTCAGCGAATGTCTCAAAAGCGGGATTACTACGAAGTACTCGGGGTGCCCTCGGACGTCGATGAGGCTGCGCTTAAAAAGGCCTTTCGCAGGGTCGCCATGGAGTGTCATCCGGACCGAAACCCCGGCGATCACCATGCGGAAGAGCGCTTTAAGGAAGCCTCCGAGGCCTATGAAGTCTTGAGCGAGCCCCAGCGTCGCGCCCTCTACGACCGCTTTGGGCATCGCGGACTGGAGGGAGGAGCGGGAGGCTTTGGGGGAGCGAGTGTCAACGACATCTTCTCCGAGATTTTCGGCGATATATTCGGAGGTGAACGCGGTCGCGGTCGCGGCGCGGACCTCCGCTACAATGTTGATCTCACCTTCGAGGAGGCGGCTTTCGGGAAAGAGATCCAAGTCAAACTCCAGCGACCCATCCCGTGCGACATCTGCGCTGGAACTGGCTCGAAATCCAAGAGGCTTGCGACGTGTCCAACTTGCCGCGGGACCGGTGAGGTTCGTTTCACCCAGGGTTTTTTTGCAGTCGCACGAAGGTGCAGCCGGTGCGGGGGCGCGGGGCAAACGGTCGCAGATCCTTGCGGAACCTGCGGTGGCACCGGAAGGCGTGCAGCAACCTCAGAGCTCAATGTTCGCATTCCCGCAGGAGTTGACACCAATACCCAGGTCCGCGTTACCGGTGAGGGCGAAGCAGGCGAACAGCGCGGGCACGCGGGCGATCTCTACGTGGTCATTCGCGTCGCCGAACATCCTCTGTTTCATCGGGAGGGAGCGGACCTTCATTGTGAGGTCCCGATCTCCTTTGTTCAGGCATCCTTGGGCACGACCTTGGAAGTTCCGACGCTCGAGGGCTCAGAACGCCTCGAAGTTCCACCGGGAACCCAATCTGGGGGACTGTTCAATCTTCGCGGCCGCGGGATTCCCAGGCTCCAGGGACGCGGACGCGGGGATCTCAACATCCGGGTGGTCGTAGAAACCCCGCAGAACCTCACCCCCGCGCTGCGCGCTGTGTTGCGTGACTTTGAGGCTGGCAGCGGAAGCGAGATTCACCCGCGAACCACGAAGTTTCTCGACGGCATTGGAAGGCTCTCCAAAAAAGCTTCTTAGCCAAGCGGCCGAAATCTCGGAACGCGCCGGAAGCGGAGTATGCTCAGAGCAATCCCTACGGCCACATGGCGAGCAAGAAAACCTTTGAGAATGCTGCAATCGGCTTCAACCACAACATCACCCATCGGGGACGGGTGTACCACGTGCAGACGGAGGACTCTGGGCTTGGAAATCCGCAAGTCGTGACCCACCTCTTCCTGGGTGGAAACATTATCTCCTCGAAGAAGACATCCTACGCCGAGGTGCTCAATGATCCGGAACTCTCCAACCGGGTTCGCGAGCTCATGGAAGCACAACACAAGAGGATGCTGCGAAATCTCGTCCAAGACAATTTCGACCAACGACGGGAACTCACTCCGAGCTACCAGCCCGGGGAACTTGGAGAACCTCCCGAGCCATCTGGCACTTTGGGGAGTCCCGGCAATGTCCAGAGCGCATTGACCAAAACGGACAAGACGCTGGTCCCACTCGCCGGCAACAGCATCCCCTCCTATGCCAAGACGGTGGTCGACTCGACGGGATGGCACGATCTCGACGCGACGTTCGGCAGCGATCTCTTGACTGATCGCAGCCTTGACGAAGCGATTCTCTCCTACCTGGAAAGCCGACCGATCGAGAAACCCTGATCGTCGAGCGCGGGTTGCGGTAGTTTGCGCCCACGATGAGCATTGACGCGCTGTGCATCAACACCCTGCGCACCCTCGCTATGGACGCTGTTCAGAAGGCCGATTCGGGTCATCCCGGCCTTCCCATGGGTGCTGCGCCCATGGCCTACGTCCTCTGGCAGCGCCACCTGAAACACGATCCTTCCAACCCGCATTGGCCGGATCGGGATCGCTTCGTTCTGTCAGCGGGTCACGGTTCCATGTTGCTCTACGGCCTGCTCCATCTCATGGGCTACGCGGTGACCCTCGATGACTTGAAGGCGTTTCGCCAGTGGCAGAGCAACACCCCCGGCCATCCGGAAGTCGGTGTCACTCCGGGCGTCGAGGCAACGACGGGTCCGCTCGGCCAAGGAAACGCAAACGCCGTAGGCATGGCAATCGCGGAGCGGATGCTCGCCGCGCGATACAACCGCCCGGAGTTCCCACTATTCGACCACTTCACCTACGCTCTGATGGGCGACGGATGCGCCATGGAGGGGATTACGAGCGAGGCGGCATCGCTTGCGGGGCACTTGCAGCTTGGAAAGCTCATTGTCTTCTACGATTCCAATGACGTAACCCTCGATGGTCCAGCGCAAGTGAGCATGTCCGAAGACGTCGGTGCGCGCTACAGCGCCTATGGCTGGCAGGTCCTCTCCGTGGCCAACGGCGACACGGACATCAGCGCCATCGACAGCGCTATTTCAGAGGCGAAGGAAGAATCCGGCCGGCCGACGCTCATCATCGTCAAGACGACCATTGGGTTTGGCTCTCCCAAGAAAGCGGGGACCTCGGCGGCCCACGGGAGCCCGTTGGGTGTCGAGGAAGTTGCGGCGACGAAGCGCGCACTCGGCTGGCCTGAATCGCCACCGTTTTACGTTCCAAATGAGGTGCGCGCGCACTTCCTCAAAGCCGAGAAAGCCAATCGCGGGCGCCGCTTGCATTGGGAAGAGCTCCTCTCGCGCTACCGCCGTGCAAACCCCCAATTGGGAGCTGAGTTGGATCGCGTCCTCGCTGGGAAGGTGCCGAGTGCTGTGCATTCCCTCGCTCCTCCCATCACCAGCGCGCCTATCGAAACCCGCAGCGCCGCCGGTGCCGCACAAAATGCCTTCGCACTGGAAATGCCTGAACTGGTCGGCGGTGATGCTGATCTCGGAGGTTCGACCAAGTCGGTCCTCAAGGACTTGGGAAGCTTTGGTCCGGGCCACTGGGGCGGAAGGAACATTCACTTTGGAGTCCGTGAACACGCGATGGCCGCGATCGCCAATGGCATTTGCTACCACGGTGGACTTCGCCCCTTCGTCGCCACCTTCCTGGTGTTCTCCGACTACATGCGGCCGGCCGTGCGCCTTGCGGCGATGAATCACCTTCCAGTCACATTTATTTGGACGCATGATTCCATTGCCATTGGCGAAGACGGGCCAACCCATCAGCCCATCGAACATTTGATGGCGATGCGCGCGATTCCCAACTTGGTAATCTTCCGCCCAGCGGACGCAGCCGAAACCATAGAAGCGTGGCGATCCGCGCTGTTGCGCACGGACGGACCCACGGGATTGGTTTTCACGCGCCAGAAAGTTCCGTTTATCGACCGCACTGTCTGCGCGGCCGCCGATGGCCTGCATTGCGGGGCCTACGTGTTAGCGGAGGCGAGCGCATCGACGCCCAAAGCAATACTCATTGGGACGGGCTCAGAAGTAGCTGTCGCGCTCGAGGCTCGGGAAGTTTTGGAGAAGGCGCATGTTCCTACCCGTGTCGTGTCGATGCCTTCGATGGAACTCTTCGCCAAGCAGCCCGAATCCTACCGCGATGCGGTGCTCCCTCCCGCGGTGACCTGCCGCGTTTCGGTGGAGTGCGGAATCACCTGGGGCTGGGAACGATGGACTGGCTCCGCCGGAGCGTCGGTGGGAATCGATCGCTTTGGTGCATCCGCTCCTGCGTCCACCCTCCTTCGCGAGTACGGCATCACGCCGCAGAACGTCGTCGACACCGTAAGACGCCTCCTCTCTCCCCGAGACTAGGGATTTTGCCATGGAACATGAATCCCCAAAACTTCGAAGAGCAAACACAGCTCCCTTGGCGCGATGGCTGACCTTCAGCGCCATTGCGCTTGCGACGGCCGCGATGGCGCAGGCAGACGGAGGCGTCGCGGCTACCGAGCCCCTAACTGCCATCTCCATGGGTGACAAGGCGATGGAAGCGCATGACTATGCGGGAGCGGAAGCGGCCTACCAAAGAGCGTTGGACGCGCACCCGGAGGAGGCCGGGCTACTCTCCAAACTTGCGGAAGCGGCCGATGCGCAAGGAAAATTCGCTTTGGCAGCTGACTCTTGGGAAGCTTCTTCGCAGCTCACGAAGGACGCGAAGCTCGCTGCGCAATACCGCGAGCAAGGGACCCGCGCTCGGGAGAAAGCGCACAGCCTGGCAGGCAGCGGCGATGGAAAGACGGTGCCCTCGCAGCCCCTTCCGAAAGGGACCCTTTCCAAAGACCCCTCGCCCGGAACCGAGGCCCTCGCACTGTATGAAACGGCGGTTGCCGCCATCGGTCAAAAACGCTACGGCGTTGCGCTTCACAACCTCAACGCCTGCTTGCGCTCCTCCCCACAGTTTGCATTTGGCTATGTCGCGCGCGCCTCGTCTCTCATGGGGCTCCGACGGTACGCGGAAGCAGCCGTGGACTACCAATACGCCAACCTCTTGAACCCCAACCTCGCTTCCCCGCTGTTTGGAATGGGAGAGGCGTATGCTGCCATGGACCGCACCACTGATGCGCGCGCTGCCTTTGACGCGTTTCTTCTTTCCAATGCGCCGGATGCAACCGACGAACTGAAGGCCACAGCACGCGAGCGAAGCGCGGCAATTTCTGCCCCCTAAACCTCTATGAACACTGACATTCGCGCAGTAACCGAAGCCGTCCAGCGCGAGAGCGCATTTGTCGAGATGCTCTTCCAGGAAACCGGGAGGATCGTCGTCGGCCAGCGCCCGATGCTCGAACGGATTCTGATCGGACTCCTTTGCAACGGCCACGTGCTCCTAGAGGGAGTGCCGGGGCTTGCAAAAACCCTGACGGTACGCACATTCTCCGATGCGCTTGCCGTGCAATTCCAGCGCATTCAATTCACCCCCGACCTCCTCCCAGCGGACCTCATCGGTACCGTCATCTACAACCAACAGACGTCGAGCTTTGCGGTTCGCAAGGGTCCCATTTTCGCGAACGTGATCCTCGCCGACGAAATCAACAGGTCGCCGGCAAAGGTCCAGTCGGCGCTTCTCGAGGGAATGCAAGAGCGGCAAGTAACCATCGGAACCACCACTTTTGCACTGCCTTCACCATTCATCGTGCTCGCAACCCAGAATCCAATTGAGCAAGAGGGCACCTACCCGTTGCCGGAAGCGCAGGTCGATAGGTTCATGTTGAAGGTCAAAGTCACCTATCCCTCTCGCGATGAAGAGCGGATCATCATGAACCGCGCCGCCGTGGACGGTGCGCCAAAGGTCAATCGGGTGCTGACGCCAGAGCAGATCTTGAACGCGCGCAGCGTCATCGACGCGATCTACGTCGACGACAAAGTGAAGGAGTACATCCTCGACATCGTGTTTGCGACCCGCGACCCGTCGCGCGCCAAATTGACCGAACTGAAAGATTTGATTCACTACGGCGCGAGCCCTCGGGCAACGATTGCGCTCCTTCAAGCCGCGAAAGCGCACGCCTTCCTACGACACCGCGGCTACGTGACACCTGACGACGTCAAAGCAATGGGCTTCGATGTCCTCCGCCACCGCGTTGCAGTCACCTATGAAGCGGAGGCCGAGGAATACACGCCGGAGATGGTGATTCAACGCATCTTTGAGGGCGTCGAGGTTCCGTGAGTCGATGATTGCCGCTGACGTCATTCGGCGCATCCGCCGCATCGAAATTACAACCCGACGGATGGTATCGAGCGTTCTCTCGGGTCAATACCATTCCGTTTTCAAGGGGCGTGGAATGGCCTTTAGCGAGGTTCGCCCCTATCAGCCCGGTGACGAAGTTCGCACGATTGACTGGAACGTCACCGCGCGGATGCGGGAACCTTTCGTGAAGGTATTCACCGAGGAACGCGAGCTCACCGTCATGTTGGTCGTCGACGTTTCTGGATCGGAATCCTTTGGGAGTCACGAGAGGAGCAAGGCTGAAATTGGCGCCGAAGTCGCGGCGCTCATCGCTTTTTCGGCGATTGCCAATGGCGATCGGGTTGGGCTTATCCTCTTTAGCGATCGCATCGAAAAGGTGGTTCCCCCACGCAAAGGCCGAACCCACGTGATGCGATTGATCACAGACATCCTCTCGACCAAGCCCCTCGGTCGAATGACTGACCTTTCTGGGGCTTTGAGCTACCTGACCCATATCGTGAAGCGAAAATCGGTAGTGTTCCTGGTCAGCGACTTTTTCGTGAAGGACCTCGAGCCGACGATGCGCCTGCTCTCTAAAAAGCACGATGTCGTTCCGGTCTGCATCTCCGACCCTCTTGAAGAAGAACTGCCTCGCGTCGGCCTCATCGAGATGGAAGACCCAGAAACAGGTCGCCGCGCGATCGTAGACACTTCCAATCGCGGAGTGCGCGCCCGCTTCGCCGCCGCGATGGCCTCGCGACGCCAAGACCGCCTGCGGACCTTCCGCCGCCTTCGGCTCGATTCGGTCGAACTCAAAGTGCATGAGGGGTACGCGATCCCGCTTCAGCGCTTTTTCCGCGCACGGGCCCGACGGGTAGCCCTTGGCTAAGGCGGCAGCGCCGCGACTAATCGCCCGATTGGCCGTACCTGAAGTTCCGAGTCGAGTTCTGCGAAGCTCAATACTGGCAGGTTGGGGAAGGTTCCCTCCACCAAGCGACGAAGCATCCGCCGTACGTCTGCACTCGCTATCAACACCACCCGCTCGCCGGGGTTGAGTCCGCGAATACCATCGAGAATTGCCGCGGCTTCGGCAGGGTCGAGGGCAGGATTCCGGAGCGCAGCCTCGACGTGGGGATCGACGAGATACGCATAGAGGAGGCCATCGCCAGCGTACTGGTGACTGAGTTGCCGACTTAGCGTCGCTCGACAACGCTCCGCGAGTTGCTGCGCATCTCCTTCTGCGGAAGGCTGCGCAAGCGCTTCAAGAATCGCCTTCAAATTTCGAATGCTCACCCGCTCTTGCAAGAGTTTGCGCAACACCTCGGTAAGCAGGGGCAGCGGAACCTTTTGTGTCGCCTCACGAACGAGCGCTCCGGCGCTTGCTCCGAGCTCTTGGAGCGCAACGTGTACTTCTTGCACCCCCAAAAATCCCTCGCACTTTCGCCGCAGAAGCTCGAAAACGCGCTCCGCGAGCAGCGTCGGCGCAGCGAGCACCGTACCGCCAGCGGCGATGAGCTTCAGCGCAACCTCTTGCTCCAACGCAGCGAGGCCAGGTCCATGGGCATCGGCGACTTGGGTTGCAGGAAATCCCTGCGCCAGCAGGGTCGCCACCGAGCTGCGAGAGAACGCCCACCCCTTAGGAAACGTCCCCCCTCCTGCAGGTACCTCATCGATAGCAAGCGCGTAGTCGCTCGCATTGACAAACGCTCCCGTTCGAACGCGAAATGGAGGCAAGCGAACCCCGAGCGTCGCGTACATCCTTTCGCGAAAATTCTCGAGATCTGCGGATGCGAAGCGGCCTCCCTCTACTTCTACGATCCAGGTGAGTTCGGATCCCAAATCCAAAATGAGCGGCGACACACCGCGCCAACCCGTTCGCGACGCGTCTGCGGTCTTGGGGGTACGCTGCGAAGTGTCATCGGGCGCGCGACGACGGACCCAATACCCAGCACAGCCCCCTGCAAGCGCGAGCGTTGCAAATATCCCATGAGGCATTCCGGGAATCAGGGCGAAGGTTGCGCAGACCAGAGTCAAGAGAAGGTAGACGCTTGCCTTTCCAAAGAACTGCATCCCGATGTCGCGCCCGAGCGACGCGTCTTTTTCATCTGAGCCGACGCGCGTGACGACGGCAGCCGCAGCAACCGCAATCGTCAACGAGGGCAGCTGCGACACCAGGCCATCGCCAATCGCGATCAACGCATAGTGCTCCGCGGCCTCTTTGAGCGAAAGTCCGGCGCGAAGCGCTCCGAGGGCGGTCCCAACGAAGAGATTGACGGCCACGATGACGAGGCCGGCGACCACGTCGCCCTTCACGAATTTCATCGCTCCGTCCATTGCACCAAAGAGTTGCGATTCTCGTTCGAGCGCCCGGCGTCGGCCGCGTGCCTCTTCTTGCGACAGCGCGCCCGCGCGAAGATCTGCGTCAATGGCCATTTGCTTCCCGGGCATCGCGTCGAGACTGAAGCGCGCTGCCACCTCGGCGATGCGTTCGCTTCCCTTGGTGACCACGACGAACTGCACCGTCGCGAGAATCGCAAAAATGACGGCGCCCACCGCGAAGTCCCCACGGACGACGAAATCACCGAACGCCTGAATCACCTTGCCTGCATGCCCTTCTGCCAGCGCCAGCCTGGTCGAGGACACATTGAGCGCCAGGCGGAAGAGCGTGGTCAGCAGAAGCACCGACGGAAAGGCCGTCACTTGGAGTGCATCGCGAGCCGAGAGTGCCGATGCAAGAAGCGCGAAGGCGACAGCGAGATTGAGTCCAAGCCCGAGGTCGACCATCCAGGGGCGCAGCGGAAAAACCAGCGTACCGACGATGACCGTCGCCAAGATTGCGAGAACGAGTTCACTGGAAGCGCGCGCTCGGAGAAGCGTTCGCGATGCGCTGACGAGAAGCTCCTTGGGTGCGGCGGCCAGCGGCCCTAGCGCGCGCCAGCGACCCATCGCAAAACCTGTGCGGCGATTCTCCACAACACCGCTTCGTCCTCCTTGGAGACCTGGTTCGCCGAATCTCCTTCCCCACCCTGAACGGGGTCCGGAGCACTGAAATCTTCGAAGTTTTCTCTCATCGCGTCCCTCCGACGCCATCCGATGCAATAGCTGCACCGGCGGCCTGAAGAGTTCCTTCGCCTTGCTTTGGCGTTGACCCCCCGGAGGCAGCTCCCTATAAGCGCCGGCGTCGGAGCATCGGAGGCAGATGGTGAGCAACCCTGCGGTCGAGTCCATTCAACAGAGTCTTCCGGATGCAGTTTTGGCGAGCTATGTCGATCGCTCGGGCGATTCTTGGGCGGTCATTCGCCCGAGTGGGATCGCCGCCGTCGCGAAGCTCCTCAAAGAGCAATTGGGGTTTCGCCTCTTCCTTTCCATGGATGCGGTCGACCGTCTTCATCTCCCGCCGGAAGAACAGCGCCCTCGCTTCGAAGTTCTCTACTTCTTCCGCAACATCCAACTCGGGGAAGTCGCACGGTGCAAGGTTCAAGTAGAGGACGGACAGTCGATCCCGACCATCTCCAACATCTTCCAAGGCGCATCGTGGGCGGAGCGGTTTGTTTGGGACTTCTACGGCGTCGTTTTTGAGGGCGGAATTCAGCGCCGACTCTTGATGTACCCGGAGTTTGTTGGCCATGCATTGCGAAAGGACTACCCTCTGCGAGGACGCCAAGGACTCATTCCGGAGCGCCCGATAGCAGACATCATCCGCGGGCCAGGGACCAACGCACCGCACACCGAAACTCCCTCAAGTCGCACAAAAAACGCGTAGGAGTTGCTTCGCGAAGGAGGCTGACCGATGGCGAACATTCAATCCGAGGCCAGCCCGCCAGAGTCGGATTTGGAAGCCCACCTCAACACCCGTAACATGGTGCTGAACTTGGGCCCGTCCCACCCAGCCACCCATGGAACGGTGCGGTTGAAAGTCGAACTCAATGGCGAAACCATCGTTTCGATGGACACGGAAATTGGGTTCCTTCATCGCGGCTTCCAAAAGAGCTGCGAAAATGTCTCTTGGCTGCAGTGCCTTCCCTACACGGATCGCCTCGACTACGTCGCGTCCCTCCAGATGAACTTTGGGTTTCTCACGGCAGTTGAGACGCTCATCGGCATCGACATTCCAGAACGCGCAAAGTTCATTCGCGTGATCGGCGCAGAGCTTCACCGCATTGCAAGCCACCTCACCACCATCGGCGCGACTGCGATGGAACTCGGTGGTACCACTGCGTTCCTCTACGCTATCGAAGGTCGAGAATTGATCACCGATCGCGTGACCGAGCTCACCGGGGCGAGGCTGACGACGAGCTTTGGTCGAATCGGCGGGCTCAATCGAGACCTTCCGCCCGATTGGACGCGCAAAGTCCTCGCATCGTTGAAAACGATAGAGCTACGGGTGGCAGACCTGGATGGCCTGCTCTCGCGCAATCGCATATTTACCGACCGCACTCGCGGGACGGGTACCATCAGTGCGGACGACGCCCTCGATTTTGGCTTCACCGGGCCATCGCTGCGCGCCAACGGGATTTCCTACGACGTTCGCAAAGCCGCACCCTATTGGGTCTACGACCGCTTTGACTTTGACATTCCGGTCGGGAGCCATGGGGACAACTTCGACCGGTACTACCTCCGGGTCCTTGAAATCGAGCAATCGATACGCATCCTTCGCCAGGCGATCGCGACGCTTCCAGAAGGACCGGTGCTCGTCGACGATTGGCGCGTTGCATTGCCGCCTAAGGAGGCCGTCTACGGATCGATCGAAGGGACGATTGCGCATTTTAAGCAAGTGATGGAAGGGACGCCGGTACCTCCTGGCGAAGTGTACAGTGCAACCGAATCCGCCAACGGCGAACTCGGTTGGTATTTGCGCAGCGACGGATCCGGACGACCCTACAAAGTCCACATCCGTGCACCTGGATTTCAACTCCTCTCGGGGCTCGCGCGCATGTGCGAGGGTCGCCTGCTCTCGGATTTGATTCCAACCTTCGACACGATCAACATGATCGGTGGCGAGGTCGAACAATGAGCGACATCAAGAAGCCAGAACCAGCGCCTCTCGCACGGCCCGCTCCCCCTCCTCCAAAGCATCCCGGGATGGTGACGTTTCGCGTGGACGGTCAGGAAGTCGTGGTCGCGCCCGGGACCAATATGATCGACGCCGCGAAGTCCGTCGGCGTCCACATCCCTTACTACTGCTACCACCCGCGGCTTTCGATAGCCGCGAATTGCCGAATGTGCATGGTGGAATCCTCAGGCGCACCAGCCGGCAAGCTCGTCCCCGCCTGCCAGACCGGCATCGCCGAAGGGGTCGAAATTTCTACGACTTCTCAAACGGTCTGCGATCAGCAGCGCAAGGTGATGGAGTTTCTCCTCCTCAACCATCCGGTGGATTGCGCGATTTGCGACCAGTCTGGAGAATGCAAGCTTCAAGACTATTACATGCGCTTTGACCATCGCAGGTCCCGACTTCTCGGGGACAAGATCATGCGAACCAAGCGCAAGGTCTTGAACGACCTTGTAGTCATCGATCAAGAGCGCTGTGTCCTCTGCACGCGATGCGTGCGGTTTATGGATGAAGTAGCAAAGACTCCACAACTTGGCGTGTTTGGTCGCGGCTCGAGTGAGCGCGTGGACTTGCCACCGGGAACTGAAAAACTCGAGTCCAACTACACTGGGAATATCGTCGACATTTGCCCAGTCGGGGCGCTGCTCAACCGCGATTTCCGCTTTCAAGCGCGCGCCTGGTTCCTCACCACCACTCCCTCGATTTGCGTCGGCTGCTCGCGGGGCTGTTCCATTCAAGCGGATACCATGGGGCAGGACGTCTACAGATACCGCCCGCGCGAAAACGAGGCGATCAACAAGAGCTGGCTGTGCGACCAGGGGCGCCTTTCGTACCGAGCGATCAATGGACCGCGACCCGCGCAGTCGGCGATTGGAACGGGATCCAGTAGGCGCGCCAGCTTAACTTCTGAAGCCGTTGCGCATACCGCTGCGCACTTGCGCAAAGGGAGCGTCGCCGTCGCCGTGTCTCCCGCGTTGTCCAACGAAGACATCCTCGCGGCGCTAACCTTCGCTCGCGACACCCTGGGGAGCGCGTCGGTGTACGTCACTGGATCCGCTCCTGGAGAAGCGGACTTCTTCCTCATGACCGCCGATAAGAATCCCAACCGCCGCGGCCTTACGGCAATCGCTGCAGGTCTCGGCGTCGCGCTCCTGCCTTTTGAGAAACTCCGCGTCGACCTCGACGGCAATTCCTTCCAACAACTCTTGCTCTTTGGACACCAAGTTCCAGAGGGCGATGCGGCTTTTGCAAAGCGCCTTGCGAAGCTCGACTTCGTTGCTGTCGTTGCCGCAGGGATTTCTGAGGTGACCATCACCGCGAACACAGTCCTGGCCGCCACCTCTCATCTTGAGGATGAGGGCTCGTTCATCCAGGAGAGCGGAATCATTCAACGCACCCGCTGCGCGTTTCCGCCGCGCGCAGAATGCATGCCGATTTGGAAGTGGAGCGTCGCCCTTTCCAAGGAACTCGGCGGTGCGCTGACGGGCACTTCATCGCGCGAGGTATTTTTGGCATACAAGAATGCGGTCATCGAACTTCGCGACTTTGACTGGGATGCGGCCGCTCCACGGAATCAGCTCCGCCCGGGCATTGGAACGCTTCCCGCCGGTGCCGATGGCCGTCCGCCTGGCTGGCGCGAACAAGGCATTCCCAGCATGCACGGACTTTCGCTGGAGCAGGCCACCTAAATGCGACCGCTGATCACGGGTCTTCTGCTCATCTGTGCTGGCGCCTTCAGCGTCATGGCAGCCGCCTATGCAGTAGCTGGTTTGTTGGGGCCAATAGGAGGGCGCGTCGCAATCATTCTCTTCCTGAATTTGATCGCGGTGATGGTGATTGCGACCTTGTTGACGATGGCGGAGCGCAAGTGGTCGGCGCTCCTGCAAAACCGAATTGGCCCCAATCGCATCCGCGTCACGCTTCCGCTCCTTGGAAAATCAGCACTCTCTGGATTGCCGCACATCATCCCCGACGTCCTCAAGCTCCTCACCAAGGAAGTCGTTTCGCCGAAATCGGCGAGCCGCCTGCTTTTCAATCTGGCTCCGATGCTCGCTTTCGGTCCAGTGTTTTGCCTCTTTGTCATTGTCCCCGCGGGACCTAGCATCGAGATGTTTGGCACCAAGGTCGTCATGGCGGGGGCGAGTCCAGATTTTGGGATTCTCTTTGTGTTTGCGGTGGCCTCCTTAGCCGTCTACGGAACTTCCCTCGCCGGTTGGGCCTCGAACAATAGGTTTGCACTCCTCGGTGGCGTCCGCGCCTCGTCGCAGCTTATTTCCTACGAGGTTGCTTTGGGACTCTCCCTCGTGGGTCTCATGCTCGCGTTTTCAACGGTTGCCCTGTCGGGCGAGACGGGCATGGTCGCCCAACAAGCCAAATACCTTTGGGAAGCGCGCATCGGCGCGCTCGACGTCGGAATCCCACAGTGGGGCTTTCTTCTTCAGCCGGTCGGATTCTTCCTCTTTCTCGCCGCAGCTTTTGCCGAAACCAAGCGTACGCCTTTTGATACGCCGGAAGGCGAATCGGAAATTGTGGGCTACTTCCTCGAATACTCAGGAATGCAGTTCGGCCTCTTCATGGTCGCGGAGTTTGTCGAAGTCGTCGTTCTTTCAGGGATTCTCGTGTCTGTGTTCTTTGGAGGATGGTCCTTGCCATTTGGAAACGAGTGGCTGCGCGGTCTTTCTTTGATGCAAGCCCACCCTTGGGTGCTGGGTGCGTTCTACGGAATGGTGTTTTGGTTGAAGGTTGGGTTCTTTTGCGTCGTCCAGCTCATCATTCGCTGGACGTTCCCGCGGTTTCGCTACGACCAGATCCAGCGCCTCGGTTGGCAGATTCTCCTACCCCTGGGGCTTCTGAACCTCTTCCTGTCCGGCGCACTCATTCTCTGGGACCCTTCTCTGCGCGCGCTCGCCGTCGCCGGCGCGATCGAATTGGCGATCCTTGCTTTCTATACCTTGACCCCAGCAAACCAAGTGCGCGAGTCTGAACCGGTCCGGGATCGGCACGCGGTGCACGATCCCATTTCTTCAACGTCGGCTGCTACGCACTGAAGCTCACCATGTCCGATGCCAAACCAACGCTTCCGAGCAATCGCTCCCCCGCCGAGCTTGTGGAAAGCGATATTCGGGAGCGCGGATACCTGCCGGAACTCTTGAAGGGATTTTGGATTACCGCTTCCAAATTCCTTCGAAACATTGCGACGGACCACGACGCCAACCCCAACGTGATGGAGCGCGAGGGCGTCAACAGCGTCGTGACCATTCAGTATCCTGAGGAAAAAGTCGCCTATCCTGCCGGGTATCGCGGACTCCATCGGCTCGTTCCCCGGGCGGACGGGAAGCCCCGGTGTGTCGCCTGCTACATGTGCGCCACGGTTTGCCCCGCACAATGCATTCATATCGTTGCTGGAGAATACGAGCACGAGGACAGCGCGACCGCATCGCGGGTCATTGAAAAGTATCCGGTCCGGTTTGAAATCGATGAACTTCGCTGCATCGTCTGTGGCCTTTGCGTCGATGCCTGTCCCAAAGACGCGATTCGCATGGATACCTATCGGCACACGCCGAGCGGCTATGAACGCAAAGACTTTGTCTATGGAATCGATGCGCTACTCACTGGGGATCCGGTGAGCCACGCGACGGATCCCTGGTACCATCGGGGAGGGTCCGAAGCACCAGCTCATCAACACTTGGAAAAGCACGTTCGCGCGGAGCGAAGCGCCGCCGGTGAAGCGACAACGCAACGCTCCGGCGATGGAACGCTCGCAGCCGGAGCGGCGAACCCAGCCACCAAAAGCGTCGCCGCATTGCCCCACGGACGCAAGCCCAACCCTGCTTCCTGAGCGCTTTGGCATCCGGAAAGCGCGTCTTCTGCAGATGGCCGCTTCATCGTCTGGCGCTGCTATCGATTCCGTCCGGTGCACCGCTAGGTTGGCTCTTCAATACTTTTCAATATTTCCTCGTCGATCTTGGAATATCGCGCGCACAAATCGGCCTTCTGTCGAGCGCCTCGCTGCCTTGGTCACTGAAGTTCCTTTGGGCACCTCTCGTCGACCGGTTTGCTCCGAATTGGCCCGGTCGCCGGCGCAGCTGGATGTTGATGATGCTGGTGGCGCAGTCTTTGGCATTTGGCGCCTTCGCCTGGTTTGCGGCGAGGCTCCTGAGCGCGCACAGTTCAGGAGTTTTGCCCGAGGCAGCGCCGGCGCTCTTGGGGATCGGGGCGTTCGCGATCGCGCTGCTCTCTGCGACCTTCGACATCGCCTACGATGCCTATGCCGTTGAAACGCTCGACCCAGACGAGCACGCGATCGCCCCTGGGCTGCGAAGCGCCTACTACTTTGGCGGCGTACTCCTCGCCGGTGCGGTGGCCATTTCTCTTGCTGATTGGCTCGGGTGGCCAACAGTCTTCGCGGCGATAGCGGGCCTCTTCTTGCTGTTCCTCCCGATCGCCTTCATCAACAAGGAGAAGCGCGCATCGCCGCAGGTTCAGCGGACACTGCGCGCCGCGGTCGTCGAACCTTTCGCCGCCTACTTCCGCCGGAAGGACGCTTGGGCGCTCGCCGCGTTCCTCTTTGCGTACAAGTTTGGCGACAACCTGGCGGGCACCATGGTCAACCCGTTCCTGCGCGACCTTTGCTTCACCAATGCGGAAGCGGGTGTCGCGGTCAAAGGTGTCGGCTTGGTGGCGACAATCGCGGGCGGACTTTTGGGAGGTGCGGCAATCTTTCGCTTTGGACTCTGGCGCTCTCTCTGGTTCCTGGGCATCGCACAAGCGCTCGCCAATTTGCTCTACGCCTTCACGGCGACCAATCGTGGTGTCGACCTCATCGCTGCCAACTGTCTCACTTCTTTGCCGCCTCTTGCAGCTTCGACAAGGGTCTGGGCCTACGCCGCCATTGGAGGGGAGTATCTCGCAAAAGCAATGGCCGGAGCGGCCCAAGGTGCGCTCCTCCTTCGGGTATGTGACAAGGCCAATGCGATGACCCAGTTTGCGTTGCTTTCAAGCTTGTTCGCGGTCGGAAGGTGGGCGGCTGGACTGCCATCTGGCTACTTGGTCGATGCGGTCGGCTACCCACTCTTTTTCACGGGCTGCGCGACCATTGCCGCGCTGCCAGGGCTATTCTTTCTGTGGCGACTTCGCCGAACCCTCGCCGAACCGGGAAGCGTTGCCGATAACGCGAGACTTCCTTCGCGCTAGCCGCCGACGACGATGCTCCATGCCTCCTTCAGCGCTTCCGGGAGTCCATAGATATCCATGGCAGTAATGAGGATTGCACTTCCCCACCCGGCGAACATGAGAAAGGGTCCTAAACGCCATTGACCCATGATTCGCTTTGAGCTCGTGAGGTGAAGGAGTGGAAACATCGCAAATGGAAGTTGAAGCGCCAATACCACTTGACTCAAGGTCAGCAGATCCGTCACGCTTCCATCGCCTCTGACGCCGATGAGGACCGCCGCGGGGACGACGGCAAGGAGGCGGGTCAGCAGTCTGCGCAGCCAGGGCTTCATCTGCCACTTCATGAAGCCCTCCATGACGACCTGTCCGGCCAACGTGCCAGTGATCGTGCTGCTCTGCCCGCTCGCGAGCAACGCAACTGCAAACAAGGTACTGGCCGCTGCGGTCCCTAACAGAGGGGCGAGCGTGAGGTAGGCGACGCGAATCCAGTCGCTGTCTTCGTGGAAGTGAATCAGCGTACCCCCTTCAAGGGCCACACTGTCGCGCCCAAAAAAGACCGTCGCTGCGAGAACCATAATCGCTGCGTTGATAAAAAACGCGATGCTCAAGGCAAAGACCGTATCGATGCTGTTGAGGCGAATGGCATTGCGGATTGAGCGATCGTCGCTCTTGATGCGTCGCGATTGGACAAGTGCGGAATGGAGATAGAGATTGTGGGGCATCACCGTCGCCCCCACGATTCCGATTGCCAAGTAGGCCATTCCTGCTTGACCGAGCCCTGGGACGAGCGATCTCCCCATTTCTAGGAAGCTCGGAGCCGTTTGGGGAATGACAAATAGCTCGATGAAGTAGCAGACCCCAATCGTACCCAGCAGTACGCCGACGACCGCCTCAATCACCCGCATGCCGAGGCGTTGAAGCGCAAGCAGCAACAACACGTCGATGCCGGTGATGACGACCGCCCAAAAGAGAGGAATCTTAAAGAGCATGTTGATCGCGACTGCCGCACCTAGAACCTCCGCTAAATCACACGCCCAGATGGCAATCTCGCAGAGGATCCAGTTGGGGAGCCGCGTCCAACTCGGGTATCGCTCCCGGCAAGCCTGCGCGAGGTCGCGTCCGGTTGCGACACCAAGGCGCGCAGATATCACTTGCAACACGATCGCCATGAGGCTCGCGAGTGCAACGACCCAGAGAAGGTCGTACTTGAAGCGAGCACCCGCCTCGAGGTCCGTTCCCCAATTCCCAGGATCCATATAACCAACGCTCACCAACAGCGCTGGACCGGAAAACGCTCGCCATCGACGCCAGAACGGCGCTTTCCCGTCAGGCACATCGACGGTTCGGTGCAGACCTTCCAGTGATACGGTGAGCGGCTCACCCTTGAGAGAGGAAATTCCCTTGGGACCTCCTCCGGACGTTGCGACTTGAAAATCGGAAGGGATACTCATGGCGAAAACTCGGAAGAATGCGTTCTATAGTTCGTCACAGCGCCGATCGCTTCACCGAATCTTGCTCGCCATTCTTCCGCCCGCAGGATCAAGGTTCGGACCTGGCAGCACTGGTCGGTCATGGCTCGGGAGGGAAATGCCCTCCCGGAGCGTTGAGGAACCCTGCCTATGATGCGCTTCTTCCTCGTCGGCGTAGCCTTCCTTTCGGTTTTCCTGGCGATGCACGTCTACCTCTATCGCCGCCTCGTGCGAGACGTAACGCGCTCGCGGAGATTGCGTTCCCTCGGCAAAATCCTGATCTTTTCTGTCCTCTTGCTCGTGCCGTTGCTGCGAATCCTTCGGGGGCAGTTCGTACTTCCGCATTGGCCGACGTTCGCAGTCGCCGTCTGGATGGGTCTCGCCCTCTTTATGGTTCTGGCGCTAGCGAGCGTTGACGCCGTTGCCTGGGTGCGCCGGCGCCTCCTTGGCCGAGATGCGATTGCAAACTCCCCAGAGGATTCGGAGCGACGCCTCTTTATGGCTCGGGTGACGGCAGTTGGTGCGGTCGCCTTGGGAGGGGGCTTCTCGACGCTTGGGGTATGGAACGCCTTCTCCGAACCGGAGGTCTCCGACCTCTCCGTCAGACTGAAGGGTCTCAAGCATGCGATGGCTGGATTTTCCATTGTCCATTTGTCGGACATTCACATTGGAACGCTCATTCGCGCACCGTTCGTCGACCGGTTGGTCGATGTCGCAAACGGGCTCCGGCCAGATCTCGTCGTCATCACCGGTGACCTCATCGATGGACCACCTGAAGAGTTGGCCGTCATTGCTCGTCAACTCTCCAAATTGCGCGCCCCGCACGGAGTCTTCGTGGTGTCAGGAAACCACGAATTCTATGCGGGTTGGGATCCTTGGGTGCCAGTCTTCACTGACATGGGCTTCCAGGTGCTGCGCAATCGTTGGGTACGAATCGGTGGGGAAAGCGATGGGTTCGACCTCATCGGTGTCGACGATTGGAGCCAGCGCAATCGGCCAGGTGGGTATGACCTCGCTGCGGCCGTCGCGGGCCGGGATCCGGAGCGGGCCTCGGTGCTCCTCGCCCATCAACCTACCGGCCTCGATGCGGTCACGCGCGCTGGGATTGGGCTTCAGCTCTCTGGACACACCCACGGCGGACAAGTGTTCCCAGCCACTCTCCTCGTGAAAGCCATTTGGGGAGCTCGAAGCACTGGACTCTCCGTCCACGGCGGAACTTCCCTCTACACCAGTCGTGGATGTGGTTTCGTGGGGCCACCTATGCGCGTTGGCGCACCTCCTGAAGTTGCAGTGCTGACTCTAGAACCAGGGTAGTGACGCCGCTCAGCAAGGCCGTTCAAAAACGGTCGTTGCGACGCGTTGAAAGCCGCAAGCGTGCAAGAACTCCTTCATGCCGAGGGTCACGTCTCCATAGGAGCGAAGTTCGAGGCGCCTCACGGAGAGCACGCTGGCGCGCGCAACGACGGATTCTAGCAAAGCTCGTCCGACACCGCGACGGCGCCACGGTCTGGTCACGCAGAGGTCGTCGATGGTGCCGCAACGGCCCCCCATGCTGAGCGATGGACCATGGTAGAGGGTGACGACGCCAATGGCTCGGTCGCTTGCGTTGACACCAACCGTCACTTCCGCTTCGGGGTGGCTGATAATCCAGCCTACGGTTTCAACATTCGGCGTGCCGCGCTCTGAGGTGAGCAAGCCGACGATCTCCGAGGCATCGCCTCGGCGCGCCGCCCGTATCCGGAAACTCGCACCATCGGATTGGGAAAGCGACGATTGAAACTGTGAGGTCAACAGCGTATCCAGCGGATGGAGAACGGCGTGACGAATAGCAGGATGCTGCGCGATTTCAAGGCTCATTGCGCAGCAAAAGGACCATCGAAGCAGGAAGGTGCCTCAGCGCTTCCTCGCAGCTATCAGATCGGACTTCGCATGCCAGTGGCTCCCATCCTGGAAGTGGATATCCTTCATCCTCAGCCTCGCGTCATCGAGCGAGCAGCCAAGATCCTCGAAGACGGTGGCCTCGTCGCCTACCCCACCGACAGCTACTACGCAGTAGGATGCGATGTTTTTGCCAAGCGCGCCGTCGATCGGATCTACGCATTGAAGGGACTGGATCGGCGGAAGCCACTCGCGTTCCTCTGTCCCGATCTGTCGGATGTCGCTCGCTACGCAAAGGTCTCCCATTTTGCCTATCGAACGATGCGCCAATTGACGCCTGGTCCATTCACCTTTGTCCTCGAAGCAACCCGAATTGTTCCTAAGATGATGCAGTCGAAGCAGCGAGAGGTCGGAATTCGCGTTCCCAAAGCCCTACTGATGTTGGCCATAGCTGCAAAATTGGGGCGCCCAATTGTCACAACCTCGGCAACGACCGAGGACGACACGACCTTGACCGATGCCAGGTCGATCAAAGAGACGCTCGGAATGCACCTCGACCTCATTCTTGACGGGGGCATCCAAGAAAACGAGCCTTCGACTGTCGTTTCCCTGATCGGGGATCGAATTGATGTATTGCGTCAAGGCAAAGGAGTCCTGCTATCGCAGTGAGCCAGCATCGCCTTTGAGACTGGGGCGCGCTGTGTGATTCCTTTGACCCTTTGGCGAAACTCCGCAGATTCCCTGGGGATTTTTTCGATCAACAGGCTCGCCAACCTCCTTGTGGGAACCGCTGTGGAGAAAAAAGCTCCACAGGAAAAGCGTTTGAAATACGTAGTTATTTCAAACGCTTACAACTTTGCCAGTCGGACGCACCACTGTGGATAAATCACCGCAAGATCGGCTCGTCGAGGAGGCTGCTCTCGTCGGCGTTTCACTGCCTCCCGACGGCGCAGCGAAGCTCATCCAGTACGCAGAGCTCCTTTCCCGATGGAATCGCCGTATTCGCCTGACGGGAGCTCGCTCCACTGAAGCGATCCTCGGCGAGCACGTCCTCGACGCGCTCGCACTCGTGCCTGAATTGAAGGGCGCGGGCGACCTCCTGGACTTGGGATCCGGTGCGGGATTGCCGGGAATTCCCTTGGCCGTCGCACTGCCCCAGCTTCGCGTCCACCTCATCGACGCGATTGGGAAGAAGGTGGCCTTTCTCAAGTCCGCAATAGCTACCCTCTCTCTCGTGGGGAGAGTCCGCGCTTCCCAAATTCGCCTCCAGGGCAATCCCGGGAGCGAAGGTGTGGTTCCCGCCGGAACGGTAGTGGCGCGCGCTTTGCTCGGCCCTGAACCATATCTCCTGTTGGCCAAGCAATATGCCGCCCCACAAGGGCGCATCCTTTGCCTCTTGGGAACACTCCCGTCTAAGGAGATGCTCACGTCGCTTGGCGAGCGAAGCGGAGTTCCCTTTGTCGCGGTGCGAAACTACAGGCTTCCAAACCGTGTGGGGCCGCGAACGGTCGCAGTGTTCCGCAAACCTTGAATCTTGGGGATTCCTTCCTCGCCGCTCCCTCCATCAGGTAGAAGCGATCTATGGCAAGGATTCTCTGCGTATCAAACCAGAAAGGCGGCGTCGGCAAGACGACGACTGCGGTCAACCTCGCCGCCTCCCTCGCCTCTGCCGAACACAAGACCCTGCTCATCGACATGGATCCGCAAGGCAATGCGGGTTCAGGTCTCGGCATCGACCGCAAGTCAGTCCATGAAAGCATCTATGACGCACTCATCGGAAAACGCTCGTTAGCTGAATTGAAGCTGTCAACAGAGCTGCGCTTCTTGGAAGTCGTTCCTTCATCAGCAAGTCTCACCGGAGCTGAATTAGAATTGATCGGCGAAGAGCGTCGCGAATTTCGCCTTCGCGAAGCCATCGCGGCTCTGAGCGAAGATTACGAATACATCCTCATCGACTGCCCGCCTTCTCTTGGACTTCTGACGCTCAATGCTTTGACAGCATCCGATGCGGTTCTTATTCCTCTCCAATGCGAATATTACGCGATGGAAGGGCTCGCCCAGTTGATGACGACCATCAAGCTCGTCCAAAAACGCTTGAACCCCGAGCTCACAGTGGAGGGCATCGTTCTTACGATGTTCGACCAGCGCGCCAACATCAGCCATCAAGTGGCACAAGAAGTTCAACGCGAATTTCCCCAGTTGGTCTTCTCGAACGTTGTTCCCCGCAACGTGCGCCTCGCGGAATGCCCGAGCTTCGGCAAACCGGTGTTGCTCTATGACCTCCATTCTCGAGGTTCCGCGGCCTATTTGGGAGTTGCCAAGGAACTCGTTCGGCGCGGACGGAAGGCGCGTCGAACCTCTCGATTGACGTCCACCGCGTTCTAGGAGAATCCTTTCTTGGACGAACAATGGCCAAGGTCGTGACCACCGCGCTGATGAGGAAACCCGCACTCGGAAAGGGGCTCGGCGCGCTCATCGCCGAAGCGGACGAACCCAACGACGGGGTTGTCAAGTTGGCCGTCGATCAAGTCCATCCTGACGCCGCCAACCCGCGCAAGCACTTCGACGCCGAAACAATATCGGAACTTGCAGCATCGCTGGAAAGTCGAGGAATGCTGCAACCCATCGTCGTCCGTCGCGACGCCCGCGGCTATCGGATCGTGATGGGAGAGCGGCGATTTCGTGCTGCATGCCATCTTGGGTGGACGGAAGTACCGGTGCTCGTCAAGGAGGCCACCGACGAAGAGGCATTTCGCGACGCGCTCGTCGAAAACCTCCAACGCGAAGATTTGAATCCGTTGGAAGCAGCGGAGGCCTACAATTACCTGCTGGAAAAGCAAAAGCTCACCCAAGAACAAATCGCTTCGATCGTTGGAAAAAACCGGTCCTCGGTAGCCAACGCGCTCCGTTTGCTGATGTTGCCGAGCGAGGTCAAGGTGCTGCTCTCCAGCGGCAAGCTGGACATGGGCCACGCGCGCGCGCTCTTGAGCTTGAGCACGCCCGAAGAGATTATCGCGCTTGCGCGAGAAATTGCCGCGAAACGGCTTTCGGTGCGCGACACAGAAACACGGGTGAAGGGGCAGCGCTCCGGCGCTCTCCCGGCGAAGGCAAAAGGCGACGGATCGACACCCGAAGCGCGTCGCCTCGTCGAGGGTTTGCAGCGCCGCTTGGGTACGAAAGTGCGCCTCCGCCTACGCGGAGGCGGGCGCGGATCTCTTGAAGTGGACTTCCATTCCTATGATGACCTTGAGCGCATCACTCAAATCATTGCGAGGTAGCCAACGATGGCATTCTTAAGCGGCGAAAAAAGACCTCTCGGCCTGGAGGCGGAGGGGAAGGAAGAGGCTTCCGTGGCGTCTCGGGTCGCTGAGGTCCGTACCCTGTTGGGAAAGGGAAGCGAGTTCGACGGGAAGCTCGCATTTGAAGGGCATCTGCGCATCGACGGTCGCTTTAAGGGAAGCATTCGAACCAATGATGTCCTCATCATTGGCGAATCGGCGGAAGTCACCGCCGAAATAGAAGCGGGAACGGTGATTGTCAGCGGATCCTTTCAGGGAACCATCCGCGCCAAGCAGCTCGTCGAGCTCCACGCTCCCGCGCGCGTTCGCGGGACGATCGACAGCAATGCATTGACGATCGAGAAAGGCGTCCTCTTCGATGGAACTACCAAGATGTCCGAGGCTGACACGCCACATCCAGCAGCGTTGCCGGCGAAATGAAGCGGTTGCTGCTCTTGGGCGCACTGAGTGCGCTCGGGTGCCAGCGCAAGAATGCTCCGGAGATTCACAGTGGATTGCGCGTGCCCTTGCCAGACGGGTGGCACGCGAACCCTACCAGCGGAGGAATCGCCGTTGGGCCCTCGACGCGCGCAGTACTCCAGCTTGAACCCAACGGCCGACCGCTGCCGACCTTGGCGGCGCTGGTCTCGGCCATCGAACGCGAGAAGGCAGTGCTCTTGCTGCGCGAAGCAGGCGCGGGCTACGTAGGCGTCACCTACCGGCTACCCACCGGAGACGCGTTCCTGGGAGCCAAGCAGTTTCCAGGGCGCACCATCTGGTGTGCGACGAACGGAACCGCTTCCAACGACGAGGTGGCTCTCGCTCGGACCGTCTGCGCCAACGTCACCAGCGAAGCACCTTAAATCGCAATCGATTCAGGGCGCGTGGCTTGAAGTTGGCACGCGGTGCCGGACGGCCAGCGCCAAGCATGCAACCAAGAGCAGCGAGCCGACATGGCAAACGCCAACGTGCGCGAGCGACGTATCCGGGCACACCATCGTAAGGTGGACGATTCCTGCCGAGCCAGCCGCAAGGCCGGCGACAACTGCGCGTTCAGCGTGGGGAGCAAACCGGGAGAGCACCAGAATCCCAACGATCAGTGGGATCGCGGCGATCAAAAGCTCCATCGCGGCGCAGCCAACATTACCGATGGAGGTCGGAAGTCTGGAGCGATCGGCAGTGAGGGCGATCGCCAGCGCGCAAACAAGCGCCGCGCCGACGAGGGTCTTTCGAAGGATGGCTCCGCTCCCAGGCCGTATGGCGACGATCGCCCCAAGGCTACTGACGAGAACCGCCAACGCCGCAACAGCGAAGCGGGTCCGGGATCCAATAAAGGCATCGGTATTGACGAGCGCCGCGCTCCCGATGCCAGTGATCACTGCGCACACCGAAAAGAGAACTGCGTCACGCCACCAAGGTCGCGCAATGCCTTGCCGGCGCGCCTCCGCCATGACGCGCACCCGGACTTGCGCGAGCGCGGGCGTCATGGCTCCCACGCTCCTGCCAAAAGGCGCTTCAATTCCTTGATGCCGCGGTGCGCACGCACTTTGATGGCTGACTCGCTCAAACCAAACCCCTGTGCGATTTCGGCGTAGGACAGACCCTCAAATTTGGAGAGGACGATGGCCTCACGTTGAGCGTCGGGCAGCGCTTCGATCGCTGCCTGGATCTGTTTCCGAAGCCCGGGATCGGTCGGCAATTTCTGGTCCACGTCTTGCGTTGCTTCGAAGGCAGCGATGCCATCATCCCCGGAGAGGACTTCTGAACGGTTCCGCCGCCGGAGATCTCTGCATGCATTAGTGGCAATGGCGTAGAGCCACGGTTGAAAGCGTGCCCCGTGTCGGAATCGACCACTCGAGCGCACCACCGACAGGAATGTCGCTTGAACAACGTCGTCTGCGGACGCTTGGTTGCGAAGGAGTCGGCACGCCAGTCGTCGGATGCCTTGGGAATGCCTATCGAATATGACCTCGAGAGGTCGTTGATTGCCCGCACAGTATTGCTCCATCAAAGCTTCGTCGTTTTCAAGTTCGACGCTTTCATTACGCTTTGATGGGGCCGCGGGTTTCAAGGGCGCAAAAATACACCCTACGGCTGGTCTTGGAAACACCTAAGGTATCCGGCTTCGCTCAGGGCATGCCTTGTGGCGAGGCGGCCACTTCGATGGTGGGTTTGACGACAACCTTTTCGCGCGCAACAAAGCGCCCCAGAGCTCTGACCGGTCGCTTTGAATTCAGGAACATCCCGAAGCGGCTTTCGACCTTCAAGCGTGCGCGCTCTGCTTCTGTGTACTTGGTGAAAGCGTACTTCGTTTGTTTCGCCGGAGTGCGAAGGTCCCAGACAAGTCCGAGCCAGGAGAGCACTTTGAGTGCGTAGTAGGTGAAGTCGACTTCCCACCAAAACCAGCCCTGGTTCGCGGTGTTCTGGTGAAAGTGGTGGTTATTATGCCAGCCTTCACCGCTGCAAACGACGGCCAGGAGAAAACTATTTCGGCTGGTGTCCGTCGTCAAATAGCGACGCTTCCCGAACATGTGCGTGAGCGAGTTGATGAAGAAAGTCGCATGCCAGCTCGCCACGGTTGGGATGAATCCGCCCCATACGAGCCACGGCAATCCGCCCACAAGGAAGAGTGCAACGAACGTCAGCGTCGGTGGAACGAGATGGAAACGGTTGAGAAAGCGCAGCTCGGGAAACCGTGCGAAATCACGGATTCCTTCGAACTTCGTTTCTACATAGCGATCCGAGAGTATCCATCCGACGTGACTATACCAAAATCCCCGCCAGACCGGCGAATGGATATCCTCTTCGAAATCCGAGTACCGATGGTGGTGCCGGTGGTTCGCTGCCCACCACAAGACCCCTTTCTGCACTGAGCACTCCGCAAGGAACGCCAATACGAACTGGACCCCTCGACTCGTCTTGAAGGCACGGTGCGAAAAATACCGATGGTAGCCCGCAGTGACTGCGAACATCTGGAGATAGTAGCTCACCACCGCGAGGAGCAGGAGCTTCCAACTCACACCGGTAAAGTAGGCAAGTCCCACCGCAAGGTGCATTGCAAAAAACGGGATACTGGCAACGAGATTGGGGCGATCCCGCGGCGCTGGACTCGCCGCCGGTGCCTCGGGCTGCGCTAATGAACTCTGGACTGTCTGCGACGTGGTCATTTTTCTCCTGAAGAAGTAACCACTCAAGCATGGGAGCGGTCATCGGAGTGTCACGAGGGCCAACTTCATCGTGCTGAGCGTGGGCTCCTATCCCTTGCGCAGCCGCTACATGCTGGCGCCGATGGCCGGCGTGAGCGAACAGCCGTTTCGCGTG
Source organism: Myxococcaceae bacterium (assembly GCA_041739845.1). Lineage (GTDB taxonomy): Bacteria > Myxococcota > Myxococcia > Myxococcales > Myxococcaceae > JBGSMZ01. Next base: position 65,215 of record JBGSMZ010000139.1, read on the forward strand.
CTGGCCTTTGAGATGGGAGCGGGACTCTGCCCTTCGGAGCTGGTGAGTGCGCAAGGGCTCTTTCGGCTCAGCGTGCGCACGCTGAATTACTTGCGCCATGATCCTCGAGTCGAACGCCCATTCTCACTCCAACTCTTCGGTGGTGAACCCGATGTGCTCGCGCGGGCAGCGGTGATCGCCAAGACCCATGGCGCGCAAATCATCGACATCAACATGGGCTGCCCGGTGAAGAAAGTGACCCGCGGCGGTTCCGGTTCGGCGCTGCTGTGCGACCCGCCGCGCGCGGCCGCTATCGTTCAATCCATTCGCGACGCGACTGGTCTGCCGGTGACCGCAAAGATCCGATCCGGCTGGGATGACGCGAACAAGAATTACCTGCGCGTCGCTTCGGAACTCGTCCACGCGGGAGCTGTCGCGATCGCCTGCCATCCGCGGACGCGCGCGCAGGGGTACGCGGGGCGTGCGGATTGGCGCGTACTCGCGGACTTGAAACGCGAGCTAGGGACTTCCGCGCTCGTCATCGGCAATGGGGACGTCCAAACGCCGGCAGATGCGGCGCGCATGCTCGCCGAGACCGACTGTGACGCGGTGATGATCGGGCGCGGCGCCCTCGGCAATCCTTGGATATTTCGGCAACTCCATGGAGGCGCGGCGCCGAAGGTTCCAGAACGCTGGGCTCTCGTACTCCGGCACTTTCAAGACCACCTGGCTTTTCGTTGCCAGGAGCCAACACAGGCGCGCGCCGAAACGGCCGCAATCCATGCCTTTCGCAAGCATCTGGGCTGGTACTCGCACGGGCTCCCGGGCGCGGCACACTTCCGCGCATCAGTCACGACCCTCGAGACAAAGGTCGCCGTCATTCAAGCCATCGATGCTTTTTTTGGCGGCCTTCCGGACGACTTGGAACCGCGAAGCGACACGCCAGCCGAGGTGGACTACCATACGGCCCTCGGCTAGCCTTGCGTCGAACCCTACGCGGGCCGCTGCGCCAAGCGCGTCTTGCCTGAAAGTCGTTTGACACCTGGACGACACCACTTTAAAAGGTCTGGGAAGGCGCGCATGGGAGGCATTTCTGTTGTGTTTCCAGGAACTTGGGAAGGGAAGAGGATGGCGCCTCAATAAGGCGTCCTGTCAATGAGCCCCTCTGAGTTCGTATTCCTAGCCGCTTATTTCGGTGTCCTTGGGATTCTGTCCATTTACGGATCTCATCGCTACCGCATGGCCTACCTCTATTATCGACACAAGTATAAGGTGCCGACTCCAGGGGCCCGCCTCGCAACCCTTCCACGAGTAACCGTCCAACTTCCACTATTCAACGAGAAGTACGTCGTGACGCGGCTCGTCGACGCCGTCTGTAACCTCTCCTACCCACGTGAGCTCCTGGAGATTCAAGTCCTCGACGATTCCACCGATGAGACGAAGGCGATCGCGAGCCAACTCGTCGATGCCTGGGCCGCCAAGGGATTGCAGATTCATTATGTTCGGCGCGCCTCTCGCGTGGGATTCAAGGCCGGTGCGCTCGCCAATGGGCTCACCCTCGCAACCGGCGAGTGCATTGCAGTATTCGACGCCGATTTTGTACCCGATCCAGATTTTCTTCACCGAACCATTCCCTTCTTTGCCGAATCCGAAGTCGGCATGGTGCAGGTGCGCTGGGGTCATTTGAATCGTGACTTCAACTTGTTGACGAAGGCCCAGAGCATTCTCCTCGACGGGCACTTTCTCATCGAGCACACGGCGCGAAACCGCTCCGGTTGCTTCTTCAATTTCAATGGTACGGCAGGCATTTGGCGCCGCAGAGCAATTGAGGAAGCGGGAGGCTGGCAACACGACACGCTGACGGAGGATTTGGACCTTTCCTACCGAGCACAGCTCGTCGGATGGCGTTTCATCTTCCTGCCGGAGGTGGTGTCTCCAGCGGAAGTCCCCGTCGACATAAACGCTTTTAAATCCCAGCAGCACCGTTGGGCCAAAGGAAGCATTCAGACGGCAATGAAGCTGCTTCCTACCATATTGCGATCCCGGCTACCCTTTGCCGTCAAGCGCGAAGCATTCTTTCACCTCACCAACAATTTCGCCTACCTGCTCATGGTGGCGCTGTCCGTGATGATGCCCATCGCCATGGTGCTCCGATTCAACCATGAGATGTACGCAACCTTGCTCTTGGATTTGCCAATCTTCGTGGCGTCCACTGCGTCGGTTGCGTTCTTCTATGTGGCGACGGTGCGAGAGCTCGGACTCGGCTGGTGGGAACGCATCAAGTACCTCCCCTTCGTGATGAGCCTCGGTATCGGCATGGCGATCAACCAATGCAAAGCCGTGCTCGAGGCCCTTTTTTCTCGCGAATCAGAGTTTGCCCGGACGCCAAAAACGGGGGCTTTGGGAAAATCCGAGTCCACTGGCCAGGGAGCGTACCGTGGCAAGCGCAGCTGGGTGCCGATCATCGAAATTGCTTTCGGCCTGTACTTCTCTTGGGCCGTGTACACGGCGTGCTCACTGAACCTTTGGGCCTCGCTCCCCTTTCTTGTCCTGTTTCAGTCGGGATTCCTCTATGTGGGCATCTCAAGCTTCATCGGATACCGGGCGGCCGCGCCGGCACGAATTCGCAGCCAAACCGCGGCGTTCTAGTTCTTCGGAGTTCGCTTCAGAGGGACGCGCTTGAGCCTGCCGTCCGAGGTCGCATGAAGTTTCTTTGCTCGCACTGCGGACACCTTGACCAACCAGGGCGCTTTTCGGCGGACGGGGAAGAACTGACGCTCACCTGCTTGCGCTGCGGAAAGCCGACTTTCCACAGTCCTGCTCCGCTGGAACAGCAGCGCTCCCAACGTACCCCTCTGCCACAGAATGCCCGCGTCACTCTCGTCTCCTCAGAGATGGCAAGCAACGTCGTGAGCATCGCGGACCTCAGCGTGCGCGCCGTCGCGAGTGCGAAAGCAAGTATTCCCACGGCCTTCGAAGTCCCCGAAGGCCATTGCCCAAAGTGCTTGCAGACTATTTCCGCTAGTCCAATTTGTGGCCGCTGCGGAGCGACGCGCGACCGCGTGGATATGGAGGCGCTAGCACCCCCCCAATGGCTCGCAAAGTCCTGGCGAGACTTGCTTCAAGAATGGGGCGACGGCGCTGCGCACAAGCGCATTCTGAGCTCCGCGGGGAGTGAAGGGGCGCTTGCAAGTTTGGGGCGCCTCTACCGGCTGCGCTTGCTCCATTGTCCCGAAGACCCTTGGGCACAACGGGCGATCGGCGAAATCATCGACACCGCGTCGATGTCCGCGCTGCGGGAGACTGCGAGCGTTCCGCCCACTTCCTTTGGATGGATCAAAGGCGCCGTAGCGCTCTTTACGCTTGGGGTCTGCGCTATCGCAATCTTCTACATGCTGCGATTCCTTCGGGCTCAGTAGGTGATTGGGACCTGCTCGCTTGATGGAATCAGGAGACCATGGCGTGCATTCCGAGAAAAGTACCGAGCGTATCGCGCGCGAAGTTGTCGCTGGATTTGATCGCCACTTCGACAACTTTCGTAAGCTTTCGGCGTTTGCAAAAGTCTGCTTTGAGCGCAGCGATTGGACCGCCCTTTCCAATATCCACCGTGAGCGCATCGGAAGCTTTGACCAAAACGTCCAAAATACCGTCGCCGTCATCCTTGCAGAGGTTCCCAACGCCAATGACGAAGCGCTTTGGCCCGCAGTAAAGCGCGCCACGGTTCTCAAGCTCCTCGACCACCGGCAACCGGAACTCGCCGAGACATTCTACAACTCGGTTGTGTGCCGCGTCCTTGAACGGACGTACTATACCAACAAATACCTCTTCTGGCGCCAAGCCGTAGCTACTGATTTCCTCGATGGAGTGCTGCCCACCTATCGCGTGTACTACCCGAAGGACTTGGGCCTTCGAACAACGCTGCAAACGATCATCGACGACTTCGCTCTTGCCTGCCCTTGGGCACATTTGGGGCGCGACTTGCGCGTCGTGGCGAGGCGCATCTTGGAACTTCTGCCACCTCCCAATGAGCTCCGCCCGAGCCTTCAAGTGCACGTGCTCTCGTCGCTCTTTATTCGCGGGCATGCGGCGTACATTATTGGTCGCATCCGCAACGGCTCCGACCAGTTCGCTTTCGCCGTGCCTATTCTCAAAGACGATGCTGGAAACATGTATCTCGATGCGTTCCTGAGCGGAACCGACGAAATGACTCCGTTGTTTTCGCTCTCCCGGTCCTACTTTTTTGCGGACATGGAAGTCCCTGCGGCCTTCGTTGGGTTCTTGCAGACTGCGTTTCCCACCCGTTCGACCGCTGAGTTGTACACGTGTCTGGGATTGCAAAAGCAAGGGAAGACGCTCTTTTATCGGGAGCTTGATTTTCATCTGAATCACTCGACGGATCGCTTTGTGATCGCCCAAGGAAAGCGCGGGATGGTGATGTGCGTTTTCACGCTTCCGTCCTTTCCTTGGGTGTTCAAGCTCATCCGTGATCACTTCGACCCACCAAAGGACTTGGATCGGCGGCAAGTCCGAGCGCAATACACGCGAGTCAAGATGCACGATCGCGTCGGTCGCATGGCCGATGTCTGGGAGTATTCCGATGTGGCACTTCCCTTGGCGCGAGTCGATCCTGCGTTGTTGATCGAACTTCGCGACAAGGTTGGATCCCTCCTTAGCTTTGACGACGACAAGCTCATCATCAAGCACCTCTATATTGAAAGGCGCTTGGTGCCGTTGGACGTCTACTTGGAACGCGCGAACGAGGAGCAAACGCGGCAGGTGATGCTTGATTTTGGAAGAGCGATCCGCGAACTCGCTACCGCGAATCTCTTCGCTGGGGATTTGCTGCTTAAGAACTTTGGCGTGAATCGTCTTGGTCGCGTCGTCTTCTATGACTACGATGATATCATTGCAGTCGATGCGTGCGTCTTTCGACGCCTCCCAACGCCGCGCGACGAGAGCGAAGAAGTATCGAACGATTGGGTATCGGTTGGACCACGGGACATCTTTCCGGAAGAATTGCCAAAGTTCATGTTTTCGGACTCTGACATCCGGTCCCTCTTCCTTGAAATGCACGCCGAACTCGTAGATCCCAGCTGGTGGATTCGTCTTCAGGAGACAATTGCCGCGGGTCGTTCAGTAGAAACCCAACCCTATTCCGATGCCGTTCGCTTCCACCCTCGGGGCCTTTGAGACAACGCTGGAGCAGCCCATAAGCCGGGTTCTGTTCCCGGAGTAAACCGGGTAACCGGCATTCATCTGGGAGCGCCGTTACCGACGCCCTCGTGCGAGCTGACCCGGGAGACTCTAGCGGGCGACCTTCGCCTCAATGCATTGCTGCGCTGAGGACACTCCCTGCTTGCTCTTGCACCGGGTGGGGTTTGCCTTGCCGCTTCCGTCACCGAAAGCGCGGGGCGCTCTTACCGCTCCGTTTCACCCTTGCCTGCCTCTATGGCAGGCGGTCTGTTCTCTGTGGCACTCTCCTTCGGCTCACGCCGACTGGCCGTTAGCCAGCACCCTGCCCTACGGTGCCCGGACTTTCCTCGAAAAAAGCCCGAAGGCTTCCTCCGCGCCGATCTGGGCTGCTCCAGCACTTTGGTCCATACGGAGTTTCGCCGATCCCCGCAAGCTGTGTGCGCCCGAACACTCGGCTTGCGCAGCACTTGCGCTAGACTCATCTGGTGCTGCTCGCTTTGGCGTTGATGTCCCTTGCCCTTGGGCACCTCACCTACGTCGACTGCAAGGCGACGGACTTCGACATGGGGTTGGCGAGCGCCCTCGCCGCGCTCCCTGACGCCGCCATGGTCGAGGTCACCTGTTCCGCTGCGAACAGCGTGTGGATCCATGGGACCTTTCCTAGTCAGCCCGCGCTCGATGAGCGCGTCGCCCTTCCTCCAGGGAGTCCAACGCTGCGGGCCCGCGTGTTGGGATTCGTCCTCAGCGAACGCGCGCGCGGGCGCACGCTCCCGGGACGACGAGCACTTGGCAAGCCGAGGACTCTGCCTCCGGCTGCGGTGAATGAGGTAGCGCCCCTCGTTGCAATTCCACCGATCGTCCTACCCTCGGTGGACGTTTCGAACGCTGCTTCGCTTTTCGCCCACAACCCAGCACCTCTCTCGGATGCACCGCGCATCAGACCTTCCATCGATACGGACTCCGTCGAACGATTGAATCCCATCGAATTGGCCATCATCCCGCAACTTGGACTCAACCAAGCTGTGGGTTGGCCCGCGAGGAACAATCTCGCGCTTGGATTGATTGTGGTGTCGAGTACCTGGCTCGACGGTCTCTCCATCGCTCCCTTTTCATCGGTCCAGCGCGGCGGTCGCGGACTTCAAATCGCAGCGCTCGCGGCTGAGGTCAACGGAAGCTGGCATGGAATGCAGGCTTCGGCGCTGATCGCCGTTTCCCGCTCACAAGCCACGGGGCTTCAACTTGCAGCTACGACGGTGGCCAAAGATTTTACCGGACTCCAGTTGGGAATCATCAACGTCGCCGATGAAGTGAGCGGGGCGCAGGTCGGGATACTCAACTTTGCAAATACTGTTCGGGGAACTCAACTCGGCTTCTTCAACAGCGCAAAACATTCACGCTTCTCGGTCGGCGCCATCAACGCAATTCGTGACACTCCGCTCCGATTCGCCATCGAAGCTTCATCCTCCGCAGCCATTCGCGCAATCCTCAAGATGGGAGGGGGACGACTCTACGCAAAGCTCACTGCCGGTTGGTCACCGCTGAAAACGCTCCGACTGGGATGGGGACTCGGCTTCCACCAAACCCTCGGCAACTGGTTCTACGTCGAACCTGAGGTCGAGGCACAGTCGGTTTGGGATTTGCGTGAGCCATCTACCTTTGCCCGCCAAGGGGCATTCATGGCCCGCACCAACCTCGGCTATCAATGGGCGCCGCAGTTGGCGATATACGTGGGTGCAGGGCTAGAAGTTCTCTTGATCCCTCCGACCGCGCGCCCCCAAGAATATGCGCTCTTCATTTTCCAGGTCGCCAGTGGGGTTGGCGTAGGAATCGACCTCGCGGCCGGTGTGCAGTTCTAGGGAGCTTGGGGCTCTTTCGAATGCAACACTTGCAAGCGCTCCAGGAGATTTGGGAGTCGGCGCGCCAATTCTTGAGGTTCTTTGACCGGTAAAAAACGCGCATCGGGCCCCTCTCGAGGCACCTCGAGAATCTTGGTGCCCAGCGCTCCTGTGAGTTCGCCGACGAGTCGCTCGAATTGAATGGCTTCGCGCCCGTCGACAACCTTGACGACGCGATGGTACGGAAGATCGATTTCTTCCGCGAGTTCCTCGGCACTGACGACAAAGGTGTTGGTGTTGAAAAAGGGAAATGCAGACCGGTCGAATCCTCGTGGAAGCCGGAGGCCCTCGACGATTTGCGCCCGACCGCCGAGGCGCGCGATGACCCCTCCAAAGTCACCCGGCTGCGCGCGAACTGCCTCGACGGTAATCGGCTGCCCGTGTTGTCGATGAAGCGCCACAATCGAGGGGTCGATGGAGGCTCCGAGGTTGTCAACGTTGACGAGAACGAGCCAGCGTCCACCCGCTTTCCGAAACGCCTCGAGGTGACCGCTCTTGCGCATCGCCGCCGGAAGGTCTCCGTGGCCCGTCGCATAGGGCGATAGAGATCCATCCGCCTCGCGAAAGAGTTCTCCTTCTGGCGTCAACCGAAGCGACGCACCTTGGGGAAAAACCGAGGCGGGTGCTAAATCCCGCTCCCCGATATGCGCACGCACCAGCGCGTCGGTTGCGAAACTCGTCATCACGAAAACCGGAATTGTAACCCGAGAGCGCGCCTCCAGCGCTCGGACAGACGCAATCGCAAGCTCCAGAAAGGTGCGGCCCTCCGCAACTTGGACGACGGCCTTCACCACACCTCCGAAGCGCGTTGCCATCCCACCAGCGAGAATGACGACGCCGGTCTGGCCAGCGCGAAGTGCGCCGGCCCCTTCTCGAATCAAAGCGTTGCGCTGAGAACTTCCAAGCGCTGGCAGGAGAACGCTCTCCTCTGGCGCGAGCGGCTCCACCGCAATTTGTTCGGTGACGATTCCTTCGTCGCGGGCGCGGATGCGAAATCTTTCCAAGGCAACCGGATCAAAGCCGTATGGTCGCAAGCGATCAATTGCTCGGGTGTCATCCTTGACCATAGGGGTGATGCATCCTTCGCTACGATTTTATCGACTTCTGCGCTACCAACGAAGGAGCGCCCGCACTTCTGCGTCGTCGGCACGGCGGGCCTTGTGGCCCAGGCCTTTCTAGGTAATGGAGAAAGTCAACGGAAGGAGTCCCAATTGGCGATTACTATAGCGCAAAGTAAGAATCCGCGAAGCAAGGTCCCGGAAGCGAGTCTTGGCTGGGGCAAGCATTTTACCGACCACATGTTCATCGCGGACTACGACCGCGACCATGGATGGCACAATGCGCGAATTCTCCCCTACGGTCCGCTTTCCTTGGAGCCTGCTGCGGCGGTGCTTCACTACGGTCAAGCGATGTTCGAAGGGCTCAAAGCGTTTGCCCGACCTGATGGTAGAGTTCAGCTCTTTCGCCCCGAACGCCATTGCCAGCGCATGCACGATGGAGCGCCGCGTCTTTGCATGGAGCCACCACCCATTGCGCTCATGATGGAGGGTATCCAGACGCTCGTTGCACTCGATTCCGCGTGGGTGCCCCGTGGGCCCGGAACCGCCCTGTATTTGCGTCCCACGCTCTTCGCCACGGAGCGGTTCTTGGGAGTGCGTCCCGCCAACGCCTACATATTCGTCGTCATCGCTTCGCCAGTGGGCACCTATTTTGGGACCCAAGGAGTCCGACCTGTAAAAATTTGGGTAGAGACTAAGGAAATCCGCGCCGCGCGCGGAGGGTTGGGCGCGATCAAAGCCGGTGCCAACTACGCCGCGAGCCTTCACGCGGCCCACGCCGCCAAGCAGGCTGGCTATGATCAAGTCTTGTGGCTCGACGCTCGCGACCACGAAACTATAGAAGAAGTTGGAACGATGAATCTCTTTGTGCGCATCGAGGACACCTTGGTTACCCCCCCCCTCTCGGACTCGATCCTCTCGGGAGTGACGCGGGATTCGATTCTTACGCTCGCTCGCGACCTCGGCTTCAAAGTCCAAGAGCGCCCACTGTCGGTGAAAGAGCTGCGAGCCGCCAACAAAGCGGGAACGCTTCGCGAAGTCTTTGGGACCGGTACGGCGGCAATCATCACTCCCGTCGTCGAGCTCGCCATCGATGCGGATCGCCTTACCGTCGGGGATGGCAAACCAGGGGCCATGGCCCATCAACTCTTCGAAGAGCTGACCGGGATTCAACGCGGAACCAAGACTGACAAGTTCGGCTGGATGTTTCCCGTCGAACCACTGAGCGCGCGTCCGGCGCTAGTTTCCGCAATTTCCGGCACCCGGTGAGACGCCGGTGCCCGTTGAAAGCGTCTTGTCACAGCCGACGAGTTGCGGGTTCTTTTGACAAACCGCAGTCTTGATCGCCTGCGCATCGAGGGCCGCAAATTTGTAGCGTCCATTGGCAATCCAGGTCGGGCTCGAACCGATAGCGAGTTCGCTGGCCACGCGAATGTTCTCTTCGAGCAGTCTCTTGCCGACCTCGCTCTCCGCGCAGCGTTGGAGGACCTTGGCGTCGATTCCTTCGATCGCGCAGGCCTGCCAATTCGATGAATGAATGTTGCGGTTCCGACAGAGGATGTAGTCCAAGTACTTGGCGTCTTGGCGATAGTTCGCGGCCGCGCAGAGCTGCCGAATGTCCTCGCCGACTTCCGCTGGCCCGTGGAGCGAAGTGAATCCTCCCTTCGCCGTTCCCGCGGCAATGTAGTTCACCTGGAGGTCAATCCCTTTCACGTTGGCAAGTACCTCCCCGACGGCATTGAGCGCTTGCATTCCATAGGGGCACTCGGACATCACGAAGAGCTCCACCTTCCCGGGCTCCTCGGGGCGGCAAGCCAGAATGCTTTTGCATTGTGAGAGCTCGCAAGCGCCGGGGTCCGCACACGCCGGTACGTAGGTCGCTCCCACCGAGAGCCCCAGGTATTTGCCTTGCGGATGGAGCCAACCGCTGAGCGATTCATACCCCTCCTTGTCCGCCTTCAGCGAATCGTCGAACAGGACGAGCGGAATCTGAGTCGCCCCTACCGAGCGCATCAGCTCCTTGGCTTCCGGCTCCGAGTAGTCGAGCTCGCGGATCACCGTGCCATCGACGCGCGTCGCTATTTCTTTGATGATGGAAGCTGGGTTGCACCCGACGCAGCGCTTGTCTCCCACGACCGTTACCCGCACTGGGGGAGCCTGGGGATTGGGCGCACACGCCTTCGGCTTCGATTCCCCATAGGCGGCGCAAATAGTTTTCCGGAAAGCCCGCGCGCTCCTGGCTCCAGCGTAGAGCTTCCCACCGATGTACAGCGTTGGACTTCCCTCGGCCCGGCGCTCTTGAGAGCGGGAAAAGGAAGCTTTGAGCAGCCCGCTGCCCTCATCCCCAGCGATGCATTTGCGTATTGCATCGACGTTGGCGCCGGAGGCCGCTGCGCAAGGTTCCCAGTTGTTCGCAACCTGCTGCACGTCGCGATTCTGACACGCCACCATATCCATCAGTTTTTTCGGCGAGTGTTTGGCCGCGCAAAGTTGCGCAATGTCGCCGGCAATTTCGCTGGGACCGTGGAGGGAACGAAAGGTTTTACTTCCGCTGCCTTCCCCAATGAACTCGAGGTGGAAGTCTACGTCGGCGCCAAGCGCATCGAGCGCCGGCTTCAAGGCGCTTTCTGCCTGAACTCCGTATGGGCACTGGGACATCACATAGAGTTCCACCACGACGGCGCGGGAACTCACAGCTCTCTTGGTACATCCAACTCCGGCGACGAGCGCAGCAGTCAGCGCCGCACTTCGGAACGAAAGGAAGAACATTGGCGATCGAATCTCCTGGATCGGGCGGCTGAAGAACTTTGGGGTTGCGTATTAATGCATGGGGAGCGTCTCGCATTTCAAGGTTCTTTACGCATTCGAAACGCCGCTCGCGCTCCCCTTGACGAGCGAACAGGCGCAGTCCATGCAGGGTTCTTGTGAGCATGATTTCTGTCGAAGGCCTCAGCAAGTACTATGGCGAGCGCGCTGCAATCCGCGAACTAACGTTCCAAATTGCAAGCGGAGAAATCGTAGGGTTCCTGGGCCTCAATGGCGCAGGCAAATCGACGACGCTTCGCATTTTGAGTTGTGTGCTGATGCCGACGGAGGGCTCGGTCACCATTGACGGCCTCAATCTCGCCGAGGCGCCCCACGAAATTCGCAAGCGCATCGGGTTCCTGCCGGATGCTCCCCCGCTCTACGACGATATGCGGGTCTGTGATTACCTTCGCTTTGCTGCTGCGCTTCGAGGCGTCGAGGACGCGCGGATGAGGGCGGCAGTGGACCATGCGGTCTCCCGAACCGGGATTGGGGACTATCGCAATGTACGCATTGCCCACCTTTCGCATGGTTTCCGCCAGCGGGTCGGGATTGCGCAAGCCCTGGTGCATCGGCCCAAGCTCGTCATCCTCGATGAGCCGACCGGAGGCTTGGACCCCGTCCAAATCAAGGAAATGCGGGAATTCATCCGCGGCCTCAAGGGCGAACATACGGTGTTGGTATCGAGCCATATGCTGAGCGAAGTGAGCCAAATCTGTGATCGCTGTCTCATCATTCATCAAGGAACCCTCCTCGCCCAGGGAAGCGAGCAGCAATTGGCAGCCGAGCTAGGGGGAGCCACCGCCTTTCAACTTGAACTGGCAACCAACTCCGACGCCTGGATCGCAGCCATTGCGAGCGTACCGGGTGTGACCGTCACCGAACGCACGCCACTTTCGGATGGGGGCGTCACGCTGGTTTGCGCATCCGATGGCGATTCACGACCAGCGGTGGTCCGTGCGCTCGTCGCTGCGGGAGCAGACCTGCTTCGCCTCGATCGTTCGGCAGCGCGCCTGGAAAGCGTTTTCGTGGCGCTGACCACCGGCAAGCGAGAGGAGCGCTCATGAAGCGCATCTTCCTTCTCACCCGCCGCGAACTCGCCGCCTCCTTTCGCACCTGGAGCGGATACATCATTGTGGCCTTGATGCTCGCCGTCGATGCCTTGCTGTTCAACGCCTATGCCCTCGCTGGCCCTTCCAAGTTGAGCAGCGAAGTTCTCGCTGACTTCTTTGGCGTGACTTCTGGAATCACGCTCCTTGGGTCGGTCTTCCTTTCCATGCGCGCGATCGCCGAAGAGCGCCAATCTGGTACCTTGACCCTCCTGCTGAGCTCGCCGATCCGCGATCGCGAAATCATTCTCGGAAAGTTCGCTGCTGGTTGGCTGGTCTTGGGCATCTTCTTGGTGGCAACCCTCCCGATGACAGCGCTCGTCGCCCTCTACGGAAGGGTGTCGGTTGGACATATTGCTGCTGGTTATTTAGGACTAGCGCTCGTCGCCGCCATGGGCTTCGCACTCGGTGTTTTGGGAAGCGCACTGAGCGCGAACCAGGTCGTCGCGGCGGTCGCATCGGGAATGATGGTCTTGGCTCTCACCACCTGTTGGCTCCTCGGCCGCGTCAGTGCTCCGCCGCTCACGGAACTCACGACGGCGCTCGCTTGGTGGGGGCATTTCGAGCCATTTTGTAGAGGTGTGGTCGGGTTCTCGAATCTCACCTACTTTGTGTTCGTCGCTGCCGTTGCTTTGTTCGGGGCGACGCGCGTTCTGGAAGCTCGGCGATGGCACTGACTTCGCTTCTCACCCCAGTGATGCTTGGCGGGCTGCTGTTCCTGTGGGGCGGAGAGCGCATCGTCACCGGTGCTTTCTCTCGCGCGCTCCTCGACGCACTGGGACTGGCCTTGGTCCTACTCGCGCTTGCCTTGCGGGCGTGGCGGGCCAAACGGGCTCACCAGGGAGCGTTCGTCCACCGATGGTTCGCGATTCTCCAAGGAGTCGGGGTCCTCGCGCTCATCGCCTATGCTCCCCTCTCGTCAACGGCCACGCCGACGGGAGAGCTTCCGCTCGAGCTACGCGCGCCGGTCGCGGCGGGGATTCTCTCAGCTCTCTGGCCGGCGCTCTTGCTCTTTTCGCTCGTGACGCAAGCGCTCCTCGCCTTCGCCCTTCGCGGGATGCACCGGGCGGCCGCCCTCGAGCGCGCTCGACTCCGAACCTCGCTCTGGACTGGCGCTGGAATTGCGCTCGTCCTCATCTGCGCGATTGCACTGCAGTTCGCTGCTTCTCGCCAAGATGTTGCGCTCGACCTCTCTGCGCTTCATGCCAGCGAACCCAGTGAGGGAACGCGAAAGATCGTCGCTTCCCTGGATGCTCCACTCGAAGTCTTCGCCTTTTTTCCCCCCGCCTCTGACACCGGCGCGATGGTCGGGACCTACTTTCGTCGCCTGGCGATTGCATCCCCTCAGCTCCACTTTTCCCAGTTGGATGCGGCACTCGATCTCACGCTCGCCCGTGAACTTCGGATCCGCGCGAATGGGATGGTCGCCTTCCGCAAGCGGCAACGCGTAGAAACCCTTTTCCTCGATCCGGATGCGACGTTTGCGCGGAAGCAACTTCGCACCCTCGACGGCCAAGTGCAGGGAGTCGTCCTTCAGCTCGCGCGCGCGCGTCGCACCATCTACTTCACAGCCGGACATGGCGAGCATCCCGTTCTCACTGGTGGCCCCCTCGGTGAACGCACGCGGGCTACTGCCCTGGGCCGATTGCTTTCAGACCAAAATTTTGTGGTTCGAAGCCTGTCTTCTGCGGAGGGACTAGGTCAGGAAGTCCCCTCCGATGCGGCTGCGGTTTTCATCTTGGGTCCAAATCGGAAGTTTGCACCAGAGGAAGCGGCATCTATCGCGGCCTACGGGCGACGCGGGGGTAGCTTCTTTCTGGCCCTCGACGCGGAACCAAACCTTTCGTTTGGTGAGTTGCTCGGACCTCTGGGTCTGCAAGCGACCCCTGGACCGGTAGTCCAGGAACGGGGCATCGCCAACATTCAGCCACCTCCTTCGCTCGCGGACCGAACGAACATCATCACCCGGAACTACCAACGCCATCCGGTCACCACTTCCGTCGAAGGCGAACAGCTTCCCATGCTCTTCGTCGGAGCTGTCGGGTTGAGCGCGCTGGGCAAGCCTTCGAATGAAACCTTCCTTGCTCCCGTGCTCTCTGACGTCGCCGCGTGGATCGATCTCGATGCGAACTTCCAATTTGGCAAGGCGGCGCAGGAGGAGCGGAAGGCATGGCCACTCGTGGCCGCGATCCAGCCCGCCGGGAGCGCCGGCATGCGCGCCTTGGTCATTGGCGATTCGGATGCTTTGACCGACGCGCTCATCCCTTTGCTTCCAGGGAATCAGTTGTTCGTTCTCGATAGCCTTCGTTGGCTCGTAGGGGACGAAAGCCTCGCCGGTGGCCTCCAAAGCGAACGCGACGCTCCGCTTCTGCGGAGTCGGGAGCAGGACAATGTTTGGTTCTATGGGACTTCCTTTTTGGCTCCGCTCTTCATCCTCGCAGTGGGCGCGATGGTGCATCGAAGCCGCCAGGCAAGGCGATTGCCGTGAGAGGCCGACACGTCGCAGGCCTTGCGGCCATCACCGCTGCCGCACTTCTCGCTGCCTTCCTTTCGTGGCGCCATCCACACTTCTCGACTAGCGCAAGTCCTATCTTGCTGGCCGCGAGCACAGGTTCCCTTCAACGCATTCATTTCGACGACGGGACTCACGCACTCGACCTCGTCAAGGAAGGTGGAGCGCAGTCGCGCTGGTGGCTCACGCTCGCCCCTCCACCAGGCGCAACGGAGCCCGATGGAGGCCAACGCGTGGCATTCGATGACGACGCTGGCACACCGCGCCCGCTCAACTACCAGGAGACTCCAGCGGGCACGCGCGCAGAGCAGGTTTTGCAAGCGTTCGCCCCTCTTCGCGCAGTTCGCGATCTCGGGATGCTTTCGAAGGAGCGACTTGGAGAACTTGGACTTTCCAATCAGAAACGGCGATTGGAGATTGTCACCGGCGGAATACTCACCCGGTTCATTGCCTCGGACCCTCGAGAAGGCATCATCGGCGCCTACTTGATGAATGCCGAAGGCCGCGTGTATTTGGTTGATTCTCACTTCCTCACTGCGCTGGACCCGACTTCCAATGCCCTCGTCGATCGCCGACTGCACCCATGGCCAGAAACCGACATCAATTTCGTTCTGATGGCGATGGGCGAGAAGAATATGAACTTTGTTCGCATGAATGGACCCGAAAATCTTGGAGTCCGCTTCGCCCGCGTTTCGAGCCCCACGGAAGTCGACTCCGCATTTACTGCCTGGCACGAAAAAGTATGGAACGACTTGGTCGTAACGCGCGTTCTTGGGCGTGCGGAAATCCCCGCCGTCGGGGTGCCGCAGCGCATTTTTATCCTCAAATACTCCCGAACCGTGGGGTCTGCCGCATGGCTTGAGTTTGCGGAAGATTCGACCGGCGCCTTTTGGGCTCGCAGCGAGTCGACGGCAAGTTGGAATGGAATTTCGGCGCAAGCGGCGAGCATTATTCGCGAAGGAAGACGGCTCGCTCCGTAGGTCGCTTCAGCGATTGTCCCGACTGGGCCAAGGCGTTGTCTGAACGTGCGCGTGCTTCGCGAGATCGCTGGCGCGCATCATGGCGCAGCGCCTCCGGTAGCCCGAGCGCCAAGCTCTCGTCGAAGGATGAAGCCGCGGCCAGGAAATCACCTGCCTCAATGCACTTGAGCCCCAAGCTGTAAGCCGCAACCGAGCGTTCGAGTGCGCTCGCAGCAGGCGATGCAATGACGCCTCGAAGTAAGCGCTTTGCCAGAAGCAAGTCGCCTCCCGCCGATGCGATGTCGGCGAGCAAACCAATCGTGTCCGGCGCCGCACCTACCGCAGCACGCGAAACGCCAGTCTCGCCGAGTGCGGACCAGGCCAAAGCAAATTTGCCTTCGCGCGCCAGGGAGCGCCAAGCGCTTTCCCGCGCCGGAGGTTCCGGGCTGTGCTTTGCGCGCTCGGAGCCTGGGGCGAGCGCTGCGGTAGCACCCTCACTGGCTTCGCCACCTTCGGGACGTCTTTGCAGGAAATGCGCCGCCGTAACTGGCGCTGGTGGTCGCTGGGTTATTTCCAAGAATGCAAAGAAGATTGCCGCAGCGGCGACACCGACCAGCGCACCAGAGGAGCCAAGGATTTGCTTGTGCAAAGGGGCCCGCCCAGCCTGTCTTCGGACGCTCCTCCACAACCTTGCAACCGTATCCGGATCCGCACCAGTCTCTCGAAGTCGGCTCTTCAAGGGTTCGTTCATTGCGCCCGGTCCTCCACTTGACCCCTTCCCAGCTCAATTGCTTTGTCGGCGAGCACAAGCTTTCGCTTTACCGTTGCTAAGGAAATTCCAAGCGCAACTGCAATCTCCGACAAGGCAAAGCCTTCAACTCTCCGAAGCGCCCAGGCGGTTCGGACCGCCGCTGGTAGCCCATCAAGAATCCGTTGGATGTTTGCAAGCTCTGCGCGTTCTTCTGTGTTTTGGGATTGGTCCGCCAATTGGTCGAGCGTCGCGTCGAGAGACTGGCCTTGAAGACCAAGCAGCGCAAGCAGCTTGCGCTTGCGAAAGCGTCGATTCGCTTGGCGCACTGCGATTTGCCGAAGCCACGCACCAAAGAGCGAAGGATCCCTGAGCTTCGGCAAACCTCGAAGCGCCTCCACAAAAGTGTCTTGGGTTGCGTCTTCCGCGTCCACAGTCGAAGCGAGCAAATGAGTCAGCATCGATAGGATCGAGGGAGCGTAGCGCTTGAAGAGTTCTGAGCGCGCCCAATGCGCACCCTCGCTGCTCCGAACGACGAGTTCCATGTCATCTACGAGCGCCGATTCCGGAGAGCGGAGCGGACGCATTGGGATGAGCGTTGCCAGTTTCCGTTCCGCCATGACGATGGTTCCGCCCGTTGGGGCGCTCCTCAGCAAGACCCTTGTGCCACCACGTGAGCCCTACAGCTCACAACAGCACGAACATTCCCCTCTGCGCAACGGCGCGCTCGCTTCAGCACTCGGGGACGTTGACGGCGAGGCCGCCCCGCGCCGTCTCCTTGTACTTCGTGGACATGTCGGCTCCGGTTTGCCGCATGGTCTTCATCACTCGGTCCAAAGACACTCTGTGCGTCCCATCGCCCATCAGGGCGAGCCGCGCTGCGTTGATTGCCTTGACCGCACCCATCGCGTTGCGCTCGATGCAAGGAACCTGAACGAGGCCGCCAATGGGATCGCAAGTGAGTCCAAGGTTGTGTTCCATTCCAATTTCCGCAGCGTTCTCGACCTGCGAGGGCGTTCCTCCGAGAACTTCTGCAAGCCCAGCAGCTGCCATCGAACAAGCAACGCCAACCTCCCCCTGGCATCCCACTTCCGCTCCGGAAATCGATGCGTTTTGCTTGTAGAGGGAGCCAACCGCAGCAGCGGCGAGGAGAAAACGCACCACGCCGTCGTCGTTGGATTGGGCGGTGAACGTCCGATAGTACTGCAAGACGGCGGGGATGATTCCCGCCGCTCCATTGGTCGGGGCGGTGACCACTCTACCGCCAGCAGCATTCTCTTCATTCACGGCGATGGCCCAAAGGTTGACCCAATCCATCGCGCGCACGACATCGCCGTCGGCGCGCTCGTTGCGCAAACGCTTCCACAGAGCCGCAGCCCGTCGTTGCACTTTGAGAGCACCAGGCAAAATTCCGTCGCGCGCGCAGCCTCTGGCGATGCATTGCTCCATCACTTGCCAAAGACCCAACAAGCCACTGCGGAGGTCGCGTTCCGGCGCGAGCGCCCGCTCGTTTTCCATAGCCAGAGCGCTGATGGAAATCCCGGCGGCGGCGCAGCGAGAGAGCAATTCGTCGCCGGAGGCGAAGGGGTGAGGAACATTCTCCTCGCCTGAATCGGGCTCGCCGGTTTCAGGGATTCCATGCGCATCGACGATGAACCCACCTCCCACCGAGTAGAAGATGCGCTCGGACAGCAAAGCGCCATTGGCGTCGAAGGCGCGAAACCGCATCCCATTGCTGTGCAGGGGCAACCGCTCGCGACGGTGGAAAGTGATGTCCGTGCGGGGATCGAATGCAACCAGTCCTACTCCCTCCACATGCAATTGCTTGCGCTCCAAAATTGCTTTCACGCGCTCTTCGACGGTGTCGACGTCGAGCGTTGCGGGCAAGTCCCCTTCCAGCCCGACCATCAGGGCGACGTCGCTGCGGTGCCCTTTGCCCGTAAACGCAAGCGACCCAAACAGTTCCGCGGTGATGCGCGCGATGGGCGCCCCAGCCTGATCCTTGAGCGCACGCGCATAGCGCGCGGCCGCGACCATAGGACCCACGGTGTGCGAACTCGAAGGTCCGATACCAACTTTGAACAGGTCGAAAGCGCTGATGTACATGGGAGCTTGTGCTGCCTAATCCCGCTCCAGCCGACACGCAATCGCGCCTCCCTTGGACCCACTTCCTAGAGAGGTCGCAAAGAGCGCCCCAGGCGCGATGACGTGGCCCTGGCCGAAAACGGCCAGTATCGGGGCGCGTGCTCCGCTAGAGAGGCTCATGTGTCACTGGATTCCAAAAGTTGTTTCCGCGCCTTGGTTGCTCGCGATGCGAGGTTCGACGGCGTGTTTTTTGTCGGCGTTCGTTCGACAGGAATCTACTGCCGTCCCATTTGTCCGGCGCCTCGACCTGCGGAACGAAATTGCGTTTTCTTCGCCTCCGCGGTGGCCGCCGAACGAGAAGCGTTTCGCGCATGCTTCCGCTGCCGCCCTGAACTGGCGCCAGCTTCTCCAAGCAAACCCAGCGATACGCTTTTGGAGGCTGCAACCGCGGAAATTATCGAGGCTGCCGTCGCAGGAAGAAGCTTAGAGGGTGTTGCCCCTCGGTTTGGACTGAGTCCGCGACACCTCCGGCGGCTTTTCGAACGTAGCCTCGGCGCTCGACCGGTTGACCTGGCGCAAACCACGCGACTCGCGATGGCGAAGCGCTTGCTGCAAGACTCGCAACTGCCGATGAGCGAAGTGGCCTTTGGAGCAGGCTTTCGAAGCATTCGCCGCTTCAATGCGGTGTTTTCTCAACGGTTTGGCCGCTCTCCTTCGGACGTTCGACGTTGGGGAACTCCTTCCCAACGCGCCCTCGTCGATTCGGCGAACAGCGCATCGCTGCGCTTGCGCCTCGATTTCAGGCCGCCCCTTGATTGGGATGCGCTCCTTGCATTTCTCGCCTTGCGCGCGATTCCTGGCGTGGAATCCGTCGATGCTGGCGTCTACCGCCGTGCGGTCCTGCTCGACGAAGCAAAGGGAATCGTCGAGGTCCGGCGCGACAAAAGGCGGCCCGCACTTATCGCCACCGCGTCCGCGACATTGGTTCCCCATGTGGGGACCCTCGTATTGCGCTTGCGCAGACTCTTTGACCTGGACGCACAGCCCAGGCTCATCGACGCGCACTTGCGACGCGACGCAAAGTTGCGTCCTCAGGTAAGGCGGCACCCTGGACTTCGCGTTCCAGGAGCCTTTGACGGATTTGAGACGGCGGTGCGAGCGATTCTTGGGCAACAAATCACAGTCGCTGCGGCGACTGGGCTCGCAGGCAAACTCGCCAAACAATTTGGAGCCCCGGTTCCAGATGGAGCCCTCGCCGCATTTCCATCGGCAGAGAGAGTCGCCCAAGAAGGCGTAGACGCCATTGCCGCGCTCGGAATGCCGCGCGCGCGTGCCACCGCCGTTTGGAAACTTGCAAGAGCGGTTGCCGGTGGACTCTCGCTTGCACCCTCGGTGCACCGAACGGAAACGCTGCGAGCGCTTGAGGAGCTTCCCGGGTTTGGTCCCTGGACGCTCCAATACGTGGCCATGCGATGTCTTGCATGGCCTGATGCGTTTCCTGCAACAGACTTAGGAGTATTGCGCGCGCTCGGCGCTTCGACGGGTAAGCGTGCGGAAGCCTGCGCTGAACGCTGGAGACCTTGGCGCGCTTATGGAGTCATGCACTTGTGGACAGGAGAATCGCTATGAAAGCACAAAAGTCGTCGCGCAGCACCGCGTTGGAAAAAGAGACTCACGTCACGATTGCCTCGCCGATCGGCCCGCTCACGCTGTCCGCTGATAATCGCAATCTCACAGGGCTTCATTTTGGAAGACGAAAAGGGGCGCGCCGCGATGCGACGCATTCACCGGTGCTCACCAAAGCGATCCGACAGCTCGACCAATTTTTTCGCGGCAAAAGAAAGGACTTCGACCTCCCGCTGCGTCCGCGAGGAACCCCATTTCAAGAAGCAGTTTGGCGCGCCCTCTCCACCATTCCGTTCGGGGAGACGCGCAGCTACGGCGAAATCGCGGCGAAAGTCGGCAACCCCAAAGCCTCCCGGGCGGTAGGCGGCGCGAACAATCGCAATCCAATCGCAGTCATCATCCCCTGCCATCGCGTGATCGGCGCCTCGGGGGCGATGGTGGGCTACGGGGGAGGTCTCAGCAAGAAGCGCTGGCTACTCCAACGCGAAGGAAGAGCCGCTTTGTAGTTCACCAGGTTGTTCATCGTCAGACCATTTTTGCCCCGGCAGAGGGCTTCACGGCGACTGCGTCCATGTGATGGCCCTCGAACCTTGGCGCGCGGCCGTATGGAGTCTAAAGCTTGACCGCTGCAAGACGCCCAGGCACAAGGACGCGCACAGACTTCGGGGAGTGGCTCAGCCTGGTAGAGCACTTGGTTCGGGACCAAGGGGTCGCAGGTTCAAATCCTGTCTCCCCGACTGATAACATGCAGGTTGCGGTCGCTACTTTGGGCTCTGGCTCCAGGAACCACCAGAGGTAAAACAGAGGATTCCGACGGAGAGCGCCTGCGACTGGTTGAGGCCAGCATCGGGGTAGATGCAGGCTTCGATGGTGTCTGGGAGTCCCCCGTCGAACCCGGAAGGGTCAGGAATCGCCATACCAGCATCGATTCCGAAGACGCCGAGTCCACCGTCTGCAAGCCGGAGCGCTGCAGACCAGGGAAGGGTGCAACACCCCAACACGCCAGATGGGCAGCGGTTTACTGCCGCTGCACCGCCGTCGGTACACGCGGCGGCTCCGCCGTCGAAATCATAGTTCGCCGCCAAACGTCCATCATTCCAGCGCGCGACACCGCAATAGCCGCTTTCCGGAGCGTAACATCCAAAGGCCAGTGCGCTCGGCACTCCGCTGTCGGAGCCCACTCCCGCGTCACCTTGGCTCCCGCTATCTATCGTCTGGCCGCTATCCGGTACTTGTCCCGCATCGCTCCCGCCATCGGGGTTCGTCGATTGCGTTTCACCGCAGCCAAACACCATCATGCTTCCGCTGGCGATGAAGGCCAACAGCCGTGCTCTCGTGAAGTGCATTTTCGCTTGTCCCGCTCTGTTACCGGCCTTCGCTTCGTCAACATGAATTGGCGACGCTACCATGTCTAACGACAACAAGAGAGTAGTAGCTTCCATTGTTGGCTAGCGGGAATTCGCAATGCCCGCTAGTCCAGGGGCCGTTGACTCGCGCTCGCAATTCGATAGACCCACGCCCAACCCACCACCGCAGCGGATTCCCGTGGGTCGCGGGTATCCGGAGGCCTGTGAGCAACCCCGATGACTCAAAGTGTCTGCGGTCTGCGTTCGCTTAAGGAGATTTGATGGCTGCGGAACAACCTCATTCGTCGGGACTGACTCCAATACCTGGGCTCGGTGCATCTCCAGGCGAAGACCATTACCCGTCGAGCGCCGGGCTTCCTGGCCCGCATGAAGTGCCGCGAGGGAAAGCCCTCGCGGCCTTGTGCCTGGGCACCCTCGGTATCGTCTATGGGGACATTGGCACCAGTCCACTCTACGCATTTCGCGAGGCGTTTACAGGTCACTCGGCGCTTCCAGTGAGCGCGGAAAACATTCTCGGCGTTCTCTCGCTCATCACCTGGTCGTTGGTATTGATCGTCTCCATCAAGTACCTCTCCTTCGTATTGCGCGCCGACAACCATGGGGAGGGCGGGATTCTCGCGCTCATGGCGTTGGTTCAGAAAGTAGGTGGCCTCGGCCCGCACGCCAAGGCGGCGGTTGCAATGATGGGCATCTTTGGAGCGGCGCTCCTCTACGGAGATGGCATCCTGACCCCGGCCATTTCAGTGCTCAGCGCGGCGGAGGGCCTTGCCATCTATGAACCGCGCTTCGCGTCTTGGGTGGTGCCCATCACCCTCGTCATCCTCGCAGCACTCTTTCTCGTGCAGCGCACCGGGACCGGGAGTGTCGGAAAAATTTTTGGACCCATCACGCTCGTTTGGTTCTTGACGATTGGCGTCCTCGGGGCTCGGGCCGTTTTTGCATATCCAGCGGTGCTGGCCGCCCTGAACCCCGCCCACGCAGTCTATTTTTTCATCCACAATCGTTTCCATGGCTTCGTCGCACTTGGAGCCATTTTCCTCGTCGTCACCGGCGCCGAGGCGCTCTACGCGGATATGGGACATTTTGGCCGACGCCCCATTCGCATCACCTGGTTTGCATTGGTCTTTCCAGCACTCCTCCTGTGCTATTTTGGACAAGGGGCATTGATGCTCCACGAGCCAGGCGCAATCACCAATCCCTTTTTTCGATTGGCGCCGAATTGGGCAATCCTTCCGCTGGTCGTCCTTGCCGCGCTCGCAGCTTGCATCGCCTCCCAGGCCGTGATTTCCGGCACCTTTTCCCTCACCCGACAGGCGCTGCAGCTTGGCTATTTTCCGCGACTCGAAATCATTCACACGTCAAAAACGCAAATCGGCCAAATCTACATTCCGGTCATCAACTGGATGCTCGCCGGCGCCGTGGCCTTCCTCGTGGTTACCTTTCGAACTTCAGGAAGCTTGGCCGGGGCCTACGGAATTGCCGTGTCGAGTACTATGGTGATTACCACTGGCCTCACGATTCTCGTGGCGCGCGATATTTGGCACTGGAAGCTCTGGTCTCTCCTGCTCGGGGGAGTCGTCTTCTTGGCCATCGACTTTTCGTACCTCCTCGCAAACATGCTGAAAATTGGCGAAGGGGGCTGGTTGCCGCTGTTGTTGGCTTCGGGCGTCATGCTCCTGCTCACGACCTGGCGATCCGGGCGCAAGCTGCTCGGCGAACGCCATCTCGAAGGAATTCTTCCGGTGACGACGTTTTTGGAGGGTCTTCGTGAAGGGACGCAGCCGGCAACGGTTACCGGGACCGCCGTCTTCATGACCGGTAATCCGGAGGGCGTCCCTCCTGCGCTGCTCCACAATGTGAAGCACAACAAAGTCCTTCACGAACGGAACGTGCTCCTCACGATTCAATCGGAACCGGTACCTCACGTCCCGCGAGAGCACCGACTCACTATCGAGGAATTGCCCAAGGGATTCTACCGCGTGGTCGCCAGATTCGGCTTCATGGAGACGCCCAAATTCTCGACGCTCATCCAAATGTTGCGCAGCAAGGGAATGGTTCTGGCGATCAACGACACTTCCTATTTTCTTGGACGCGAAGTGCTGATTGCCTCGAAACGCAAAGGGATGTCCCGCTGGCGCAAAGCATTGTTCGGCTGGATGGCTCGCAACGCGCGATCTGCGACCGCGTTCTTTAATCTCCCCCCCAACCGCGTCGTAGAGATGGGTGCGCAAGTGGAACTGTAGCCCCCCGGAGATTCCTTCGCGGGGCATCTCAGCTGCCCCGCCATCGCGGTGGGGAGTCGTGCTGGAGCGAGCCTATTCGCTTGCGAGGGCGAGGGGGAAGTGTGGGCGGTGCATGCTACGCTCTTCGCTTCTGGCGGAGGTGGTGGAATGACGGATTCGATTGACTTGGGCGATGAGCTTCGTGCTGTACGTCGAGCGGTAGAAGCGCTTGGCCTCATGCATGATGCGCATGATTTTTCAGACCGAAACGCTCATGCGTATGCGGCGGCCGGCGTCGTCTCGCTCATCGTGGAGCGACTCCGCTTGATCGAACGGGTAATACGAGGAACGGTCGATCCGGCGCTCCTGGTGGCAACCCACAACACGTCGCTGGCGGGGAGGGATACTCCCACCTACCGCGGACTTACGATTGCGCCCTGGCCTCGCCGGAGTACCTAGCTCCGGCTAGGCCACAGCAATTGCGAAGCGCCTTCGCGTCTGGCAAGGCAGGTGTCCATGCGCCTCTATATCGGCAACAAAAATTACTCATCTTGGTCGCTTCGCCCTTGGCTTCTCATGAAGCATAAAGGAATCGCTTTTGAAGAGGTGCGCTGGAGCTTCAACGATCCGGATTTTCAAACGAAGGTCTCGAGAGTGTCCCCAGCGGGCAGAGTCCCCGTGCTCGTCGACGGGTCCTTTTCCGTGTGGGACTCGTTGGCAATCAGTGAATACCTTGCGGACAAGTTTCCGGAGAAGGGCATCTGGCCCGAAGCGCTTGAAATGCGCGCCCGAGCCCGCAGCCTGTGCGCTGAAATCCACGCAGGGTTCCCCCATCTTCGCTCTGAGATGACCCACGTCCTCGACGCCACACTCCCAGGGCGCGGCTGGAATATACGCGTCCAACGGGACATCGACAGAATCGAAGCAGCCTTTCGGGAGGCTCTCAGTGCGAGTGGCGGCCCCTTCCTCTTTGGGGAATTCGGCGCGGTGGATGCCTTCTACACACCTGTCGCTATTCGCTTTCGCACCTACGGAGTCGCCCTTCAACGCGACGCGGATGCGTACGTGAAGCGCCTCCTCGGCACGCCAGCCTTTCTCGAGCTTGATAGGGAGGCGCGCGCAGAGCGCGACTACGTCCCGCATGACGAACCGTACCGCGGCAATCCCTACGGCTGAGCCGGCAACGCAGAGGCAACCGACTCTGCGAAGTAGCGGGCTGCGAGGGCGACTGTGCGGTGCGCTCGCAGTGGCGACGTGCCCAAGGGGGGTGCCACTTCCATCACGTCCGCTCCCAGTATGGGACATTCTCTCCCTAGCCGACGAATCAACGCGATGACCCAATCCGGGTCAAGTCCGTCGGGTTCGGGAGTTCCGGTGGCGTCCGCCCAAGCCTGGTCAGTTCCATCGATGTCGTTGGAGAAGATGAGTCCGTCGACGCCAAGTTCGCGCACGTACCTTGCGATTTCCTCTAGGCTTTCGCGAGGTGCTTCCCGAACCGCATCAGCCCAGAATTGGCGAACGTTCAACGATTGTTCCCAATGTTCCCGGGCATGTGCGGATGCACGAATTCCGACTTGAATCATCCGGCCACCGCGGCCGAGCAAATCGTTCGCGTGCCAGCTCCAGGTACCAAAGCAATACTTCACCCCGAGGCGCTCGGCGAGGAGGTCCGTATGCGCATCAACTTGCACGACGGCGAGGTCAGAGCGCTTCTTGGCGAGCGCGCGGACCACCGGGAGCGCCGTAGAGTGGTCGCCTCCTAGCGTGAAGAGTACGGCTTTGGGATTGCGTTCTAGGACGAGCTCCCAGACGCGCTCGGCGATAGAAAGCGGCGAAACCGGAAGCGCTTCTCCGCCGTAGAGGGCAGTGCGCGTGGCCAGAACCTGTGCCTCCGACAACATTTCGTCATGAAGGAGCTGGGGGACGCATCGCACGTCCCCAATGTCGACGACGCCAAACGCTTCGAGGGCAAAGGCGTCTTCGCGGAGTTGGAGTCGAATCGCCGAGGGCCCATACGCAGACCCTCTGCGAAATCCAGCGCCAACGTCGGAAGGTATTCCCAGGAGCACGCCTCTTGCGGTCGGGATTTTCCTCAAATTCTCCACGAACCGTTTCCGCACAGCCTCCGTACCCGCCACACCCGCGAGGCGCTCTTGCAACGCGAGCTGGGTCGAGGCCCCCGTAGAAACGACATGAATGCCGCCGCCAGGCGGGGCCAAAAGCTTGGAGAGCTCGTCGAAATTTCGTGAAGGCACGCGCCATCCTCCCTCTGCCATCAGGTTTGCGCCGGGCAAGTGCCAGTTCGCGCGCCTGTGGACCTCGTGATAACTGCGGCACCGTACTGAATGGCAGACCGCGCGTCATGGATAGAGCTTTCGCAGCCTTCGCTTGAGCGAAATGTGGCGAGCCTTCGCGCACTGAGCTCGGCGCGCCTGGGTGCGGTGTTGAAGGGAAATGCCTACGGCCACGGCTTCCAGGAAATGTTGGGAATTATCCATCCTTTGGTTGACTGCATCTTCGTGATTCTTCCCGAAGAGGCGCACGCCATTCGCGCCTGGGAAGCCGCGCACTCCGCACCGAGGCGAACCGTCGTCGTGTTGG
>JBGSMZ010000150.1:0-2517 GCA_041739845.1 Myxococcaceae bacterium
TCGCGAGGTCAAACTGGGCGGATGCGAGGGAGGCAATGCGGAAGCTCGCTCCTGGCCCCAGCGGTCGTCCAGCCGCTCGGACCGCGATCATCCCAAGGGGGTCGAGAACTATCCAATCGCGCAATTCGAGGCTGGAGCCACCGCGATTTTGGATTGTCACTGTCGCGACATTGGTCTGATTCGCAGCGACCGTCCCGAAATCGATGGTTTCCTGATCGGCTCGGTAGACTGGCCCCAAGATGCTGGTCCCCTCGACATCGATAGGCAGAGCGGGCCCGTCGTTTGTGGGAAAGAGCATGACGTTGCCGCGGAAATATTGCTCCACGGTGGGGGCAAACTGCACGGACATTCCAATTTGCTCATTCGGCGCAAGCCCCAGCGAAGTTTGGAATCTGGGGAGGAAGGGGAGACCGCCAGCATCATACCCCGAAACCCCGACGATCGCGTTCCCGCTCCCGACATTCTTGAGTGTGCATGGCAACTCTCTGGTGCTCCCGGGAGTTACAAAACCAAAGGAGAGCGCCCGCGGATCTACCGAAAGAGACGCGGTGCCGATGACCCGCCGCAGCAGGGGGATTGCAAGTTCGCCGGGCGCGATTCTCCCTGGGTTGCTCGCAGGAGAAGCGTCGAAGTATCGGACGAGCACAGTGCCGAAATCCGCCCCGGAGCCGACCGTAGGGCGGAAGCGTACGCGAACCTCAAATGCCTGTTGCGGCTGAACTGTCGTCGGGAGCACCGTTGGCGTCACCACTTCGAAGTCCGACTCGGAAGCGCTGCTTTGGTCGTCGGAGGCGGCTGCGATGGCGGCTTCGTAGATCACAATGGCGCGCGGTGCCACGACGGTCACCGTGGTGGACGCGCTCGAGTCGCAGCCGGGTGCTACGCAAGTGAACGTCAGTTGCGTTGGCGCCGGCGTGAGAACAGCCCCGCCGTCCCAAGCGGCGCCACCATCGGCGCCGATCGTTCCCGTGCACGACCAGAGGAGCCCCAAGGTGGCCGTCGACCAAATGCTCTTGCCCACATTCCCTCCACAAGCCGCTACCGAACTTTGAAAATTCCCCCAGCACGCTCAATCTCCAGAATCGGGACGACGTCGCCGGTTCGTCCGAGATTGACCGCGCGCTCGCCGATTTGCTTTCCATTTGCGTAGACGCGCGCCGTCGCGGCGGATGGCCCGCGGAGGATGCACAGGCCGCTGATAACGTCTTGAAAGCTCTTTCCCTTAAGCACGACGTTGCCGGCGATCACTTCTTGAAGAACATCGAGTGTGATGCCGAGCGCTGTCGCAACGACCGACGGAAGTCCAGATTTGCAATCTTGATCGTAGCTCACGCGCGCACGCCAAAGTCCATCGCGCGTCACATCGCCCAGGATTGCTTGCTGGGGTTCATTCTTGGGTGGAAAGCTTACCCATGTACACGAACCCCATTCGCCCCAGTTGGCGCTCTGCGGCTTTGCCCGACTGCACAACTCTCCACCGGGGCCTTCGAGCGTCAACGTCGCTTGTCTGAGGTCATCGTCGAAGCGCCCATCATCGCCATTCTCGTAGGTCATTTCGACTTTGAGGAGCGTGCGCCCTTCCGCCGGTGTTCCGCTCGCTTGGATCGGAAGCGAAAGGATGGTGCGAAGCGGATCGTTGGAAGAAAAAATCAGGGCAGCCGTCAACGCGCCTGTTGCGTTCGGCGCCACCGTTACTGCGAGTTCGCGAAACACTCCCGGAGGGATCGGGGAAATGGTCTGAGGAGACCAACTGAATTGCTCCGTGGTTCTGGAGGTGCTCCACTGGAGCGCTACATCGAGAGACGCTGCGCCATCATTCGATACCAGAAGAACCGCCGATTTCTTGTCACCGATTGCAACGGAACCAAGGTTGAGCATCGCGGGTTGGAGCCGCAGCTTGGGGGGACTCAGCGCCGTCCCGAGAAGTCCAACTTCCACGTCTCCAAGGTCCGATTTGATGACGAGCGTCGCCTCGCTACTCGCCGCGCTCTTGGGTGTGAATTGAACTTGTCCTGTCAAGGTTGCTGTCGGGTTGCCGAGAAGTGGCTTGAGGTCCTGGGGTGATGTCCAAGCCGGGGTGGCGGAAAAGTCACCGCTATCAGGGCCAAGCGTAGCGCTTGCAACGCGCAGCCGAGCGGTCCCGGACCCGGTGTTGGATAGGGTAAAGGGGCGGCGCCCGGTTTGACCGAGCGGTACGTAGCCAAAATCGATGACCTCCGGAGCGACGCGAAGCTCCGGCGTTCCGGCGTAGCTTCCGTGGAGAGGGATGGTCGCGTTTGGAAAGTCCGCGTCGTTGGACGCGATGGTGAGGGTCCCAACCGCTTCACCCACGTCAGCAGGTGTGTAGGCGACGATGAAATCGAAGCTTCGTCCAGCGAGGAGTTCCTTTGGAAACTTGCCTTCGCACGCGTCGCAACGAAATCCAAATCCAGCGACGGTAGCGCTCCTCAAAGTGAGCGTGCAAGTTCCGAGGTTCGATACAGTGACCGCTAGGAGCGTATCTTCGAGGAGAGTCAC
>JBGSMZ010000170.1:0-11229 GCA_041739845.1 Myxococcaceae bacterium
AAATGCATCGACACAGCTCCCGAGCCAAGGGGCCCTTTGTCTCCATCAACTGCGGCGCGATCCCAGAAAACCTCCTGGAGAGCGAATTGTTTGGCCACGTCCGAGGTGCGTTCACCGGTGCGGTCGCAACCAAACAAGGGAAGTTTCAGGCAGCTATTGGAGGCACCCTTTTCCTCGACGAAATCGGGGAATTGCCGCTGAACCTTCAGGTAAAGCTCTTGCGCGCATTGCAAGAGAAGGTCGTCACCAAGGTCGGGGACACGCGCGCGGAAAGCGTCGACATTCGCTACGTCGCGGCCACCAACAGAGATCTCGAGGCAGAGATTCGTGCCGGCACCTTTCGGGAAGACCTCTTCTTTCGCATCAACGTGGTGACGATCCGACTTCCACCTTTGCGCGACCGTGGAGACGATATCGACGTCCTTGCAAGGTTTTTCCTCAGCAAGTACATTGCGGAATTCAAAACCAATGTTCGGGGGATGACTCCGAAGGCGAAACGCGCGCTGCGACGCCACGCCTGGCCGGGAAACATTCGGGAACTCGAGAACCGCATCAAGCGAGCCGTTGTTCTCGGAGAAGCGCCGCTCATTGGAACATCGGACCTCGAACTCAAAGATGGTGCACAAACGGTCGTTCCGCTCGCGCAAGCCAAAGAGGATTTCCAGCACCGATACATTGCCGAGGTTCTCGAAATGAACGGTGGCAACAGAACCAAGACGGCGCGCGATTTGGGCGTGGATCCACGAACCATCTTTCGTTTCCTTGAACACCGAGATGTCGATGAATCACCAGACACCACGACCGAAAACGCAGAGCCAAAGGGGTGAATCAATGCCCCTCCCACTGAGATCCTCGCGCTCTCCTCCGCTCCGAAGGCTAGCGCACGTCTTGCTGCTCACTGTGGGTACTGGCTGCCTTGTGCCTCAAGCAAATCCAGAATTCTTCGACCTTCCGCCCAAGGTGAACAGTGCTCCGGCGATCGTCGGTGCACTGCCCAAGCAACAGCAAGCAGTAATTTACATAGGCACTCCTACCGCCGGTTGCAGCGTGACCGATTCGCTCCAAGTGACCGTTCGTGAACCTGACATCTCCGATATCTCTCGGAGCCTTTGGTACATCGACCCTTCCACGAATTCCGGCCCTGTTTCTCCGGCATCCGTAGTCTTCGGGGGGTCACCGGATCGCGTGCTCATTGCTCCTGCAGCCCTCGCCAACCAAATGAGCACGCTCACCGATGGGCGGGCGCACGTCGTTCAAGTCTTTGTTTCAGACTCCGAATTCACAACGAGCTTTCCTCCGCAGGGAGTCCGAGAACCGATTTCCCTGCCCGATGGAGGCACCACCGCAGATCCTGCCTATGTCGTTAGCTACATTTGGCTCATCACTGTCGAGCGTTGCCAATGAAGAGAACGTTCCTGTCGATTGGCGCAGTCTTGCTAGCCTTTGCTTGCACCTCCGATCCGCCGCTGCCAGATTCAGGCTCGGATTCGGGGAGCGCTTCCTCCTTCTTTCTGGAAGTCATTCCTGGGAGCAGCGCCCCGGACCAATTCCCGTTGGAGATTCCGCTGGCGAGTTCGCGTGGAGATTCTGAAATAAACGTGGAATTCGCCAACGCGCTCCCTTCTATCGCTGGCCTCATGGTCCTCGACGTGGGTCGCGATGCGTCGGTCCCCTACAACGGAGCGGTCACGCTCTCTGCGCGCGGCGTCAGCGAATGGATTCCCGGGGTCACCCGAAGCTATACCCACGAGTTTCCACAACGCGATGACGGCGCGTATTCCGCGAGGCTCGGTGAGGGAGTGTACACCATTGTCGCTACTCCGGCGGACCAGAACCTCCCCCCTGTTTCCGTGACGGGTGTCGTCATCCGTGCCGCCGCACCGGCCGCCGCGATCGAAATTCGATTCGCTTCGGCAGAGGTTGCAAAGGTCGTCACCGGACAAGTTTACAAGGTGCTGAGCCCGCCCAGCTTTTTCACGTCCCCCGGCAGCGACATGGACATCCAAGCTTACAAGAAGGGTGAAGGCACTGCGCTTTCCCAGCGCGTGGCGGTTTCCTCAGGAAGCGCGGGATCCACAGGGTTCTATGCGCTCACGCTCAATCCAGCGGAGGCAGTCGACGGCTTTGAGCTGCGCGTGCTTCCACGCCGAGCCGGCGGAAGTGTACCTGCCAAATCGATTGCCGTTGCTCCGATTGCGCTCAGCGGTGACGTGGGTACTCCAGTGATCATTGACTTGGAACTCGGCGACGTTGGGGAATTACTACCGCTGGTGGGGACAATTCGCGACAAGTCCGGCAATCCAGTTTCCGGGGCTCAGATCGCCCTCACCGGGACCTCCATCAATGGCGGAACCTTTCGATCGTTGGTCGTTGCGACCGACGCCGACGGAAGCTTTATCGTCAACACGCTCTCGGGGGAGATGACGCTGGCCGTCAGCACGCCGGAGAACGCGTTGGCCGGATCCACCGAGTTTTCGATTCGCATTCCGCAAGGCGTCCGAACCTTCGATACCGGAGCGCTGACCTGCAAGTCGCGAACAACGGTGCGCGGAGTCGTGCGAACTTCTTCCGGAAGTGTCGTCGCGAAAGCAGCCATCCGAGCGGTGCCGATCGCCTATCCGAACGCGCGAGGGAGCCTTGGTTCTTCCGCCGCTCTCACCTCCACGAGTTCCGCTGGCACCTTCTCACTCCTGCTCGACGACGCGCGCTGGCGCCTCGGAGCGTATCCTCCGGTCGCTTTTGGCGCTTCGAATGCGTTCCAAGAGGTAACCATCGACGCGGCGGCGATGGAATCCATTGTCGCACTGCCAGATCCTTTGGTGATTCTCCCAGCGAGCGTCCTCTCTGGCCAACTCACGGTGAAATCGGGCTCCGCATTTCTGCCTTTGGCGTTTGCAACCGTCAACTGCTACCGAGTTTCGAACGGAGAGGCGTTCCTCGTGGGGAGCGCTTCGTCGGACTCTTCCGGACGCTATTCGGTGCTCGTTCCGCTGCGCTGACCCAACGCGTCAGCGCCCAGGGCCGTCGCCAACGCTTGGTAGGCGTGAACGGCGGGTTCCACTTCGCCAGCAAATTGCACGGTTGCGGTCGTGTACCGATCAAGAAGTACCTCAAGAAGCTCGAACAACTTCTTGAGGCGTAGGCGCTCAGGCAATTGAAGCGCGCAAAGCCCTTCGAGGCGACGCTCGCGCT
The DNA here is from genome assembly GCA_041739845.1 of Myxococcaceae bacterium. GTDB lineage: Bacteria > Myxococcota > Myxococcia > Myxococcales > Myxococcaceae > JBGSMZ01. The sequence goes on from JBGSMZ010000170.1 coordinate 3,193, forward strand.
CGAGCCATGCCGTCCTTCGCTCCATGAAATCGCGATCCGAGCGCGTCGCGTCGGCGTGTCGAGCATCCGCGAGATCTTGATCCAAAGCGAATCGAAGCGCATTTGCCCCAGCCACGCACTCGTGGACAGTCAGAGTCGCCATCGTCCCCTGAGGGTGTCTAGGCGCCATTTGGGCAAGGGACCTGATGACCGACCCGATCACGAGCGCGCAGAAGCCAACTGCCACCAGCATGTAGACGGTCACGGCGATCCTTCGGAAGGTCCGATGGCTGGGAGGTTGGTTGCTCATCGAGTCCGCTAAGGCGCCGCCACTGCGGCACCACCTATCCTTCGAACCCGGTCCAGGAACTTGGCTTTGAAGTCTGCATCGGAGGCAGCTTCAAGGCCTTTGCGGGCGGCTGCGCTTCCTTCGGCAACTTGTCCGGTAGCGTCCAGCGATTGTACGAGCATGAAAGCCGCAGCGTCGTGAAGCCATGACTTTCCAGCGAGCGCCACGAAATCGGACAGAGGCCCTATGGCTTGATCGTACTGGCGTGCTCGGAAGTAGGCGTTGCCGAGCGCAAAGGAGACCTGCGCTGCCTCTTCTCCCGCTGGGTTCGTCGCTTGCGCCACTTTCGCCGCTGCGATCGCGCCGTTCCAGTCGCGGTTCCACATCGCCACTTTTGCACGCTCTAGGGCGGCATTGCGGACCTCCTTCTCGATGGGTCGCGCTGTCCCAGTGAGCACGAGTTTCTCCAAAGCAGACAGCTTGTTGCTCTCTAAGCGGCGCTGCAACGCCACGCCTTGCATGCGCGCTTCGCCCTTTTGCTCGGTCATTTGTTGGTAGGCTTCAACTGCGGTTTTTTCGATTTGGGCACGCTCGCTGGCCGCCGCTCGATACCTATCCATCGCCACCGTCATTTCCGAAAGCTGCTTTTCGGATCGAGTGCGTTCGCCAGCCGTGACCTGCGCACGGGCGGCGATGACCCCGATCGCTCCGGCGGCGCAAAGGAGCGCAAAAACAACGTAGGCAGTCGCCGTGGAAACCATCGCTCGCCTGCGGAATGCATCTTGCCTTCCGCCGATGGCTTTCACCTCAGCGTGCAACACCTTGATCGCGTTGTCGCCTTTGATGGTGAGGTTTCGCGCCTCAATTACTTCTCGACGTACCTCCTCGATGCGTTTGCCCAAGTCTTCGTCTTCGGTCATCGCACAGGAGAGCTATCACAGGCGGTGCGTTCAGGCACACGGCCCTCACTAGTCCCGCAAATAACTCGGACCATCAAAGCCAGGAACTCCCTGGCTCTGCTGTCGCGCTGGGGAAATGAAGTAGGAGACACCGAGGGTGACCCAGACGCCGCCGGAGTTCATGCCTCCGATTGTTGGGAATGTCAGCCGCGCCCACACCCAGCGAACATCGAGAGTGACGCCCCAGTGATCGCTCACCTTGTAGTGAAGCCCGGCCATGACCGCCGCTCCCCCCATGAGCTTCTCTCGGACGTCCACCGTTCCGCCTTGAACGTCGGCCAGCACGATTCCACCCTGTGCGCCGAAGTACGGCATGAGCCCGGTGAAAATGGCATTGCTGCCAGTCAAGCGAACACCCAACATTCCACCGTAGGCAATCCCATCGAAGGCTCCTAGCGCACCCAACGAGAATGGGTGCCACGCTCCAAAAAGATCGATCCCGATTTCGATATGGTCCCCCAGGCCGTAGCCAAACCCAAGGATTCCAGCGACGCCGCCCATGGCCTTCGAGGTGTAGGGCGTTCCAGCCGTTGAAGCTTTGCCCTCGAAGTACCAGTTAGGTACCCAGCGGTAGCCGCCAGATACCGTGATCCTCCCCCACCCATCGACGGCCTCAGGTCCGGACCCAAATGCGGGCATCCCAATCGACAGCGCTCCGACGATCACCATGGCGCGAAAGAACCAAGACATCCGGCCACGCTAGCAGCGCGTTCCTGGGGAGCAATTTTTCAGATTCCTCGGTGCCCTCGGAGCGCCACGAAAGAGGACGGTGAAGTTCCAAGTATTCACCGATAGCCTGGCGACTCGAAGAGCATTGCCGCCCAGGTAGTGCTGGTGAGCGATCGCTATCGGCCAGCTGTCGCGCTTGCGATCATGGCTTCAGGGATTGTTCCCAGAACGTAATGGTGCTCTTCGTCGTCTCTATTTGCGTCGCGCAATGCATCGCACCGGGGGTGACTTTCTCGGTTACTTTGAATTTGACAACATTTCGGTACAGCGCGACAGAATTCGCAATCGTAGCCGCCAGGAAGTCCTCGCTTCCGTAATTATAGAGCAAATCAAATTTGTCCTTGAATGGACCGGCGGCTTCAAAGTTGTTCCAGGCCGGATAGTTGGTGTCGAAGCTGTCGCCTCCGCAATTCATCACATAGCGCCCAGGAAACTGGTCACCGAAGCGATGAAGCCATTCTCTCGAGATCATGATGCTGCCACCTGAGAGTCCGGCCATCGCGATGTTATCGGTAGAGAGGTTATATCGACTTGCCACCTCCTTGAGCAAGGCTGCAAGCCTTGGTGGAGATTGATCAGGATTCGCCCACCAGCATGGATAGTCTGCGCCCTCGACGTCGTTGATCCCGCATGGTGCGCTCGTATTTTGCCCAAACGGAGCGAGGGGCGCAACAAACAGCATGTTGTTGTCATAGGCCCAGCGCGCCAGCGGAACCAGGTAGTAGCCGTTGTCTCCCCTCCATTCTAACGCCGAATCTCCATGAAGGTAGACCGCGAGGCGCGTAGGCGCGACGGGAGCCACAAACCTGATTTTCAAACCAGCCAAAGTCGCTTGGCAAAACGGCGCCTTGGCGCTTGTCACACTCTGGTAATCAGGGTCTGTAAACGGCGTGTAGCTCCGATCGCAAGGTATCGGCCGAATCGCCGGGACCCCTGCATCTGCGTTGGTTCCCCCGCTCCCTGAATCGCCTCCATCCCTGCTATTGCTCCCCCCGTCGGAGACCCCTGCATCTGCGTTGGTTCCCCCGCTCCCTGAATCGCCTCCATCCCTGCTATTGCTCCCCCCGTCGGAGGTCCCAGCATCTGCGTTGGTTCCCCCGCTCCCTGAATCGCCTCCATCCCTGGTATTGCTTCCCCCGTCGGAGGTTCCTGCATCCGCGGGCGCTCCCACCGGATCCTGACCAGCACAGTTGAAGAATCCGACGCAAAGGAGCAGGAAGGGGAGATACCGGGAGAATGCGCGCATATACATGAGTATTGCACGCGCGGCGAATAGGCAAAACTCCCTTGACTACTTTGCATCGAAGCGGCTGCTCCCAAACGGGTTGCTCGACGCCCTCGATCAACGCTCCAGTTCGAGGATCGGAAGAATTCGGAGCACGATTCGTTCGCCAAAGGATGGTGCACCTTCGAGCGCCGACAGGGCGTGATGAATCTGCGCCGTGGTCGGAACCACGGAGGCACTCGACGATTGCGCTGCTGCTGCAAGCAAGGTTGCACAGGCGCGAAAACGGGCCGATGGCGGAGTGATTGCAAGGGCCGACGACAATTCGCAAAGAAGTTCCGCTACCCGTTCCGGTGCACACCGCACGGGGAGTTTTCGCAAGACAGCGGTTCCCTCTCCAAAAGGCTCGATGGAAATTCCGAGCGCCTCGAGATTCTCGCGCGCAGCAATGACTTCGGGCGCGACGCCATTGAGCGTGCAGGGGACGGTCAGTGTCGAAGCGAGATGGCGACCCGCGTCGAGGTCGCGAACGATGCGATTCGCCTCTAGTCTAAAGGCGACGCGCGACGCGTCCAGAATGGCCAACGACCTGCCAGGTGTTTCGCAGAGCCAGTATTTCCGCGCCAGTTCTCCTCGGTAGACAAGGCCGGCGAAAAAGCCCGCAGGTTGAGCGGAATTGAGGTCCTCTGTGCCGTAGCCGGAGGGGCGACCTTCTCGCGCTTGCAGCCCTTCGCTGTCGAGGAGTGGACCTTGGCCAGGAGGTCGTAGAAATTGCGCTACGGCCGCTTCGTACTGCTTGCTGTTTGGCGCCAGCGAGCCCCCCCAGGGTGTCTGTCCAAGCGCCTCTGCGAGACCCGCCACCAGAGCTTGGGCGACGGCTGCCGGTTCTGCAAAGCGAACCTCCAGTTTTTGAGGGTGCACGTTGACGTCGACCGCACGGGGATCAACACGAATCGAGAGCACCACGAGCGGTTGGCGTCCCGGAGGGAGGATGTTCCGATAGACGCGCTGCACAGCAGCGTTGATCGCGCGGTCGCGAACATAGCGGTCGTTGACGAAAGTGTAGATCCAGCGCGCCGTAGACTGACTGACCTCCGGTCACCCGGCAAAACCATCAACCGATATGCCGAGGCGCGCACAGTGAACCGGTCGCAGGTGGGGCTGAACTTCTTCCCCCAAGACTTGGACGATGCGTTCCGCCAGATTCTTTGTTGGCGCTGCGTGAAGGAGGGCTCGGCCGCCGCTATCGATTCGAAATCCGATGCGAGGGTAGCCCAACGCCAACCGAGCCACCGCCTCTCGGCAATGGTGGGTTTCGGTGGCTTCTCGTTTCAAAAATTTTCGGCGCGCAGGCACGTTGCTGAAGAGCGCTCGAATTTCGATGGCCGTTCCTCCAATCGGAGCTGCAATGTCCACCTGCATCGGCGCACCGTGGTCCACCGTGACCTTGGTTCCAACGCGCGCGCCATGCTCGCTGGTGGTCAAGGTCAAATGCGATACCGCTGCGATGGACGGCAGCGCTTCACCTCGGAACCCGTTGGTGCGAATCGCAAAGAGGTCTTCGGCGCTTGCGATCTTTGACGTCGCATGGCGCCCGATGCATTGCATGGCGTCTTCGCGTCCCATCCCAATTCCATCATCGACAACCACGAGTCCGGCGATACCGCTTCCGTCTATGGTGACCTTCACCGTAGCCGCATCTGCATCTATGGCGTTTTCGACGAGTTCCTTCACGACACTCGCTGGCCTCTCGACCACCTCGCCAGCGGCGATTTGGTCGATCAATTGCGGGCTGAGCGTGCGGATTCGTGGCACCGCTTTGCTCTACCAGACCTGAAGCTTCGGCAGAGCGGTCGCCCTTCCCAATCGCATTGGTTATGCTCTCCTCGTGAGCATTGACCGGTCGCATTTCTTCGTTATGCAGCGACTCGCCGAGACGCTCGACGGCGTGATCCTCGGGAAGCCAAGAGCGGTCCGGCTCGCTCTCACGTGCCTGATTGCAAAGGGGCATCTGCTCATTGAAGACGTCCCCGGCGTCGGAAAGACGACATTGGCTGAATCCTTGGCTCGGGTTTTTGGCCTTGCGTATGGCCGCATTCAATTCACGTCCGACTTGCTCCCCAGTGATATTCTCGGGGCGCAGATTTATCGCGCGCAAACAGGGGAGTTCGTCTTTCGCCATGGCCCGATTTTCAACCAGTTGGTCTTAGGCGATGAACTCAATCGCGCCCCTCCTCGCACTCAGTCGGCGCTGTTAGAAGCAATGGCGCATGGCCAGGTCAGCCTCGATGGGCACACGCATAGGCTCCCGCAGCCTTTCCACGTCATTGCGACTCAGAATTCGCTGGACGCGGCCGGTACCTATCCGCTCCCCGACTCCCAACTCGATCGGTTCCTCTTTTGCATTTCTTTAGGTCATTTGGATAGCGCGACAGAAGTACGCCTCCTTACAGAGAGGCATCGGGAAGCTGCCCCACCACTCGTCGGTGTCGCGGACCCAGACAGTCTCACCAAACTCCAAGCCGCTGCGAGCGCCGTGAAGATTGGAATCGAGGTGGCTGATTACGCAGTACGCTTGGGCGCCGCAACGCGTTCGCATCCGGAAGTGGAGCGCGGTGCGTCGACGCGCGCAATGCTGTCGCTCATCGCCGGAGCGCGCGCGCATGCGCTGTGGGAGTCGCGGGACTTTGCGATTCCCCAAGATATCCGGACCACGCTGATTCCGACGCTGGCGCACCGAATCGTTCTCAAGACGCCGGGGCAAGGGGCGCTCGCGCGCCACGATGCAGGTCGAATTCTTGAGGAGATCCTCCTCGCCACTCCAGTCCCAAGATGAGGAGGCGCCAAGGGTGGAGGCAGCGTTGGCGCGCTCCTCGGCGACTGACCATTACCCCCTCTGGGCGAACCTACTTGTTGATTTCCTTTGGGGTAGGCATCGGCGCTCTGAATACCGGGAACAACCTCCTCTATCTGGTCCTCGGCATGATGCTCGCCGTTGTCATCGTCTCTGGAATCCTCTCCGAGCGCGTCGTTGGGGGAATAGCGCTGCGCCGCGTTCTTCCGACCGGGTGTTTCGCCGGCTCGCCCTTCGCCGTCCGCTATGAAATGACGAGCCGCCAGCATGGGTTCGCGCTTCGCGTCGCCGAACTGTCGGGGATGGAGTGCGGCGGCGCAATTGCGGAGATTCCTGCCAACACAACCACAACGCTGCGGGCCAAGGCGCTCCTGTACCGACGTGGTCCGCTGAAGCTCACCGGAGTGCGGATTTCCACCCAATTTCCGTTCGGTCTTTTTGAAAAGATTCGCGAGATTGCGCTGCCTGACATCGTCCTCGTCTGGCCTCGACGGGTTCCTCCCAAGGAACTCCCCCGACGTGAAGGGGTGGCCCATTCCGGCGATGTCCGTGCGGGCCATGGCCGTGACGGGAACGGAGACCTGGCCAGCATCAGTGAATTGCAACCGGACGAGGACGCGCGACGCATCCATTGGAAGAAGAGCGCCCAGGGTCTGTCGCTCCTCAAGGCCGAACGCGAACGCGACAATCGGATTCAAGTCACCTTGCGCATCGCGCAGCAGCAACCCGGTCCGGCGCTTGAAAGCTCTTGCGAGGATATCGCAGCGGCAGCGCGCCAGCTCATCGCCACGGGTCACGATGTTGGGCTGGTTTGCGGGAAGATCCATATTCGACCGTTGCCGAACCCAATGCAGGAAATACACCTCCTCAACGCGATCGCCTCCATTGGCTTCGACGAGCCACCGACGTGATGGTGAAGCAGAGGCGCACGGTTGGACACCTGACGCGCGACTTGGCCGCTGCGGCTGCGTTTGCAGCGGCGAGCCTTTCTGGGGTTCTGCCGCTGTGGACGATCGTCCCATTCCTCTGTGCGCTGGGACTGAGTCTCACTGGCAGGCACCCACTGGCGCATCGACGCAGCTGGTCAGTGATCGCCGTCTTGCTCATTGCCCTTGCGCTGGCGATGCAAACGCTTCGGGGACTCATCGAGCCATCGATTGCTGCCGTTTCATTTGCAGTCCTGGTTGCAGCACACCGACTCGCAGCGGAGCCTGCACCCGACACCAATGGACAATTGCTCCTCGCTTCGCTCCTCTTGATCGCAGGCTCCGCGAGCCTCTCTGGGGAGCTCTGGTTTGCTGGGTGCCTCTTCCTCTTTTCCGTCTTTGCCTGCCTCACCCTCGCGTTTGGTGTGCTCGAGCGCGCCTCGGACGAGCGCCCGTCGCGGTCAACCTACCGTTCCGTCGCGGGGCTCGTAGGTCTCGGCTTGGTCGGGGCTTCATTGGCCGCCGTTGCGTTTTTCGTGCTGTTTCCGAGGCTGTCCTGGAACTCAGGAGGAAAGCGTTCGAATCCAGGGATTTTGGGATCCGTCGCTGGACTGAGCGACCGCGTGCGCCTCGGCGGATCCGGCGACATCAAAACGAGCGCGCGCGTCGTTGCGAAGATCGCGCTGACGCCGGATCCCAAAGTCGCAAGCCTGCAGGCCTATTGGGTCGCCAAGCACCTCGAATTATTTGAGGGAAATGAGTGGCGTGCGATCGATACGCCAGTGGAGAGTGGATTCGATGTCCTTCTCGCACCCGAGAATCCAACCGCCACCTCGCAGCAAGTGGAATTGCTCTCGGCCTACGGGGCCAGGGCGCTGATTGCACTCTCCCACCCGATCCGGTTTAGCCGCGGAAATGCGATTGGCCCGACGGGAGCCAGTCAAGTCGCGTTCGTGCGCGAGGGCGGCGGGGAAATTCGCCTGGCCAGCGCGCGCGCCGGAGCGAGCTACCGAGCCTGGAGCACCGATGCGCCCTATGCTGCGCCAGATACCGTTGAGCGCGAGCGCAATCTCGTC
>JBGSMZ010000180.1:0-28608 GCA_041739845.1 Myxococcaceae bacterium
CGCGTCGTCTTGGCTCACCGGGGCGCCCCAAAACGCACTGAGCCCGTCACCGAGATCCCTATCGACGTGCCCCCCTGTCTCTTGAATGGCCTCAGTGGCCACGACGAGGAATTCCCGGAACACGGAAACAATCTGGCTCGCCTCCGCACGTTCCGCTGCAGCACTTATTCCATCCAATGCTGCCGCGAAGGTGGTCAGATCGCTCCGACGGGGGCGCATGAGCCGGAGATCGCGCTCGACACTCCGAAAGATGTCGGCGTGAACTGCTCCGCCGAGCGCTCGGTTCACAAAATCCCGGAGCGTCTGCTGCATGGACCGCGCATAGCCCATGGAAGTGAGAAAAGTGCCGGCGAAGGCGAGCAAGGGACCCGCTACCGCAATCCATTTCATTTCAAACACGAAGAGCTGGAATGCGACCAACCCGTAGAGCAGTCCCACGCCGAGGATGGTAGCGAGGAGGACGAGCCAGCCTGGGCGGCGGAGCGCACTCGTCCAAAAGAGCGCCAAGATGGCCCCGATTCCTGCCATTGCGAGCGTGAGGAACAGATCGACGCGAGAAGGCACCCTGGAGATCGCGCGCCCAGTCACTGCATTGTGGACCGCTTGCACAAGGATCGCCGATTGCGAGAGACGTCCCCCTGGAGTTACGAATTCTTCGTCGCGCTCAATGTCACCGAGAATGACAATCTTTCCTTTGAGGTCGTTGTCGAAATGCCGACGGGCGCTTTTTGCCGCGTCGTCTTCAGAATTGACGAGCAGGCGCCAGGCCGGCACCCAACGCCGAATCGATCCGGCTCTGGCGCGCGTTTCGCTCCAGGCAATCACCATCGCTCCGCGGCGCGTCATCGGCAGTTCTCCCGCAGCGCTGAGCCCCGCGACACGCAGGGGTTGATAGCCGAGGTGACGCTCTTCTGCTTCGATCTCTCCTCCAGGCTTGGCGGCGGTCGCTTGGAGGACCAGGCCCGGAAGCACTCCATCCCGCGGACCGCGAAAAAGGAGCTGGACAGAGCGAACGATACCATCCGCATCCGTACGCACCCCTTCGAGCGCTAGACTCGCCGGTTTACGAAAAAGTCCAGGCCAAGGACCATCAATGGAACTCACCGTGGGGAGGAAAAGCGGTTGCATTCCCCTTGCCTGAACCATGCTCATGGTCGCCCAAAGCCAGGTCGCGTCGACGGCCGCAGCCTCATCTTCCATGGTCATGGGCCGCGTCGTGAGCGCGCGCACGTCCGAGGCAGAGCCCTCCCATACTGAGTATCCGGCTGGTTCCTGCATCACAAAGACAGGCTTGGCGCGCGCGAGCGCGGTAGCGACCAGTGGAACCGCAGCAAGCTTCGACGGTACCGTCCCCATCTTCGTGAGCGAGGCGGCAAGTGCGTTTCCTGTCGGTCCGTCATCTGATGAAGCGGGACGCAGTCCCAGCACGACCGAATCGCCAAGGCGCACGAGCGCCGAGGCAAGCGCTTCATCGTCGCAATTTCGAAGCGCCGAATCGCCGCATTGACGAAAGGATGGTCCTCGCAGGGAGTCCTGGATGATGACTCTTGCCGCTCCTTCGCGGACCGCTTGCTCGGTCGCTGTTGCGATGAGCGAGCGAGACCACGGGGAAGTCGCCCAATCTGGGTGCTCGTTCCGCCGCGCGTTGTCTCTCGTCTCCCTGTCCACCATCACCCGCACCACATCTTCTTGGGGCTCGGCGCGGATTGCGGCTTCGCGGGCGCGCCAATCGAAGGTTGCGAGTTCTATTCGCTCTAGGAGCCAGGGCAGGCGAAAAGCCAAATTTCCGTTGGACTCGTCGGCGGTGTTGGTTTCGCGATAGAGCGAAGCTGCCCCCAATCCACCACCAATGCAGACTGCCCAAAGGAAAGCCACTCCGATGGTCCGTGAAGAGCGAAACCAAGTGGAGAGGATCGGTGGAAAACTCAAGGTGCGCACCATACTGCGGAACGCGATTGACAGCGCATGCCAAAGCACCTATGCGCACAACCCAATCGAAGGAATATCATCGCAGCAACCCCGCTCGCGCGCTCCTTGCGCGGGCAAATAAACCCACGGGGTAGACCATGGCAGAAACAGAACATCGCGCTGCACCGCGCGTGCGCGAATACGAAACGATCTTCCTCCTCTCTCCAGATCTCACCGACGAAAACGTTGGCATCGTGAAGGACCGGGTCAGGGGCATCGTCGATCGCAATGGCGGAAAGTTCCTCAGATTTACGGTGTGGGGAAAAAAGAGGACCATGTATCCGATCGGCAAGCAGTCCCGCGCGATCTACGTCCAAGCGCACTACCTCGGCGGGACCTCCCTCGTCGCCGAAATTGAGCGCAACCTTCGAAACCTCGACGCGGTGACGCGCTTCATGAGCAAGCGCCTCGCCGATGACGCCGATCCGGCGGCGCACGAACCTCAGGATGACCTCACCCTCGGTGGCGACTCCGATGACAAATCTCCGCTCGGTTCCCCAGATCGGGATGACTTTTCGCGCGACGACGATGCAAGCGACGACGAATCTTCCGACGGCTCCGACCCAAGATCCTAAAGAGACCAAATGACTCCCAAAAAGCATCAGAAGACCAATGCGAGCAACTTTGATCGTGGAGGGGAAGATGACGACAAGCGTCGCGGCGGACTCACGCGTCGTCGGGCCTGCCGATTCTGCACTGATAAGAACGCGCGCGTGGACTACAAGGATCAGGCGACGCTAAAATATTTCGTCACCGAACGCGGCAAGATTATTCCTCGGCGCATCTCAGGGAACTGCTCAAAGCATCAGCGGGCAGTTGCGAAGGCAATTAAGCAAGCCCGTGGCCTCGCCCTGATTCCCTACCTGGTACTCCAAGGCTAAGGTACGGAGGACACCTGCAATGAAAATCATTCTACGTGAGGATGTCGACAATCTTGGAAACTCCGGCGATATCGTGGTCGTCAAGGACGGGTATGCTCGCAACTACCTACTCCCGAGACGCCTCGCGATGCTCGCCAACTCTGGGAGCGTGGCGCAACTCGAACACGAGAAGAAGGTCATCGCCGCGCGGCAAGCGAAGCTTCGAGAATCCGCTGTTCAGCGCGCCGCAGCGCTCGATGCGCTGACCTTGACTATCGCTCGCCGGGTTGGTGCGGAAGGCAAACTGTTTGGATCGGTGACTGTCCTCGATATTGCAGAGTCTCTCACCGCCAGCGGCCAAAAGGTCGACCGACGTAGCATCCGCCTTGCTGAACCAATTCGCGCATTGGGCGCCTACGTCGTTGAAATGCGGATTCACCGAGAGGTGATCGGGCAGATAAAAGTAAACGTCGTTGCAGACAGCGGGCCCCAATAGGAAACGCTAGCAACGTCCGCGAGCGACGGAACGGACGTCATGGATCGCAACGCAAGCTATCAAGACCTCGCTGCAGAGCGCGCAGTGCTGGGCGCGATCTTGATGGACAATGCGGCGTTTGCCAACGTCCTTGAACTCATTGCCATCGATGATTTCGCGCAACGTGCGCATGGTGAAATCTTTGGAGCAATGACGGCGATCGACAGCCGATCGGATCGTATCGACCATGTAACGCTCGCGGAGGAACTTCGGGTTTTAGGGAACCTCGCCTCGGTGGGAGGTCCAAGTTACCTCGCACAGCTTGATCAGACCGTTCCTTTTGCGCAAAACGCCGTCGACTACGCGAGGATCATCAAGAACCAGTCCATTCGTCGAGCGCTCGCCCGCGCTGGACGCGAAATTTCCCAGCTCGCATCCCAAGAAACTGGGGAAATCGCGACGCTCCTCGACGAAGCGGAGCGGCGCGTTTTTTCAATCTCAGAGCGCCGGCACAGCGGCGATCTCCGCGCCATGCCCGAGCTGGTTGAGGATACGATGCGATTCCTCGATCGAATCCGCACCGCGCACAGCGGCATCACTGGCTTGGCGACGGGATTCATCGACCTCGATCGACTCTTGACGGGATTTCATCGCGGTGAACTGCTGATTCTCGCTGCGCGCCCTGGGGTTGGCAAGACTGCGCTCGGTCTCAACATTGCGCTCAATGTGGCGCGCGGTGTTTCGAGTTCGGAGCCAGGAAAAGCCGTCGGCATTTTTAGCTTAGAAATGCCCTCCGCACTGTTGGTGAGCCGCCTCCTGGGTTCGCATGCTTCCGTAAATATGAGCCGAATTCGCGCGGGGAAGATGAGTGAACAGGAGTTCTCCAAATTGTTCGAGTCCGCCTCCGAACTCTCGCGGCTTCCAATCCACATCGATGACTCGGGTGGCCTTTCTTCCTTCGACCTGCGCGCGAAGGCGAGGCGCCTCAAACAGCGGGAACCCAACTTGGGCCTTATCGTCATCGACTATTTGCAGCTGATGCATCAGACCGGACGCATTGAAAGCCGACAGCTTGAAGTTTCAGAGATCAGTCGCTCACTCAAGCTGCTTGCAAAGGAGCTCAACATCCCAATCCTCACCTTGAGCCAACTCAATCGACGCGTCGACGAACGGAAGGAAGGCCGCCCTCTCCTTTCAGATCTCCGAGAATCAGGTGCGATCGAACAAGATGCTGACGTCGTGATGTTCATCCATCCCTCCGGCGATTCGCAAGGGGATGACAGGCCCCATGCACCGCAAGACCCAGCGATGCCCCGCGATTGCGATCTCATCGTCGCCAAGCAGCGGAATGGTCCAGTAGGTACGCTCGGGCTTCGCTTCCTCCCGGATTTCACCAGCTTTGGAAGCCGCGGTGCCGATCATTGACTTCAAGCGTCCATACGCACGCGCTCCGACAAGCGCTTTAGAGCAAACCCTCTTCCTCGGTCTCAATGGCCCCCATCGCTTCAGGTGCGGAAATACCCAATATCCCGAACGCCGAGCGCAATACTTGGCGTAGCGCTGCCACGAGTGCCAAACGCGCCTGCGTTCGCACCAGGTCGCTTCCGAGAATCGGATCGCCCTTGGTATTCGTGTAGTAGCTATGAAACTCCGCAATCAATTCGCGGCAATAGTGCAGCACGTGGTGTGGTTCAAGGCGCCGCGATGCGGACACGACGACATCCGGCAACTGGGACATTCGCTTTAAGAGTTCTCTCTCAGCGGAGGATCTCAGCGGCGCTAGCATCTCAAGGGAAAGCGCTTGAGCGCCCATAAAAGGCGTGCCCCGCTTCGCCGCGCGATCGAGCACCGCACTGCAACGCGCATGTCCGTATTGCAGGTAGTATACGGGGTTGTCCTTGCTCTCCGCAGTGAGCGCATCGAGGTCGATGTCGAATTGCGCGTTGGGGTTCCTGCTGAGAAACAGGAATCGGCACACGTCGGGACCAACTTCGTCAAGAAGGTCATCGAGCGTATCGATCTCTCCCCTTCGCTTGCTCTGCTTCACTTCTACGTCACCGCGCGTGATCCGAACCATTTGGACTTGCACGACGCGGAGCCGGTCCTCATCGATGCCGAGGAGCCGGAGGCCAGAATGCAGCCGGGCCACATGTCCCCCGTGGTCTGCTCCAAACACGTCCACCGCCGCGTCAAAGCCGCGTTCAAATTTATCCCGATGGTAGGCGAGGTCACCGGCGAGATACACGGGCGATCCATCTGGACGAAGGAGGACGCGATCTTCGTCGTCCCGAAGAACATACTTGCCACCCTCTTGGTAGGTGGCGGTCATGAGAAAGGTGCCACCTTCCTGCCGCACAGCAAAGGCCGCAGCCTTGGATCCGGCGCTTCGGACTTTTTCTCCAGATTCTCGGCGCCGCCCCTCGCTAGCCTCATAGAGAACGCCGCGGGCGCGATAAGAGGCGATGAGCGCCGCGACTTTCCCGCGATCGTGAATCGCCTGTTCAGACGTGAAGATCTCGTGATGAATCCCGGCACGCGCGAGCGTCCCGCGAATGGCTTCAAGACAGGCCGCTTTTCCAAAGGCGATAGCCGCTGGAAGCCACCGAGACTCCGGTGCCGATCGGAACACATCGCCAACTTCCTTGGCCCAAGCGCGCGCTATGTCGACGACGTAGGCGCCGGGGTACTGGATTGCACCGGTATCTACGGGGTCGCCAAACGATTCACGGTAGCGTTGGTAGAGCGTCCGCCCGAGTGCCTCCATCTGCTTCCCATAGTCGTTGATGAAGAACTCGCGCGTCACCACATTGCCTGCGGCGACTAACAGGCGTGCGAGTGCGTCTCCCAGGAAGGCTCCACGCGCATGGCCGATGTGAATTGGGCCCGTCGGGTTTGCCGATACGAACTCCACCAAGATTTTGCGCCCTGTGGATTCCGCTGGCTGGCAACCATAGCTGTCACCGGCGCTCAGCACGTCGAGAACAACTTGTTGGAGGGCTCTTCCTTCTAGGGTGAAGTTGAGAAATCCAGGTGGCGCAAAACGCGCCTTTGCAATCAAGCCGTCTGGGTCTTCAAAGCTATCGAGAAGAATCTGGGCAAGCCGCGCTGGCTGCATCCGTGCGCTTCGTGCGAGCGAAAGCGCAGCATTCGAAGAGAAGTCCCCGTGGCTCGGGTCATGCGCAACTTCCACCGACAGATCCGGGACTTCGAACTGGGGGATTGCACCTTCTCGCTGCGCTCGAGCGACCGTGTTTCGCAGCGCATTTTCAAGCTTTGCGCGTAGAGACACCTCTGCCGTCACAGCGCGTCCACGCGGGGCAACAACCAGGAAAGCGACCTCTCGAATCGGTGCTGAACGTTCGAGTGCCCGCCCTCAAACTCTTCGTGCAGATGCTCTACGCCGGCGGCGGAAAGATCCGCGCTTACCATCCTCGCTCCCCAGCGAAGATTGAACTCATCATTGGTTCCGCAGTCGATGAAAAGACTATGCAAGCGCTTGTAGGCGTCGCTGCTCTTGCGAACGAACCTCACCGGATCATGGACGAGCCAGCGATTCCACGTTTGCATTTTGAGGCGCCCGTCTTCGATTTCAAACGGGAGGTCGAGATTGAGGGGTGCGCCCATCTGCGGAGAATAGGCCGCAGCCATTCCCAGGAGATTGATGACAGCGTGATCTCGAGATTGCATCGACGTCTCGACCGCTCGGGTGCGAAACTTCTCAAACCAAGCCTGCACACCTCCTGCAGCCAACAAGGGACCTGCCGCGCGCGGAAAGTCTGGCAAGTAGCAGTATTCAAATCCGGCATCGGCGCTATGCGCCGCCACGTGCCCAAACGTATCCGGATGGTACCGACCGATGACGAGCGCGCCGTAACCTCCAGAAGAATTTCCCAGGAGTACGCGCGAACGCCCGGTGGGGGCCGTCGGCAGGTGTGAATCGACCCAAGAAACGATGTCGCGGACCACAAAATCGCGATACCGCCCGATGCCCTCCGAGTTGACCCATTGGCTTCCGCCGAGTTGGGTCCATCCATCCGGAAAGACCGCAATGACTGGCGGAACCTTTTCGTTCTCGATGAGCCAATCGAGGCGCTCTGGAACATTTCGGCCGAAGGGAATTGGCGAGAACCACTTCATCGCAGTCCCGCTAAACCCGTGTAAAAAGTACACCGTTGGATACTGCTTCGCCCCACTGGCCACATAGCCGGGCGGTAGATAGACTGGCAAAATTCGCGTCGACGGATCCCCCAGCGGGTTGCTCTCCAAAGTGGGTGCCGCAATTTTGTGGAACTCGATCGATCCCCTCATCGGAGGCTCTCCATTTTTGCGATTGCGCTTTTCAAGTCTTCCCACACCGTCCGCTTTTCTCCAGGGTTTCGAAGCAAATATGCGGGGTGGAAGGTGGGCATCAATGCGACGCCTTGATACTCGCGCCAGCGCCCTCGAAGCTTGGAGATCGGCGTATTCTCCTTGAGGAGCGCCTGCGTCGCAACCTTTCCGAGTGCGACGATGACCTGCGGCCGAACAGCCCTTATTTGAGAAACCAAAAAGGGTTCGCAGCTTGCGATCTCATCGGCTTCAGGATTCCGATTTCCTGGCGGCCTGCACTTCACCACATTGCAAATGTAGACCTGGTCTCGGGTCAGCTTCATTGCCACTATCATCTTGTCGAGGAGCTTGCCCGCAGCACCCACGAATGGTTCTCCCTGTCGGTCCTCTTCCGCTCCGGGCGCTTCGCCAACAAACATCAGTTTGGCCTGCGGATCCCCTGCTCCAAAGACGATCTGGGTGCGTCCGGTGCAGAGTTTGCAGCGCTGGCAGTCACCGAGGGCTTGCCGAACATCCGCGAGCGTCGGATTTTTCGAGGCAGGCCGAAGGCCCGCCGACCCAGGGACTGCCCTTCGCTGCAGAATCACCCGCGTGCCTTCCGCGGCTTGCCACGCCAAATGCTGCTTCATCGCGTGCGCGAGCGATTGCTTGGAGTTCGCCATACGCTCCTTCCCTACCCAGTGCCGCTATCCAATTCCGGTAGCCGCACCGCTTCCGGGACCGCGCTCCCGTAGGAAACTGCCTCCAACACCAGACCGTGCGCGGGTGCGGTGGGTCCCGCTTGCCTTCGGTCCTGAGATTCCAACACGCGGCGCATCCAATCCGAGTGTCTGCGCCCGCGGCCAACTTCGACGAGGCTTCCTACCATCGTCCGCACCATATGCTTGAGAAACGCGCTGCCTTCGAAGAGGAGCTCGATTCTCGCATCCTCACCGGCGAGAAGCTGAACCTTGTATAATTCTCGAACCGCAGTCGCCGCTTCGCAATCGGAGGCTCGGAAGGCGGAGAAGTCATGGCTGCCGACGAGACAAGATGCCGCGCGAGCCATGGCTGTCGTGTCGAGCGATTCAAAGATTTCCCAATGGGTTCGACGCAACAAAGGAACGCGGTGGCCTGCGCAGACGATGCAGTAGCGATACCGGCGGCTTCGCGCCCAACGCCGCGGATCGAAATCCCGCGCAGCCACTTCCGCCGCGACAATGGCGATGTCTGAAGGGAGGATTCCATTGAGTCCTCGATGGTACGCGCGCAACGGCAAATCTGCGTCGGTGTCAAAGGCGATGACTTGCCCGGTCGCATGAACTCCTGCGTCGGTACGCCCGGCGACGAGGACTTTTGTCCGAACCCCGAGAAGCCTATTCAAGGCGGCCTCCACGGTTGCTTGAACCGACGGCGCGTTGGCCTGAATCTGCCAACCCGCGTAGGCTCCGCCATCGTACGCCAGCGTGAGTTTGAGGCGCGGCATCACGCAAGATTGTGGAAAACGCGTTGAACGTCCTCGTCTCGTTCGAGCGCGTCCACCATCTTCAAAACCGCTTGCCCCTCGGGGCCCCCCAGTTCCACCAGCGCTTTTGGGATGTATTGCGCTTCGGCTGTTACTTCGCCCAGTTTGCTCGCTTCAATAGCCGAGTGCATCGTACCAAAAGCGGGAAAGGCGCATCGAAGCTCCAGGAGTTGTTCTCCGTTGTCACCGATAGTGTTCCCCAAATCCGCCAGTCCACGATCGATGAGGGCGAGTTCCATAGCGTCGACATTCACTTTCTCCGCTGGAACGCGAAATATGCCCATATGTTCAAAGTGGAAGAGCACGCTGCCAGAGGTGCCCAAATTGCCTCCGGCTTGCTTCATATGCATACGCACATTGGCAACAGTTCGCGTCGCATTGTCGGTCGCAGCTTCGACGATGACGGCGATTCCATGTGGCGCATAGCCCTCGTAGATCACCGTTTCATATTTCGCCGTGTCTTTGCCGAGAGCGCGCTTCATCGCGGCTTCAATCTTGTCTTTCGGCATGTTTTTCGCGCGGGCGGTCTGCAGCACCCTCCGTAGCGTCGAATTGGCCGCCGGATCAGAGCCACCTTCGCGCACAGCTATCGCGATGTCTTTGCTCATCCGGGTGAACAGCTTGGCCATCCGGTCCCACCGAGCAAACATCGTGGCCTTGCGTGTCTCGAAGATTCTTCCCACTGCGCAGCGTACCTCTACATCGGCAAAACTTCTGGGCGAACCGCATTCGTTTCCTTCGCAAAAGAAAGAACCGCCTCCACGTGATGCGTTTGTGGAAATTGGTCGACGAAGCAGAGCGCCTCGGGACGAAAGCCGTTGGCTACGAGATCCTTGGCGTCCCTGGCGAGAGAGCGAGGTTCGCAGGAGATGTAGACGACCTTGCGAACCCCGAGGCGGCGAGCGGCGTCACCGATACCCGGAGCTCCGTTTCGCGGAGGATCAAGCAAGATCGCGTCGATGTGCTCGCCTCCGCGCGCAACGCCATTGAGAACTTTGATGGCATCCCCTTGGATCAACCGCAGCTTCGTAGAAGCTCCCGCTGCAACGCGCGCGAGGCGAAGCGCGACAGGATCAGAATCGACCCCCAACCAGGTCGCTGCCCGGTCCAGGAGTCGCAGCGCAAAGTTGCCGTTTCCCACAAAGAGTTCGAGAACTCGTTCATGACCTTGAAGCCCCAGGAATTCTCGAGCCGCCTCGACGAGGGCAGCAGATCCCGCTTCACTAGCCTGCGCAAACGCATCTGGACGCACCAAGGCGCCACCGTCGTCGAGCGTCGGATCGCCGATGTCTTCGGAGGGTCCACGCTGCGGAATCAATACGACGCCAGCGACGAGCCCCCGCTGGACGAGCTCGCCGGCGGCCTTCCGCAACGCTGGGGTAGCGAGGGTTGAAAGCTTCAGGCCAATGGCTACGCGATCTCTCGCCGCCAAGAGGTGGAGTAACTGGATGGCGTTGAGGTTCGCCTGAAGGAGCTTCGCCAGTTCAAGCGGCATCCCTTCCAGGGGCGGGCAAAGGACCGGGCAGTGGTCGACGATGGCCGTTCGATGGCTTCCCCGCTCAAAATAGGCAAAGCCCGACCCGGAGCGGTGAAGTGTTGCGCGTCTTCGATAGCCCAACCCGGCCCCCAAAGGAGGATTTGCAATCCTTTGGAAGTCGCTGGGCTTGATACCCGCATAGGTATCAAGGGCCATCGTGAGCATGTCCATTCGCGCAACCTGTTGCGCCTTCTCGGCGACGTGCAACATCGTGCACCCGCCACACACATCAGCGAAGCGGCAGGGAGGAAGCCTTCGCGAGCTACTGGGAGCAATGATTTCCTGAAGCCGAGCTTCTCCTCGTGGCCCCATTTGAACCCGCACCCGCTCCAGCGGAAGGGTCCCGGGGATATGGAGGAGTTGCCCCTCAAAGAAGGCAGCCCCTCGACCAGTCCGGTCAAACCGGTTCACAGTGAGTTCGACGATCCGCAAGGGCTTAGTTAGCGGCGAGGTCCGGCAATTCCTTGCGCATGCGATCAACGAATCCTTGCAGGCGAGTCCTCTTTTCATCGTCGACGTCGACGAATTCAATCGCCATTCCTGGACCGGTTTCCGATTGATGGGTACCTTGAATGCGCACCACCCTCCCATTCAAGTCAAAAGGGAACACCGCATCGGGCAAAGAAACGATCAGGTGCACTTCGCTGCCCACCGGGAGCGGCTCTCGAGAATTGATGAAGAGGCCTCCGCGACTAATGTTGACGGCCCAATCGGTGACAAACCCCTTGTTGGTTCGATATGCGACTAGCAGTTCGTGTTGAAGCCGCTCAGACGCTCGCGCAGGACGGTGCTGGTCTTGATCGGTCATCGCAAGCTCCTCAAGGCAGCAGTCTACACTCCTTTGGCATTTAGCCTAGCACTGCTGTCGCAACGCGATGATCAGGGGCCAAGCACTTGGATGTCAGACGCGCATCGCAGTGTCGCACCGGTCAGCCTTTGGATAGATTCGAGCGTCTCGCCGGGGGCCACCTCGCGCAGGAGCAATCCTTCGGGCGTCACGTCGATCCAGGCCAAGTCGGTGCAAATGGCGTGAACGCAGGCCCTCCCCGTAAGCGGCAACGTACAGGACGCAAGAATCTTGTGCTCGCCGCGCTTGTTCGCGTGCTCCATGGCAACGATCACCCGTCGCGCTCCGACGGCCAGGTCCATGGCGCCACCCATCCCCTTCACCATCTTTCCGGGGATCATCCAATTGGCAAGGTCACCTCGCTCACTCACCTGCATCGCTCCGAGAACCGCAAGATCGATGTGCCCGCCCCGAATCATCGCAAAGCTATCCGCTGAATCGAAAAAAGCCGCACCGGGGAGCGCGCTGACCGTTTCCTTTCCGGCGTTAATCAAATCCGCGTCGACCTCTGATTCGAAGGGGTAAGGTCCCGTCCCCAGCATCCCGTTCTCCGACTGAAGGATGACCTCCAGGCCTTCGGGAATCACATTGGCAATCAGCGTTGGAAGTCCAATTCCAAGGTTGACGCAGTAGCCATCCCGCATTTCCCGGGCTACGCGCTTCGCGATATCCATTCGGCTAAGCGGCATGATCGCCCTTCGCATCGGGCGCGCTGACCGTTCGCCGCTCGATCCACTTTTTCAAGTCGACGCTAGGGACCAGGCGATCGACGTAGATTCCCGGAACGTGAACGTGGTCTGGATCCATGGAACCGCTGGGGACCAGTTCTTCGTACTCGGCGATCGTCACTTTGGACGCGGTGCACATCATGGGGCTAAAATTGCGCGCTGTTTTTCTGAACTGCAAGTTTCCACCAGGGTCCGCACGCCACGCTCGGACGATGGTGAAATCAGCACGCAACGGCAGCTCCAGCAGGTGGGGGATGCCGTCGATGAGCTTTTCCTCTTTTCCTTCGGCGACGATGGTTCCAACGCCGGTTCGGACGTAAAAGCCGCCGATTCCGGCGCCGCCAGCGCGAATACGCTCGGCGAGCGTCCCTTGGGGTAAGAGTTCGACGGCGAGTTCACCGCTCAAGTACTGCTCTTCAAAGACCTTGTTCTCGCCAACGTAGCTTGAGATCATCTTCTTCACTTGACGGTTGGCGAGAAGAACCCCGAGTCCCTTGTCCGTCGTACCGCAGTTGTTTGAAATGATTGTGAGATTGCGAACGCCTTTGCGGAGGAGTGCTGCGATCAAGGTCTCCGGATTGCCGCAAAGTCCAAACCCCCCGGCCATGAGCGTAGCGCCATCTCCAATGTCTGCGACAGCTTCGTCTGCGGAATCAATGCGCTTGATCAAGGTATGCTTCCGAACGCTAGGCGGCTTCGACGAGCAGAGCGATGCCCTCGCCTCCGCCGATGCAAAGTGCTGCGACTCCAAGCTTGCGCTGGTGGTCTTTCATGACGTGAAGGAGTGTCACCAGGATGCGCGCTCCAGACGCACCGAGAGGATGACCAAGGCAAATAGCGCCACCCCGCACGTTCACTTTGGACGGGTCGAGTTCGAGGAGTTGATTGTTGGCTATCGACACCACCGCGAATGCTTCGTTGATCTCCCACGCTTCCACGGCTGAGATGGGAAGCTTCACGCGCTGGAGGAGCTTGCGCGCTGCGTCGTTGGGGGCAATGGTAAATTCGGCTGGCTTCCGAGCGGCTACCGCGTGGCCGCGAATGACTGCAAGGGGAGTTACCCCTAGTTCGCTCGCGCGTCGCGCGCTGGCCAGTACGAGCGCCGCTGCGCCATCGCTGATCGACGAGGCGTTTCCTGCCGTGACAGTCCCGTCCTTGGTAAACGCCGGCCGCAAGCCCGCGAGCTTGGCGAGCTGTGCTGTCTTCGGCCCGTCGTCGTCACTGACGAGAACCGAATCACCGCGCCTCTGGGGAACCGACACCGGAACGATTTCCTGCACGAAGTGGCCGGCCTTGGCCGCAGCCATCGCTCGCTCCGTTGATTCCCTTGCAAAGGCGTCCTGCGCTGCCCGTGAGATACCCAACTTCGCCGCAGTCTGCTCGGCGAAGTTACCCATGGGAACCTGATCGTAGGCGTCCATCAGTCCATCGACCATCATCAGGTCGAAGAGTTTGGTGTCGCCCATCCGCGCTCCCGCTCGCATGTGCGGCGTGAAGTACGGCGCCAGAGACATGGACTCCATGCCACCTGCTACCGCGATCTCCACTTCTCCTGCGGCAATGGCTTGCGACGCATGAACGATGGCTTGAAGTCCAGATCCGCACACCTTGTTCACCGTCACGCAGGCGGTGCTATCTGGGAGGCCTGCGAATCGGGCAGCCTGGCGAGCGGGAGCCTGTCCAGCTCCTCCCTGAAGGACTTGGCCCATGAAAACCTGCTCGACGAGCGCAGGATCGATCGCGGCGCGTTCTACTGCGGCCGCGATAGCAGCCGCACCCAAGCGCGTGGCCGGAAGCGACGACAGGCTTCCAAGAAATCCGCCGATCGGCGTACGAACTGCTGCCAACACTACGACGTCGATCGCTGAATTTGCCAATGCGGCCTCCGAGATCGCCTCTAGCGCTTGAGCTTTCCCTGAATGACGTCACCCAAACGAGCCTTCGCCGCGTCGGCTTGGAGCTTGAGATACTCGCGGTAGTCGTCGTCGCCCTCTTGCAGGAGGGCTTTCATTGAGAGGGCGATCTTCCGATCCGATGAATTGACATCGATGATCTTGACGTCAACGTCCTGTCCTTCCGAGACGACTTCGCGCGGATTGTCGACGCGTTCGTCCTTCATCTCCGAGACGTGAACGAGTCCTTCGATGCCGGGGGCGATTTCAACGAAGGCGCCAAAATCCGTGACTTTGGTCACTTTTCCCTTGGCGCGACTTCCCACCGGGTTTGTTTCAGACAGCGTTTCCCAAGGATCGGGGCTGAGCTGCTTGATACCGAGGCTGAAGCGTTCGTTCTCGACGTCGATGTTGAGGACCGCTGCCTCCACGACATCACCCTTTTTGTAGAGTTCGCCCGGATGCTTGACGCGAATTGTCCAAGAGATGTCAGAGACATGGACGAGCCCGTCGACGCCTTCCTCGACTCCTACGAACACCCCGAAATCCGTAACGTTGCGCACGACGCCCTTGATGACCGAACCGATCGGATACTTGTCTTCTAAAATTGTCCACGGATTCTGTTCGATTTGCTTCATCCCGAGGGCGATGCGCTTGGCTTTTGGATCGATATCCAAAACGACCGCCTCCACGTCCTTGCCGACTTCAAGGACCTTGGAGGGGTGCTTGACGCGCTTATTCCAGGTCATTTCACTCACGTGAACGAGGCCTTCGACGCCCTGCTCCAATTCGATAAAGGCGCCGTAGTCAGTGATGCTCACGACCTTCCCGTTCA
Source organism: Myxococcaceae bacterium (assembly GCA_041739845.1). Taxonomy (GTDB): domain Bacteria; phylum Myxococcota; class Myxococcia; order Myxococcales; family Myxococcaceae; genus JBGSMZ01. Next base: position 14,976 of record JBGSMZ010000180.1, read on the forward strand.
CTCTCGTGCCGACCGGATACTTCTCATCTGCCCGATGCCATGGGTCTTCCTGGATCTGTTTGAGCCCCAGACTCACGCGTTCCAGGGAGGGGTCGAATTTCAAGACGACAACACGGACTTCGTCTCCGACGCCGAACATTTCCGAGGGATGACCAACTCGCCCCCAAGACATGTCCGTAATGTGGAGTAGTCCATCAATACCCCCGAGATCGATGAACGCGCCGTAGTCGGTAAGATTTTTTACAACCCCCTTCATGATTGCCCCTTCGGCGAGGGTCTTGAGGGTTTCCTTCTTCTGCTCTTCGCGCTGGCGCTCCAACAGAACCCGGCGGGAAAGTACGATGTTGCCGCGCTTGGGGTTGAACTTGATGACCTTGAAGTCAAGTTCCTTGGACAAATACTGATCGAGGTTCCGGACCGGTCGAATGTCGACCTGTGATCCTGGGAGAAATGCTTTGACGCCGATGTCTACCTGGAGGCCGCCTTTGACCCTTCCGGTGATCGTTCCCTTGATGACTTGGTCGTCCCTGACGGCAGCAGAGATTTCATCCCAAACGCGCATCTTGTCGGCCTTCTCTTTCGAGAGGACCACAATCCCCGTGTCATTCTCGCTGCTCTCGAGGAGGACGTCGACGGTGTCCCCGGCCTTCACGCTCACCTCGCCCTTGGCGTTGGTGAACTCGCTGACCGCTACCTGACCCTCGGACTTGTATCCGATGTCCACAACGGCATAGTCGTTGTTGACGCTAACGATTGTTCCCTTGACGATTTCACCTTCACGGACGAGCGGCCTCCCCTCTTGAAGGGAGTTCTCGAACATCGTTGCGAAGTCTTCTTCACCCTCTTGGCCGTCTATGGAAATGCCGCCTGGAGAAATCTGAGTTTCCTGCATCATTCGTGGTTCCTTCGTGACCCTATTCCAGTGGCCCGGGTCGCGGGGCGCTGCGTTGAAAGAAAGCCTTGGTACGATCGCCCTTTGGAGAGCTAAATCGTATGTTAGGCGGAATGCTATGAGCGTATCGTTTGGCCCATAAACGAAGGTGAAAGTGATTACAAGCCCCGTCCAAAAGCGAACCCCCTGAGAGAGACCTCGAAGCCGTGCAAGCAATGCGATCACTAATTGCGAATGCTCTCGGCGATGCGGGCATTCGCGGAAGTCACCCGCAGCTCCTCCTCCCCCTTTGGGAAGAAGTGGTTGGCAGCGCGATTGCCAAGCATTGCCGGCCGTCGCAGCTCGAGGGGTCGACGCTCACCGTATCTTGCGATCACCCTTCCTGGCGCAGCGAGGTGGAATTGCGCGAATCGGAAATCCTCCAGGCTCTGATTCGACGCAGTTCGATCCGTGACCTCCACTGCGTTCTTTCATGGTAGCCGCAGCGGTCGTCGCGCTGCTCGTCGGGACCCTGTACGCACAAGAGGAATCGGCGCTTCGTTCCGTTCAAGCGCAATTTGAGCGCGAGGGACGAGCGCCACCTACGCGTGATTCTCAGCTTTTCCGCGCAGCACATTTCTTGGCGGCGCAGGCCATCCATGACGGAATTGCGGGTGCCGCCTCGACGCAGGCGATCGCCTCGGCAATATCCGCGGCAGGCGGTTGGGATGCCAACCCAACGGTCACGATTGTTCGCGGGAGACAAGTGGACTTCGAGAAGAGGCTCAAGAGTTTCGCGTTTGCTGAGAAACCAGCAACGGTAGTCGGTATTGGAATCAGCGGTAGTCCCGAGGATGCCTCTTTGGCGGTCATCCTTGCGCAGCGCCGGGTTGTGTTGTCTCCGTTTCCTCGCAGCATTCCCAAGCCTTCAGCGGAGCCGCAGATGCTTTGCGGTCAGCTTGCTTCCGGCCTGCGGCCGGAGCGCGTCTACGTGACCCGACCCGATGGCTCCGTCGCGACTCTTCCCTTGGAAACGCTCGGGAGAACGAGCTGCGCGGCGGTCACCCTCAAAACGGCGGGGCGCCATACCGTGGAAATTGTGGCCTCGAGCCCAAAAGGACCGTTGGTTGCGAGCTTGTTCTTCGTGGACGTCGCGACGGACGTGGGAGCGGAAAATGAACGCGAATCCCCGGATCCCGAGACCGAGGAGGCAATGCGAAGGGAAATCCACTCCCGAATCGACGCTCAACGCAAACGCGCTGGGACCGCGCCCCTCTCATCAGACGAACGCCTTGATTATGTGGCGCAAGTCTGGGCGAAACAATTGGCTGACGGGAACTTTCTTGCCCACATCGGCCCTGATGGTTCCGACCTCGCACGACGGATGACTGCAGGCGGGTACAACTACGTAAAGGCTGGCGAAAATCTGGGACTGGCATCGGGAGTTGTGGCCGCGCATTTTGGCATCGAGCGTAGCCCCGCCCATCGAAAGACGCTCCTCACTCCAGAATATACGTCCCTCGGACTCGGATTTGCGAAACGCTCCGACGGCTTGATAGTACTCGTCGAACTCTTCGCGTTGCCCGCGGCGCTCTCCGAGAGAGCGCTGCGGGAGGAAATTGCGAAGTGCTTCGATGCGCTGCAGAGGGAACGCACCGCCAAAAATCTTAGACTACTTCAAAGAGACGCAGACCTCAGCGCACTTGCCCAGAAGTTTGCACAACGCGCCTTTGACGCACAAAGCCCCAACCCAACGCTGCCGGGCATCAAGGCTCCCGTCGCCCAAATTTTTGAGGCCATGGAATCCGCAACGATCGCTTCCGCCGACTTGTTCGTGACGGGCAATCCTGAAGCCGTGGCGGATAGCGACAACCTACGCAGCCGGGGCAACCAGCTCGTCGGTATTGGGATCGTCCAAGGTGATTCCCAAAAGTACGGGAAGGGAAGGTATTGGATTGCAGTATTCTATGCGGGGGACCAGGACTCGCCGAAATGACTTCGATACTTGGCATTGACGCAGATCAGGGAAGGCAAGCGACGCTCGCTCCTCTTTTTGCGGCTAGCGGCGTGTCCTATCGATTTGTTAGTGAGCGCGCGAAAGTCCTCGCTACGCTCGCTCAGTTTACGTCCGACGCGGTGCTGTATTTTGGCGAACCGGAGGCTCCAGCTACGTTCGCTTTCTTGGAGTCGCTGGCGCTCGGTGGCACTGCGCGGCCCCCAGCAATAATACTCGCTTGCGAGGACCCCAGCGCGGGTGCGTGGCTCAAGGCCTTTCGCACCGGAGTCGTGGGACTTGTCGCCGCATATCCGGTGGGGGAGCAACTCGTTTTAGAAGTACGGCAATGCGCCGACGGGCTAGCGCGCAGAACGGGCATCCATCGCGCGACGTCCAGCGGTGAGGAAATCGCCAAATTCCTCGCGCTCGCGAAGGCCACGCGGCGTTCGGGAATGCTCGCCATCTACCCGAATACTCCGCTGGCAATTCAGGCCACCCTCGTTTCGGGAAGAATCGAGCGCGTTCTAGGGATTCGCGACGGCGTGGAACCACTCGATGCGATCGCTGTAATCAATTCGGCGCCGTGGTCGTTCCGCGAGGACTCCCCTGGAGCAGTGCAAGGAAAAGGATTGGTCTTTGATGCAGATCCCACGAGCGACCTCTCCTCCGAGGCGATTCCAGCCACCCCGATTCCGATCGCAGGAAAATCGACGGCAACTGCACCGCAGTTCTCAGTGGACATAAAAAGGACCCGACCTCGCCTCCTCCTCGTCGACGACAATGAAGCGATCCTCACGATGTTTGGAACGCTCTTCGAGAAGCGCGGATTTGCCGTTTCCACTGCGCGCGACGGCAGAGAAGGAACGGCACTTGTTCACGACAATGCGTTCGACCTCATCTTCGCAGACCTCAACATGCCTCACCTGGACGGCTGGGGCATGCTTCGCCTCGTACGGGATGACATTCGCACCAGAGAAATCCCCTTCGCTTTCCTATCCGCCCACGATGACTATCGGGAATCGCTGCGGGCGCTAGACGCGGGGGCGCAAGCCTACGTCCCCAAAGGAACGCGTCTGGATGCGGTGGTCGAGGAAGCAATGACGCTCCTGGCTCCTCGCGAGGATGCCGCCAAGCGCCTGCTCGCTCAGGAAGGGACCGTATCGGTCGCAATCCATAAAGTGGGCCCACAATGGCTCCTGCGGCTGCTCGCGAGTCGAAAGGCAAATGCGACGATCACCGCGCGAGATGGGTGGGCCACCTATACGCTGAGCGTAGAGAACGGCGCTTGCGTTCGCGCCAGCGCCGTCGCTGGGAAATTTAGCGCACACGAAATGCGCGCCTTCAACGCATTCATCGCTACGCTTGGCGCAGAGGGCGATGTCCTGCTTGGTCCCCCCGCCGTGGGACCTCCTGATTTTGACCAACCCATCGAGGACTTGCTCGAGAAGGCTTGCACGACGCTCAATCAGAACGAGGCCATGGCGCGTGAAGCTTTAATGATCAGCGCTACCCAGGTTCAAGTGAACAAGGACCTCTACGACGTCTACCGACAGGTTGGGCCGAAGCAATGGCTCGAGTGCGCCCGCCTCATCTGCGACCAACGTCTTTCACCGCGTGAAGTTATTGCTCGCCTCAACGTCTCGCCAATAGAGATTGAAAACACCATTCGCGACCTCGTCCGCCGAGGCGTCGTCACGCTCAAGCCCTAGGTCATCGATTAAACCGCGCGACGCTGGGTTGCAAACGACTCGATTCCAGCCTGTTGCGCCGATGGAAGCGCGTACAACGGGCACTTGATGCACGTGAAGGATTGCCAGGCTCGTCGGACAGCTTCGTCAAGACAGTTGTCGTAGTGTCCGCAATCCAAGTTTCTGTGGTGCTCAACTCCCAGGCGCTTGGGGCCCGTTTCTGGATTGATGCTCTGCGAAAGTTCTGTGGGACATGGCTTCATGGGTACCCTTCCAATAGCGATTCGGGCCGCTTCTTCTTCGAGGACTTGGGCGGCAATCGCAGAGTGTTGTAAAGGGATCAGGATTCGGAAGTCAAATCGCTGCGCCAGGCGAACTCCCGGCGACAGCTCACGCTCCGAAGATCCGATCAACCATTCGCGCTACCCCTGGAATCGCGGCGCTGACATTCTTCTCGGCCTGGCCTCGAAGTCGCCCGTACGCCGATCGGAGCGTGGCGTTGGTAGAAGCTTCGGCTCGCTGGTCGGTAATTCCTAAAAGCGCCTTCGTAACGAGCGCATTCTGTGAATTGAGCGAATCCCCGAAGCTGCTGATCTCTCCACCGGATGCCAGATGCCGCTCGAAGAAGGGCTCGAGTTTGGAAATGAACTCGTCGAGCAATCCATTCATCGCCTCCGGGATGATCCCTGGTTTGAGCGCCTTGACGACTGCATAGGCGGCTTTGATTGCAATTCCAGTGAGGCCGCGCTTGTCCGCCACTTCTTGGTCGAGGAGTGCGGTGCAATCCATGACAACCTTCGAGCGATTGCGTTCACCGACACCGAGGAGTGCCCGCTTGAGATTTTGAGGCATATGCGTCTCGTATCAAAGATTCCTTGGAAACAAGCGGAGAGCTTTTGTGCTTTCATTCCAGCGCCGAAGGAGTCCCTGCGAGGTCGGCCCTGAACATTCGGCGCTCATTTTCCGGACGCCGTCGCCGGAGTTCGTAATCGTCACCAAGAGGGCGTCCTCGGGGATGGACGTGCGCACCTGCCCTGGCCACTCGACGACCCAAGCAGCATCGGTCGCAAGCAGGTCGAAATATCCGGTGGAAGCCAAGTCTTCATTGTCCACGACGCGATAGAGGTCAGCATGATTCAGCGGAATGCGACCACTGTGGTGCTGGTGAATGATCGCGAAAGTCGGGCTAGATATTTCGTCGTCGCCAACCCCGAGGCTCTGCGCAATTCCTCGACAAAACTCCGTTTTGCCCGCACCGAGCGGTCCGACCAGACCAACGAAGTCACCTGGAGCCATGACCGCGCCAAGCTTCGCTCCGAGCTCGCGGGTTGCATCCACACTCGCGGATATCCAACTGGAACTCATCGATCCAGCGCAGCCCAGACTTCTCCTAGCGCTGCGAGAATATCTGAAGCGACGAGCCCCAGTTCACCGGTTCGCATCTTGGCGAAATCGGCGCTCGCACCATGCACGTAGGCAGCGACGCAGGAGGCTTCGGTAATAGCAAGTCCTTGTGCCAAGAGCCCACCGGTAATTCCGGCGAGTACGTCGCCGGCGCCCGCGGTTGCGAGCCCCGCATTGCCTGTAGGGTTGATGTAGGTTTCACCATCTTGAGATGCGATGACCGTCCGTGATCCTTTGAGCAATGCGCACGCATGAAGCCGCTTGGCGCACGCGTGTGCAGACTCCAACCGGCGCCGGTTGACCTGCAACGCGGAGATTCCCAACAGGCGCCCTGCTTCTCCTGGATGAGGCGTTGCAATGCGCGGTCCTCCCTCTCCTATTTCGACCGAAGGTGGAATGGCATTGAGCGCATCAGCGTCGATGACCACGGGGATTTCGACGCCCTCGAGGAGGCGCTTGATGAGCTCTCCCGTTGCGTCGGAGCGCGCAATTCCTGGTCCGATGACAATTGCCGCCTTCCCTCTCGTCAGCGCAAGAATCTCCTCGAAATCCGACACCGCCAGCGGGCCAGAAATGCCGAGGGCTTCGACCATGAGTTCGGGAGCATTGTTTCCAACTTGCGAGACGATGTCGGGGCGGCAAGCGATTGTGACCAAGCCGGCGCCCGCACGAAGCGCACCCAAGCCCACCAGTGTCGCGGCCCCTGCCTTTCCTTTGCTCCCGGCGATCACCAGGACATGGCCGCATATCCCCTTATGGACATTGCGCTTGCGCTTGGGCAGCCACTGGCGAACCTGCGTTTCATCAAGTTCCCAAACACCATGGGTGCGCTGGGGCTCATCCCGAGCGCCCTCCAATCCGATTTCGGCGAGTTCGATGGTCCCGCACTGGTCAAAGCCCGGTTGCGTCATCTGCCCAGGCTTCAACCTCCCGAAGGTCACCGTCAAATCGGCTTGCACACACGGAGAAAAGATTTCTCCCGTGTCGCCGCTCAAACCCGAGGGAAGGTCGGCAGAAACTACCATCGCTTCCCCTTCCCGCCATCCATTGAGGCGTTGGATTGCGTCCGCGAATAGGGGCTCCGGCGCGCGCCGAAGACCGACTCCGAGGAGCGCATCGATTGCCACGTCACCGCGTCGCGGTTCAAAATCAATCGTGTTCTGCGCCAAATCGCCCAAGCGCTCTCGGGCGTGAGCCGCTTCAAGCGGAGGAGGCCGCTTGGCCGTTCCTACCCACGCGATACCGACTTTGCGTCCCATGGCAGAGAGGATTCTCGCGGCAACGGCTCCGTCTCCACCGTTGTTTCCCGGCCCGCAAAGCACTGCGAACCGGCCGTCGTTGCTGGCGAGCGCTGCTGCGGACTTTGCAAGCGCTGCTCCGGCGAGTTCCATCAAATCCGAAACATGACCAGTCGGGGCCAGTTTTTCGATCCGCGCCATTTCAGCAGCGGTGGCCCCACGCCTCACGGATTCCTCAGAATGGCCAGCATGTCCCTCACCGCACGATCGAAGCCTACGAGCACCGCTCGCGCAACGATGGCGTGGCCTATATTCAGCTCATCGATTTCGGGGACCTGCGCGATCGCCCTGACGTTGTCGTAGTCGAGTCCATGTCCGGCCGCGCAGCCAAGTCCCAATTTCGTGGCGAATTTCGCAGCGTCCACCAGCCGCGCGACGGCTTCCTTGCGTTCCTCAAGAGTTGCGGATCCCGCGTATCTTCCGGTGTGGAGTTCGACGCGCTCAGCTCCTGCTCGATGCGCTGCCTTGATCTGGTCAACATCAGGTGCAATGAACACCGAAGTGGTAATTTCCGCGTCCCGCAAACTCTTGATAACTTTGAGGATAGTTTCCCGCTGGACGGTAAGATCGAGTCCGCCCTCGGTCGTGAGTTCCTCCCGACGCTCCGGCACCAAGGTCACCAGATCCGGCTTCGTCTCGTAGGCGATTTTCACCATTTCGGGAATCGCCGCCATCTCGAGATTGAGGAGCGTCGAGACGGTTGCGCGAAGGACCCGGAGATCGCGCTCTTGAATGTGCCGACGGTCTTCCCGCAAGTGAATGGTAATCTGCTCTGCGCCCGCAAGTTCCGCCAGCGCCGCGGCGGTAACTGGATCCGGATAGGTCGCTTTGCGTGCTTGGCGAATCGTTGCCACATGATCGACGTTGACTCCGAGGCGTGCCGTCATTGGAGATCTCTATTCTGCCAACCTGATACTCAAGCAAGATCCTTCTGAATCGCAGCTGCAATTGAATCTGCGTGGCGCTCAATGGCGGCCTCGTTCGTACCTTCCACCAAGATTCGGATGAGCGCCTCAGTTCCGGAAAAGCGCACCAGCACCCGTCCAGATTGTGCAAGCGCAGTTCGACTTTTCGCTATTGCATGCTGCGCCAAGGGGAGGCGACTGAGATCGCGACGCTCTCGAACACGCAGGTTGCGAAGCACTTGCGGCACCGGTTCATACACCGTCGACATCTCACGCATCGTCTTCTGGGATCTGCAGAGCACGGCCAGGAGTTGAAGCGCAGCAAGGGTCCCATCTCCTGTGGTTGCATGGTCCATGAAGATGAGGTGCCCCGATTGCTCGCCACCAAACACATAGCCGCCCTTTCGCATGGCATCGACAACGTAGCGATCTCCGACGCCAGTTCGAATGACCTTGATCTTGGAGCGCGCCAATGCGCGATCGAGCCCCATACTGCTCATCACGGTGGCCACCATCGTTCGGCGCTTCAGGAGGCCTCGGGCTTCCAGATCTGCGGCGCAAATCGCGAGCACCGCGTCGCCAGCCACCAGATTTCCTCTCTCATCGACGACGACAAGCCGATCTGCGTCCCCATCCAGCGCAAGGCCCAGGTGCGCTTTGGCTGCAACCACCGCGCGCTGGAGAGCCTTGGGTGCGACGGCACCACAACCGGCGTTGATGTTGGTTCCGTCCGGCTCCACGCCTAGAGGAATCACTTTTGCACCGAGTTCCGTAAGTACTGCGGGCATAGTGCGATAGCCGGCACCGTTGGCGCAATCCACCACCAGGGTGAGCCCCTCGAGCGTCAGATTACGCGGAAAGGTCGCCTTCACGGCGGCAATATACCGACCCCGTGCATCTTCCAGCCGCACCGCTGCGCCAACCTTGGTCGCCGTTGGGCGATGGGAGTCGAGCGCGTTTCCCAGCAGAATCGCCTCGATGCGCTCCTCCGTTTCATCGGGGAGCTTGAAGCCGTCGCGTGAGAAAAACTTGATGCCGTTATCCTCGTAAGAATTGTGGCTTGCGGAAATGACAGCTCCCGCATCGGCGCGCATCGAGGTGGTCAGATGCGCGATGGCTGGGGTCGGCATCGGGCCTACAAACGCCACGTCGACGCCCATCGACATGAGGCCGGACGCCAGTGCTTGCTCAAGCATGTAGCCAGACAAGCGGGTGTCCTTCCCGATGATGACGAGCTGCCGATGGTCCCCATGGGCAATGATATGCGCGAGCGCGCGTCCCAACTTCATGGCGACTTCAGCGGTCATCGGATGGAGGTTGGCGACGCCTCGAATGCCATCGGTACCGAAAAGCTTTCTGCCAGCTATCGGAGCCGCGATTCCTTCTTCATGCTGTACCGCGCTCTTCCGCGTCCTTCTGGAACGGGTCATTGTGCGCGCGCCACCGCATCGGCGATCGCTAGCGCTTCCTTGGTCGCCCGAACATCGTGGACACGCACCATATCGACGGTTCCTTGAAAAGCAGGAATAGCGACTGCGATAGCGCTGGCGACGACGCGTTCCCGAGCGACTGCAATTTCTGCAACCTCACCGAGGAATCGCTTTCGGCTCAGTCCCATGAGGATCGGAACCTGGAGCGCGCGGAGGGCTCGCGCGTGGGCAATCAGGGTGAGATTGTGGCTCGTCGTTTTTCCAAACCCAAACCCTGGATCGGCCATGAGGTTCCGTCTGTCGATGCCAGCGTGGACGGCTGCGTCGAGGCTTGCGCGGAGAGCAAGAGAGACTTCTTTGAGAACATTCTCATACTGCGGATTCTCCTGCATCGTTCGCGGCGTACCTTGCATATGCATCACGGAAGCGACGACCTTCCTCCGAGCGACGACTTCGCGCATCTGCGCATTGGCGAGGCCAGAAATGTCGTTCACCATATGCGCTCCCGCGGCGATTGCGCGCTCTGCTACTTCGGGCTTCGTCGTGTCGACGGACAGCGGAACGTGTGGCAGCGCAGTGGCAATTGCAGCGATGGCGGGAACGACCCTTTCGGCCTCCACCTCCGTAGAAACGCCCCGCGAACCCGGTCGTGTGGATTCACCACCGACGTCGATGACGTCTGCACCCGCCTCAAAAAGGCTTACCGCCGCTTCGACGGCTGCTGTTGGCCCCCCCCCGACCGCATCGCCAGAAAACGAGTCGGGGCTCAAATTGAGAATCCCCATGACAAACGTTCTCGTTCCCCAAAAAAAGGTGGTTGGCCCAATGCGTGTTGGCTCTGGGAAGTGCCAGTCGTCAAGGTAGAGGCGAGAGCTTCCGCTCTTGGCATTTGGGACTTGAACTGCTGGCTTCATTCTCGCTTCTCAGAGGCCAGGAACTCCCGGCGAGCATAGCGCAGCGCGACGCTCGTGATGCCGTCAGGCCCCCGTTGCCTCCGCAGACCAGTATCCTGATACCTCACGCGCCTTTGGGTTCCATTTCGCCTGGAATTCCTCCGAGTGCGCTGAGGATGCCGCCTTCTCTCTTCTCGGCCTTCTCCCTCGGGGGAAGCGCGGCGACCCGCGGTGGAGGCTTTGGCCGCGCGATGGCCTTGCCTGCAATGATGAGATCGAGTTCGGCGCCGTCTATGGTTTCGTATTCCATTAACGCACCGGAAACCCGTTGAAGCTCATCGAGGTTCTCCTGCATCAATAGCTTGGCGCGATCGTATTCCTGAACGACCATCGCCCTAACTTCCGAATCGATCATGCGAGCGGTGTCTTCTGAATAGTCTGGGCGAGAGGCAAAGTCGCGTCCAAGAAAAACTTCTCCTTCTCGCCCCCCAAACGCCACGGGCCCCAGCTTTTCGCTCATTCCCCAGCGGGTAACCATGGCTCGGGCAAGTTGCGTGACGTGTTCGATATCGCTCGCAGCCCCAGAGCTGATTTCCCCAAATACGAGTTCTTCGGCGATCCGCCCTCCCAGAGACATGCAGAGCTGATCGAGGAGCTTCTTCTTGTGAAGCGACAGCTTGTCCTCGGTGGGAATAAAACTCGTCACCCCAAGGGCCTGTCCACGAGGGATTATTGTGACCTTGTGCACTGGATCGCACCCGGGGAGAAGCTTCCCGATCAGCGCATGGCCCGCCTCGTGCACAGCCGTGAGGTGCTTTTCCTCTTCGGTCATGATCATCGACTTGCGCTCTGGTCCCATCAAGATCTTGTCGCGCGCTTGATCGAAGTCGAACTTCGTAACGCGCTCGCGGTCGTTGCGCGCTGCGTACAGCGCTGCCTCGTTGACCAAGTTTTCGAGATCAGCTCCTGTCATGCCCGGAGTCCCCCGCGCGATGATGTCGAGATCGACGTCTTCGGCCATTGGCACTTTGCGGGTATGGACGTTGAGAATTCCTAGCCGGCCTTTGACATCTGGGCGGGGGACAACGATCCGGCGATCAAATCGCCCTGGTCGCTGAAGCGCGGGGTCGAGAACGTCTGGCCGATTCGTCGCCGCAATAATGATGACGCCATCACTCGACTCGAAGCCGTCCATTTCTACCAGGAGCTGATTGAGGGTCTGTTCGCGCTCGTCGTGGCCGCCACCAAGCCCTGCTCCGCGGTGCCTTCCGACCGCGTCAATTTCGTCGATGAAGATGATGCAAGGTGCGTTCTTCTTCCCCTGCTCAAATAGGTCCCGCACCCGGCTCGCCCCTACGCCCACAAACATTTCGACGAAGTCGGATCCGGAGATGCTGAAAAACGGAACGCCGGCCTCGCCAGCGACTGCGCGAGCGAGGAGGGTTTTTCCGGTGCCCGGCGATCCCATCATCAAAACTCCCTTTGGAATTCGCCCACCAAGTTTCGTGAACTTCTTGGGATCCTTGAGGAAGGAGATGATCTCTTCGAGTTCTTCCTTGCATTCTTCGATTCCGGCCACGTCCGCGAAGGTTACTTTATTGTGACTTTCCAGCAGGAGCTTCGCCTTGGACTTCCCAAAGGAGAGCGCTTTTCCACCTGCCCCCTGAAGTTGGCGCATGAACAACACGAACAATACGAACAACAGGACGATTGGAACAAACTGAATGAGCCCGTTGATCCAGATGTTCGATTCTTCTGGTCTTACCAGGCTGACGTCGACACCGTCTGCGCCGAGTTGCGTCAGCATTGCCGTGTCGGCAGTCGGGCCCGTAGTCCGAATGCGCGCACTCGATTCGGAAAGGGTGCCATCGTAGGTCGTCCCTTTGATCGAGATGGAAGTGACTTTCTTATCGGTCACCATCCGCTGGAATTCTGTGAAGGAAACGACCTTAGGCTCGTCGCGACCAGTGTTCATGTACTGGAAGAACGCAACGAAGATCATGATCAAAATGACCCACAGTCCGATGGTCTTGTAACTGTTTCGCACGCGAAGTGTCCTTTGCTTTGCGGCAGAGGCGCCAATTCCTCTTATAACGCATCGTTGGCCCCTGTCGCGTCGATGCATGTTTGTCGCCGCGTTCTGGGGGGTGACTTGACGACTTCGACGTAAATTCCGCGAGGCCGCAGCAGGCGGTCTCGCGGCAGCGCTAGCGACCGCCCTTCTAAAATTGCTTCGATTCCCTGCTCGATGGCTTCGCTGGAAGCTTCGAGTTGCGCATCCGCGAGGAAGTGCGTGAGCACGCGGCGGCGCAATGGGTCGGGAAGCGCGAGAAACCGCGACCGCCGCAAGCCGAAAGGACCAGCAAGTCGCCGAAACGCCTGCTTTGCCTTGGCTTCGAGCCAAGCTTCATCGGAGGAAGCCGCCTTAGCGAATCGCGCGATCGCTCGCTCGGCATCAGGATTCACCGCTTCGATAAGGACCGGAATTACGTCGCGGCGGAGGCGAATTCGCGTGAACGTGCGGTCGGAATTCATAGGATCTTCGCAGGCGCGGAGGTCGTGGGCAGCGACCAATGCCTGCGTGTGGCGTCGCGTCACGTCCAGAAGAGGGCGAACAACCCCGTCTTCGCGAGCCTCGAGGATTCCCCTGGCGCCTTTGAGTACGCAGCCGCGGGCCAGCCGCATCAACACCGTCTCCGCTTGATCGCTCGCGGTATGACCCGTCGCGATCCACCCGAAGCCATGCTGGCGGCGAAGGGCATGGAGTTTTAAGTAGCGGGCCTGGCGACCTCGCTCCTCGAGTCCCGGACCGCTCCGAACTTTGAGCTGAGAGACATGGATCCGCACATTCAACCGATCCGCGAGAGCGCACACCCATGCGACCTCTCCTGCCGCTTCCTCGCGTAAGCCGTGATCGAACGTAACTACATCCAGGCGCAAATTTAACAACCGAAGTGCTATGAGCAGTGCGGTGGAATCGATTCCTCCGGAGACAGCCACGAGGCCCACCTGGTCGCTGAGCTTCAGGCGCCCTGCAGCGCCTCGAACCGCGCTTATAAGCTCAGTAACTAGTTGATCTTGCTGTAAAATCACGAATCACGCTACCTAGAAGGAAGAGATCATTGTCGGATTGAAAGATCGCAACTAT
>JBGSMZ010000065.1:0-15016 GCA_041739845.1 Myxococcaceae bacterium
TCCGCGTACAGATCGCTAATCTTTCTGAGGACTTCGGAGCGCGCCTCCGGCTTGGCTTCGCTGGCTGCTCGCGCCTCCAGCATCTGAACTTGCTTAAGGTGATCGCCTTCCCGAGCGAAAATGGGTGCCAAGAGGCTCGCTGCGTCACCTTTGAGGTCACTTTCAGATCGCGCCATTTCCTCGAGCGCGCCTATCGCGCCCACGTGATTTGGCCGCACTGCAAGCACTTGCTGGTAGCAAGCCAGTGCGCCTGCTGCGTCGCCAAGTCGAACGAGCTTGATCCTACCGAGGCGAACAAGGACTTCCAGCGCGTGCTCGGTCCGTCCCGAGTCCTTGGCGCGCTCTATCTCACGTTGAAGCTGAGTTCCAAGCTCCGGCCAGCTCTCCATCTCCGCGAGTACGCGGGTCAAGCTTCTGAACGCAGACGCTGCATCCGGCTTCCGTTCAAGGATCGCTTCATAGCATTGCTTCGCAAGCGCTTTGTCGCTCAGTACGTCATCGGCAAGAGTGGCCAAGTCGGAGAGGAGTGCAAGCTGGGTTGCGCCGTTGCGTTCCAAGCTCAACTGCTGGCGCATGATTCCCGCGAGCTGCTTGAACTGATTGGTCTTCTTATAAATTTCGGCGAGACACTCCAGCGCACGGACATCGTCGGGCGTACGGGCGAGCACCTCGTTCCAAGCCTTTACCGCGAGATCGTTGCGACCCAAACGATCGCTATAGAGAGCTGCGAGGCGACGCCAGAGATCCTCGTTGAGACTCTCACTCACATTGCGATCGATGCCCTCTTCGTAGGCAGCCGCAAGGTCATCGTAGGCCGCCAATGCGGTTCCCACGCGATCGAGTTCCTGGAGAACCCGCGCTTCACCGGGCGACTCTGAAAAACAGCGAATCCATGCAGCGAGCGCCAAATTCAACTGTCCGCTGGCTTCCCGGAGTTGGGCGAGTTCGGCCAACACAGGCATGCGTTGGCGCCCTTCGATTGAACCCAACCGAATCTCCAATACCTCTGAGAGCTTCTTCTGGTCCTTCTGCTTGCGAAGGTAGGGTTCGAGAAGCCTCGCGGCTTCCGCTTGCGATTCCGGAGACTCCAAGAGGCGCTCCAAGCCTTGAGCCGCCTCGTCTCCGCCTGTGGAAAAATTCAAAACACTGCCATAGGTGCGCGCGGCCTCGAGATTCTTGTGCTGACGCTCAAGGATTTGTCCGCGGCTCAATAGGTATCCAGCCTTTGCCTCGGCGCCCTCGGTGATTTGAGCGAGTTGCTCAAGGATTCCGAGCTGCGCGTCGGATCGATGAAGGCGCGCGTAGACTTGATCGAGTTGCGCCAGGGTTGCTTCCGTCGCCTTGATCGCAATCGCTTCCTTCAGCGCGTCGATCGCAAGCTCGTCTTGGCCGGACGCTTCAAAAGCCAGCGCGGACTTGACGATCAACTCACGCTTTTCGACAGGATCCCGCGTGATAGTAGCTTGCTTCGCGTAGACCTCTGACAAGCTCCGCGCATTGTTCGTCTGCTCATACAACACGCTGAGCCCAGAGAGCGCCTCAGCGTCATCTGGAAGGATCGCCAGGAGCGCGGTCCAGTTCCTTCCGGCCGCCTCGCTTTGAGAAAGGTCCTTAAAGAGCCGTGCGGAGCGGCGGTAAAGGCTCGCCTTCTCGCTGAGCGCATTCTCTCCTTCAGCGGCCCGTTCGTAGACCTCCGCCAGCTCGTTTTGCGATCCCGTAGCCTGCGCCAAGCGTTCGAGTTCTGGCCTTGTCGCTTCTCTATCGATTCCTTGCGCAAACGCCTTCTGGGCGATTTGGAAAGCCGTCTTCGGCTGTTGAAGGTCGCGCTCAAAAATGGAGCGCACTTCGCGCAACATTCGGGCCTTTTTTTGAGGATCGGTTTCGATGGCGAGTCGCGCTTGACGAAGAACAATCCGGCGCTGGTGATCGGAGGTCTCGTGGAATGCTTGATCGAGAATTTCCGCCGCTTCCACTGCTGAAGAATCGGTGGACTTCGCCCAGACTTCGAGTGCGTCTCGGGCTCCGAGGTGGGTTGGAGACTCTGCCAAAATCTGTCTGTACAGCTCCAATGCGCCGCTGGAATCCGAGAGGCGCTGGTGCCGCAAATTCGCGAGACGGAACGTAATCTCTCGCCCCGATTGATTGCTTCCCTCCTGATTGCGGCGCAGTTCGAGCGCAAACTCGAGATCCTTCGGTCTATCGAGCTCGCTGTAGAGGCGATCGAGCGCTTGCGCCGGCGCCCGCTCGAGAGGGAGGCGGGCCGCTACTTGCCGCCAAGTCGCTGCCGCCGCATCGCGGTTTGCAAGCTTCTGCTCATAAATGCGAGCGGCTTCCATTTCGAGTTCGGTGCGAGCTTCTGGATCTGGCTCCATCGCACCGAGGGCTACGCTTATTTCTGCAAGCTTGTCCCATGTTTCGCGTGCACGATACAAACGCTGGAGTGCACGAAGCGCCCCCACATGCTTTGGATCCAGAGCGAGAATGGCTTGGTAGTGCGCAATCGCCGCGTCTTGCTGATTGAGCTTCCTCTCGTAGACTTCG
Source organism: Myxococcaceae bacterium (assembly GCA_041739845.1). Lineage (GTDB taxonomy): Bacteria > Myxococcota > Myxococcia > Myxococcales > Myxococcaceae > JBGSMZ01. Next base: position 2,542 of record JBGSMZ010000065.1, read on the forward strand.
GCGAGTTCAAGATGGACCGCAAGTTCACTGGGACCCTTGCTGGCAACGAGGCTTTCCAGGGTTTGCGCATAGGCATCGAAGGTCCCTGCCTCCTCTGCCGCGACTCGAGACGCGGCGAGAAGCTCGGCGTCATCGGGCGCAAGGGGAAGCGCTGCCGCGAGAGACGAGAACGCATGGTCCGGCTGCTTGAGGTTGAGCGCGTGGATTTTGGCCGCACGGCGAAGCGCACCAACGCGCTCGCGGACGTCTTGGGCCGCTTCTGCGGTTACCGCGAGGCATGCCACTTGCTTCCGGTAGTCGCCGAGAGCTTCGTAGGCTCGAAACAGAATTTTTGCGGCTTCTTCTCGGTGCGCCGGATCCCCAAACATGGATTCAACAGCCGCCAATTCTTCAGGAGAGTTCGGGGTATTGGCGAGCGTCTCAGCATAGCGTCGAAGGGCCGCTGCACGACCCCCCGTCGCGTTTTCAATAATGGTGCGCCGTTTCGCAGCTGTGCCTTGGGCAGCTTGGGAGTCGCCAGTTTTCTTATAGTGGGCCTCGAGGCGCTCCAATGCCTGCACCAGCGCATCCCGTTGACCTGCGTCCTCGAGGCGCTGCACGAGCCGCGGTAGCGCCTCCGCCTCGGGGGTTCCGGCGGCGATCGCTGCCGCCAGCGCACTTGCTGCTTCCTTGGGACGCTGCAATTCGGCGTCGATCTTCTCAATCTCGAGCCACAATCCTGCCTGCTCGGCCGCGTCGATGGTCTCGGGAACCAGCGTTCGTAACGCTTCTTCCAAATCCGCTAGGCGCTTGGCCGTGCGCGCAATCGCGGCGAACTGGACGAGCACGGGGCGGCTTCTCGGGTTCAGGACGCGAGCGGCCTTGAGCGCTTCAAGTGCGTCGTCGTAGGCTTCAACACTTTCCGCCAGACTCGCCGATTCCATGAGAAGCGATGTCGCAACCTCTGGTCCGACCTTGGATGCCTGATCCTTTAAAAAGCGCGACAATTCACGCTCGTTGTGAACGAGCTGCGCCAGCCGCACCGCTTCGGCGCGGAATGTCGTGTCCCCCGGGTCCTCGGCGAGCCCTCGCAGCCGATAGTTGTAGGCCGCCTTGGGATCAGCAAGGCGCGCTTCGCTGGTCGAAGCGAGGAGCGTGAGGAGGCTCTTCTTTTCGTCGACAGTACTGGCCGAGGATAGTTGCACGAGGAGCGAAGCCACCTGCCGTTGAAAGTCTCCGCCGCGCGAATAGACTGGCGCGAGCGCTCGACTAATCTCCGTCTGTCGGAACCCTTGCGCCGCGAGCCGTTCGGCGGCAGCGACAACCGCGCTATTGTCAATGCCCTCTTCCAAGAGGTTGAGATACAGTTGCGCCGCCTCGTCCTTGCGTTCGAGGCGTTCCGCATAGAGCTGCGCAAGACGCTGTTTCCATTCTTGGCGTTCGGACCGCGAATCCGCGAGCGCTAACAAGCGCTCGACAACTTGACCGACTTCTTTGAATTGCCCAAGCTGAACGCCGAGCGCCCCCATTCGACGCAGGGTGGGAATCGAGTCTGGGTCGATTGCAAGGATGTTCCGGTACACTTGGGCCAGCGCTCGAATGTCTGTTCCCGCAGCTTCCAAACGCAGCGCTTCTGCCTCGAGAATCGTACGAGGATCTCGTGGCGCTTCGACGGTCTTGGCTTGGAGCCGTTGGAGTTCGGAGGCCGCCTGGGAGTCATCCGGGTGGAGCTTGAGAACATGTTGCCATGCTTCTTGCGTCTCGTGATCGCGGCCTGCGCGCTCCATCAATCCGGCCAGTGCTCGCCAAAGCTCCCCCTGCATTGACACGTTTGCCGTACCGATGGCGAGCCGCAAGGTGGTTGCGACCTTCCCTTCTTGGTCTGCAAGCTGTCCGGCTTTGAGCAATGCGGGGAGGATTTTGGGGCGCTGAGGATCGAGTGCCAGGGCGAGGGAAAGAGCATGGGTTGCGCGCTTGAAGTCACTCGTTGCAATGCATTGGGTGGCGATGGATTCGCAGAGCGCCGCTCGCTCGCTCGCTGGGCGAGCGACCAAAACGCCGACATCGAGGTGTGGCCACAGGGCGTCGAGATCTTTCTCTTCCGCGAGCCCTACGATCAACCGCCAAGCGATCTCCACGTTGTCAGGGTCGAGGTTCGCTGCGGCCTGGAGATGCGATCGAGCCGCCGGAGCGTCATGGAGAACCTCGCTGCAGAGATCCGCAGCAAGGCACTGGGCGCTGATCTGTGCGTTCGGATCCTGCGTTTGCGCAAGTGCACGCTCGATGAGCACCTTGGCCTCAACTGCCTTCCCAACAGCGACCAGTCCCTCTACCGCGAAGCTCACCGCGTCGAGGCGACTCGGGTCGCATTCCACGGCCTCGAGGAACACCGGCAATGCGGAACCCGATTCAGGGGACTTCGTCATCACCGCGCCGAGTCGGATCAGGATGTCCACCTTTGCGCGCGGGTCGACGAGGTTGTTGGCGAGGCGCTTGAAAATTGTTGGAGCAGCCGTCGGGGTTCCGGCGCGCGCTGCCAAGTCTTCGAACAAGTCGAGCACCTCAGGCATCGCAGGCCAAAGCGCAAGGCAGCGATCGATCGCTTCCTTCAATCGTTCTGTGGCCGTCGGCTTGAAAAATGCGTAGAGCAGCGCCGCGCGCAACGACAGGCGCGCCGCAACCCGACGATCGCGCTCTCCCTGCGACTTCGCTTGGAGCTCCTTGACGCGCTTCTCCCAAACGTCTGGTAATTGCGCGATTTCTGCTGCGATAGCAGCGCCCTGTGGATTGCCAGGATCCACCGCGCGAACGCGTTCGATGGCTAGTTTCGCAAGCTCATGCTCCTGCGGGTAGTCGACCAAGCTCCGAGCAAATTCCAGGTACTCCCCAAGGAGTTCCCGATCGCCAAACTGCTCTCGCTCACGCTCGAGCGTCTCGTAAGCAGCGGCGTAGCTCCCCTCGGCAACCAGGAGAATGCGGGCTTGGCGATAGGCGCGGCGCTCAGAGGGCTGGGTCTTCCAGGCGAGCCGGTAATCAAGGACCGCTCGCCCCTCTTCTTCGGTTGCGCTCCGGCACTCGGCGGCGCGAAGGTAGAATTGCGTCGCTTCCGCTCCAGCGGTGATCGATCCGAGCTTCTCAAGGACAAGGGCGAGGGACCGCTTGTCCTGTCTGCCTTCGAAAATCGCCTTCAGGCCTTCCAATGACTCCCGTGAGGTTGGATGGTAGGCGAGCGCCCTTCGAAATAGTTGCTCCGCACGCGCGAGATTGTTGAGCTTTTCTTTGGCGAGGTGTGCTCCTCGGCAAAGCATTTGCGCAGCTTCCGTCGGATAAGGAATCCCCTGTGCGCGAGACTCGTACAGTTGGATCAGTTCATCGACCCCACCGGACTCTTCAAATGTGTCATCCGGAGTCGCTATGTCTTGAGGCGCGTCTTTAGCCATTGGGGGTCAGTTACACTAGCGCGGCGATTGGGAGCCTCGGAGGAAAAATCCGTTCTCTTTATGATTCTATGATTGCTCCGTTGGGCTCATGGTCGCAGCGGCGCTCTCAGTTCTCGCCGCGCCCTCGCCTTCGGCGACGAGTTCTCGCATCCGTTGTGCTTCCGAACCGTCCCCCGCTTTCTGGAAATATTCAGCTGCCCTCCGGTAGGAGTTGGCGGCTGCCATCAACTTCGCAGCGGAACGATAATCGCCACCTTTGGCGTGCACGCGCGCAGCGCGATCCCGAAGCCCAGCCTCAAGGTAGCGCTCGATCGCTTCTTTGCGATTTCCCAGAACTTCAAGCCATTGCCCTTGTCGCGCAAGGTCGCCAGCCGCTTGCGCTCGCGCCAACTCTCCCCGAGAGTAGGCCGTAGCCTCCTCGTGAAGCTTCAGTCGCTGCATGGCATGAATGATCTGCGCAGGGGGCAGGCCTTCCAGTGCCTTGAGCGCTTCGCTCTTGCGACCCACTGACATCAGCACCGCTGCGGCTCCGACCCGATCTCCACGGCGCAGCCGGTCCTCGACATCCCGATCGCGAACCCGATTTGCGGATACGAGATCCCCGGCGCGCTCGAAGGCGACCTTCGCTGAGCCAAATTTCTGGGCTCGCTCCCAGGCGAGTCCAGCTTGATCGTATTGGCGCGCGCGTTCATAGAGTTGCGCGACTGCTTCGTAGTCACCAAGGGCGGCATGGTAGTCCATCAACCGTTGCCATGACTGGGCCGCTCGATAGGCGGAGGCGACTTTGGGCGGACTCAACCTGGACGCAAGCGCGATACACCGCGTTGCATCATCGACGCGCGCAGCGCAGCGCAGCGCAGACTCCAGATCTCCCTCTGCCTCGAACATCGCTGAGGCTTCCGCAAAAGCGCCTGCCTTTTCGAGCGCCATTGCACCGCTAGCATCGACGCTACGCGGGTTGGGGCTCCGTGCGCTGCGGCGAGAATCTGCAGACCGTGTTTCTCGACGGGATGCGGGCCGCATTTTTGGGCGCCCGTGGGATGGTGCAGTCGCTGCTTCAGATGCCGAATCGGGAGGGTGCGGCGCGAGGTCTTGAGGTTCCGGATCTTTCCCGGAGCGTGCGAAAGCCGAGCTGGCCCGCTCACCCTCGTTCATCGACGACCAAATGAGGCCGACGACATATTGGGACTTCTCCCACGGTGACTGTTGGCTCTCAGTGGCTGCAGCTCCAGGAGCTGGCTGAAGAACCGGAGGCGACCCGTCTGCAAGGCTGCTTTCACTTCCGATGGTCGGGGCATCGATTCCTTCGGATGGAGATCCAGCCAGGTTCGGCGCCCGGTCGCCTTCCAAACCGAGTTCCACTGCCTCATTCACTGTGCCGGACTCTTGGCTGACGCCGGTCGTCGCTGGCGGAGGCTCTCCGTTGGAGCCTTCCCCGTTCGTTGACGCAAGCGCCTCACGCGTCGGAAGCGGCGCCGTAGCCGAGACTTCGTCTGCAGGAGCGGGAACTTCCGCGGATTCACCAGGCACTTCACTGGCTGCATCCGAAGTGCTTGGATTTTTTTCTGCCGGTCGAGGGGCGCGAGAGACACGCGCGAGCGTTGTAATAAGCTTCCCCTTGATCGCAGACTCGAGCGCATCAAGAGAGCGTAGCCGCATTCCCCGAAGAGCCTGATGCACGCTCCGCAGCGATTCTTCCATCGAGACGAAGTCGCTCTTCGTGAGCGCCTTTTCTACCGCGCTAATTTCGGTCCCAACTCGATAAGCACCGCCCTGAGAGCGATTTCGCGCTTCTCCTTTGCCATGCGAGCGTTGGCGACCATCGCGGCCGCGTTCGTGTTGATTGCTTGCCATTCTTCAACTCCCAATGAATGCTCGCGAAAGGGCCCGGCCGCGGAGATGCGCCGGCGCACCAACCGCTGACTAGAACGTGTACTTCACGCTCGGCAACACCGAAAACCCCATGGTGTTAGTCAGGGCCATATAGCCAAAATTGGCTTCCAGTCCGATGCTGAAATGGCGAAGTTTTGTGAAGTATTCCACGCCCAGACCGCCGGTCACCATGACATCCAATTTATCGAGCAGCTCCTTGGGTCGATAGAACACAACGCCAGCGCCTACGCGAACGTAGAAGAAGGTGCGCTTGAGCCCTTGCGAATCTTTCACTCCGACAAAGCGGATTTTGAATGCTGCCCCAGGGATGAGGGATTCGTAAGAACCGGAGATCAACCCAGTGCGCGAAAGCCCAGTGTAATTGCTCCCCATGCTGTTGGCATTGTAGAAGAAAAACAACGAGGCAGAGAAGAGGTCGTTGAAGTCCCAACCAGCAGCAATGGTCAACCCCTGCCCATTGCTAAACGGAGCGCCCTGTCCGGGAGTGAGGGTTGGAGGGCGAATGGTGGCCCAATAGCCGCCGTTTCCCTCAAGGAAGAACCCGTGGACGATCTCGTCGAGCTGCGCCGGTTCGCCGACTCTCTCAGCGACGCGCGTGGGCGGTTCGTCTGCTGCGGCAGCAGTCGCAGCTACGAGGATGAGGAATCCACCGAAAATGGCTTTCATTCAAACCTCATTGGCCAGCAGATTTAAAGATGAACGGATAGGTGACGATCACGACGCCACCGCCCTTTGGCTCCGGAAACTTCCACCCAAGGATACGCCCGGCGACGCACTTTTCCATTGTAGCGTTCCCCAGCGTGCTCTTTACGATATCGGAACTGTTCACGCTGCCACTGGGTGTGATGACAAATTTCACCGCGACGGAGCCATTGAGGTCTGGGTATTGATTGAGTTGCGATTCATAGCAATAGCGAATTTCGCTGCGATGCGCTCGGATCACCTGCCGAATCAGCTCTTTGTCGAGAGACCCAACCACGCCGAGGTCGGAGGAATTGATTTCAACATCGGTCGCCCTCTTCTTGCCTAGGGAACCCGCGTTTGCGCCATAGCCTGCGTTCCCCCCTCCTCGCCCACGACTACCGATGTTGCCGACTCCGATGGTACTTCCCGTTCCACCCCCACCGGAGCCACTACCCCTGAGTCCCAATCCACCCAGGCCGCCTGAGTCGCCTACTTGCTGACCGAACAACCCCCCCAACGCCCCCTTCACATCGCCGCCAAGGCCGGCGTGCCCAATGATCGTCGAAATGCCGCCTGTACCGCTGAAGACCTTGTTCACCAACATTCGTGCGTGGTCTTTGTCGTTTGGATCGCCCTTGGGTGCGGACGCCGCTGAGCGGTCAGGAGCATTTCGCTGGCCCATCTTTCCTTCGTCCCCTTTGGCCTTTTCTGCCGCCTCCCCAGCCTCCTTCTTTTTCTCGTACTTTTCGAGAATGGGGTTTTTCACGTTGTCCGGAGGCTTGATGAGGAGCTTCGCGATACGCGCCTGGCTTGCATTCAGGTCGTCACCGTACGCCTCTCCCTCGGCGTCACGATTCACGGCGGCAATGACAAAGATTGCAGCGATGAAGGCTACAAAGAGGAAGATATTGAGAATGGTGAAGTCGAGGACTTCGGTGATTGGAACAGCGACCGGCTTCTGGACGGGCTGGAAGAACAGTTCAACGACGACCCCACCCAAGTCGATCCAAACGAAGTCGTCCTGGTGGAGGGAGAGCGCCATCGCCCCACCGTCATCGCTCGCGACGCGCTCGCTGATAGCATCTGCGAGCGTAATCACCGCTTCGCCTCCCCGTTGCAGCTCCCCGTGCATTCCCCGTTGAAAGCGTACTTGAAACCCTTCCTTCGTGGCCCGAACGAGCTCAAAGTTGGTGCTCCCGAGCTTGCCAGTCGCAATATCGAAGTCGGCTTTGGAGTCGACCCCCAGAGTAAATGCGCGCGCCTGCTGAGGCTGCATGAAGAACTCGCCGATATTCTGGTCACCCCACATGAACCGCAGTTCGAGCCCTAGTTGGACAGCCCCTTGCGCCTGCCTGGGAACACTCGCCCGTTGTACGGGGGGGCGACTTGCGCGAGGGACAAGCGGAGCTGCGTAGCCAGCTCCGCTCTGCGAGACCTTGCTGCGCATTTCCCGCGGCACAGCCCCGCCCGGTTGCGCGCTGATTCGAGAAGGCGAACTCGGCCGGTACCCAGCTTGCGACGGCGAAGACGTCGTTCGCGATGCGGAAGAAGCGTAGGCTGAGGACACTCCAAGGATCGTTGGCGCCGTCGAGTTTCGGCTCGCGCGTTGCGCGGTTCCAGTCGGTTGAACCCGAAGGGTTGTCATCCCAACCCGAATTTCATCGCCAGGACCGATGGGGCTCTTCGTAACCCGGTGACCATTGACGAAGGTCCCATTGGGGGAACCCATGTCGACGATCGCGACGGACCCGTCCTTTGCGATTTCAATCACAGAATGCGTTGGGGCCACCTTGAGGTCGTCCAGAATGAGGTGTGCGGTCCCGAGGCTACCGATCTTGATCACATCGCGAGCGAAGTCTTTGGTCGCAATGAGTTGCCCCCCCTTGAATACGGTCACCGTCAAAGGAACTGCCATTTCAGATTTCTCCTCGGCAAATGACGAGAATCGCTGCTCCCGTCACAGCTCGCCGACTGACTGCAGAATCTTCTCTTTAAACGAATCCCTGATGCGAATCAGATTCGCGTGTTGGATCGCTTTGCGGGCCTCAATGTACTCCGCGTCGGGCTTCGATAGGTCACCCTCAATGGTGTCGCCTTCGAAGCTATACTCGGTCGCCTTCGCCTCGGTCGTTTTGGCGGGTGTCGCGGTCGCCGCGGCGCTTCCTTGCGCCCACCCAGCCACAGGAATCGCAAACGCAACCCAAACAAGGAGCATTCTCGCAAAATCTCTTTGGTTCATCAAGATCATAGGACCTCAAACATTTCTGGGAGTTGGCAACGCTGTTCAACCAGCATCATTGCAAACGTAGCAGGCAATTGGGATTCCAGCAGCAGCAAAATGCTCCGCGCCAGACGGCTAACCGATGATTTTCCCAAGCTTCATTGCGAGGCCCATGTCGAGAGGTCTAAATTTCAACTTCTGGGTCATCGCAGCCATCTGGGGATTCAGCTTCTTTGAAGCGATTTTCTCAAAGTCCTCCGCTGAGCAGACTACGGTCATCTTGGCATCGCCATTCTTGCCAGGCGAGACCCATCCTTCCGACTTCGTCCCATCGATCGTCCACTGGCCGCCTCCTTCGCCGGTGATGTCAAAATGGACAACGGCTCCGAGTCCTGAAGCCAAGCCAGGGTCTGCAGCAAATTTGCCAGGTATATCGCTCTCGAAAAGGTCCTTGATTCCCAATGTAATTCTCCTTGAAGTCCGACAGGTTAGCGGCAGTTAGCCATGCAGGTCAATTTCATCGGCGCGCTTCCCCATCATGGCCGAAGCGCCTCTCGAACGACGCCCTCCAAAAACGCCTCGATCGTACATGGTGAGAGGGCATCTCCGGCGTATTTTCGCGGGGCGACCTTTCGCTCTTCGACTTCCCGGTCGCCTACGATCAGCGCATAGGGGATCTTCTGGGTTTGGGCTTCGGCGATTTTTTTTTGCATCGTGAAACCTCGCTCATCGACCCACACGCGAAGGCCGTGCTTTCGAAGTTCGCCGGCAACCTCCTGGGCATACGGTTGTTGCCGATCGGCAACGGTGATGATCGCGACCTGGAGTGGGGCCAACCAAACGGGGAAGGCACCGGCGTAGTGCTCGATGAGAATCGCGATGAACCGCTCGAAGGATCCGTAGATCGCGCGGTGAAGCACAATTGGACGATGCGGTCGATTGTCCTCGCCGACATAGGTGAGGTCAAATCGCTCGGGGGCGTTGTAATCGAGCTGAAAGGTTCCGAGTTGCCACGACCTTCCCATCGAGTCCTGCACGTTGAAATCCAACTTTGGACCGTAAAAGGCACCGGATCCTTCTGCCAGCGTGTAGGCGAGCCCGGCAAAATCCAGCGCCTCTTTGAGATCTGATTCGGCGCGATCCCAAGTGGCGTCATCGCCGATTCGCTCAGGAGGTCGGGTCGACAGACTCACTTCATAGGTCATTCCAAATGCGCGGTAGACCCGATCCAGCAGCGCAACAAAAGCCACTGCTTCGCTCTGGAGTTGATCGGGCCGACAATAGATGTGACCGTCGTCTTGGGCGAACTGGCGAACGCGCGTCAACCCACCGAGCGTGCCTGTGGCTTCGTTGCGATGGAGCACATCTTGCGTCGCGATGCGCAGAGGAAGGTCCCGGTGGGACCTCTTTTCGAACGAAAAATACAGGTGGTGCGAAGGGCAATTCATGGGCTTGAGAGACATGGTCTGCTCCCCCGATTCGCTATCGAGGACCAGAAACATGTTCTCCTGGTATTTGCCCCAATGCCCGGACGTCTCCCAGAGGGACTTGTTGAAGAGAAGAGGCGTCTTGATCTCGACGTAGCCCGCCTCGCTCGCCCACGCGCGCATCGCTTGCGAGAGTTCCAAATAGAGCTGCGTGCCCTTCGGGGTCCAAAATGCGGCCCCAGGAGATGAGGGGTGAAAGTGGAAAAGATTGAGCTCGCGCCCGACACGCCGGTGATCGCGTTTGAGCGCTTCCTCGCGTTGCTTCAAAAACGCTGCGAGCGCCCCTTTGTCAAAAAAGGACGTGCCGTAAATCCGCTGAAGCTGTGCTTTCTGGCTATCGCCACGCCAATATGCGCCGGAAGAAGACATCAACTTGATGACGCCCACCCGACCCGTCGACGGCCCGTGCGGTCCTAAGCAAAAATCAACCCAGTCCCCATGGCTATACAAGGACAGTGTCTGCGCGCCTCGCGCCACGATGTCGTTGATGATTTCGACCTTGAATGCTTCCCCCATTTCATCGAAGAGGCGGATCGCTTCGTCGGCGGTCACTTCGCGACGAACGAACGGCAAATCCGCCTGGACGATCGCGTTGGCCTGCGCCTCGATGGACAGAAGCTCTTCTGGCGAAAACGGAGCAGGCTTCCCGTCGTGCTCTCGGTAGAAGTCGTAGTAAAAACCTTCCTCGATCGCAGGACCAATCGTCACCTGCGTCCCCGGAAAGAGTCGCTGCACGGCGTCGGCCACGATGTGCGCCGCATCATGGCGCGCAAACGGGAGCGCACCCGCGCTTTTCGGAGTGAGGATTTCGAGCGATGCGTCCTGGTCGAGCGGCTTGCTCATGTCCACCGCGATGCCGTCGAGCTTGGCGACGAGCGCAGCCTTGGCAAGCCCTGGACCAATCGCGTTTTTCACAAAATCCAGCACCCGCGTCCCGCGCGGAGTCGACACCGTCTTCCCGTCCGGAAGAGTGATACGAACATCAGCTTCCATGTGCTGGTCCTCGCGCCCCATTCGACTCGGAACGCAAGCAATGGGTCGTGGAGGTTTCGAACCTCCGACCCCCACCGTGTCAAGGTGGTGCTCTACCGCTGAGCTAACGACCCGGGTTCTGAGCGGCGGGCTTGTAGTTGGCGCTCCGCGCTGCTGTCAAGGTTGTCGCCGAGGCAACGCATGAGTCTCCTTCCTTCTGAGGCTTCATTTGCAGAGCTGGTCCAAGAGTGCTTCGCGATCTACCGGGCCCGCGGGGTGAGCCTCTCGGCACTCGACACGGAGCTTGTTTTTGCGTGGGCCAAAGCTGACATTCCCTTTGAGGTCATCGCCCGTGGCATCCGCGCGGCGGCGCTTAAAAACAGTTGGGACGCAGTTCCGGGCGAGGGCCCCCTGCGATCGCTATCCCAGGCGCGCCGCCAAGTTCGGGCGGAGATCCAAAAGTACATGAAGCTCAGCCTTGGCGCGCGTACGCAAACTTCTGCGGGGCACGAAAAGCTAGCATCAAAGCGCGCTCGAAGGCTTGGAGCGAATATCCGCAGAGCTTCCAAGGCCAGTCCCTGTCTCGTCGGGGTTCTTGAAGCACTCGCTCGGGCCCCGGTCCCCAGATCCCTGGAAGCGTGCGCGCGACACGAAGACCTGGCGCTCGCCCTGGCACTGCGCGTGCTTCCGCTTCAGAAGCGAATCGAACTCGAAAAACATGCGCGATGGGAAGCAGACCAATTGCATAGAAGCCCAAGCGCCTCCAGACTCCAGAAAATCCGCTTCTACCGAGCAGTGGCGGTCCGTTCTCAGTTCGATTTGGCAACCTTCTGGTAGGTTGTTGCCAATGCTCGCCCACGCATCCCCATGCACCCCGAGTGCTTTCGTCGTCGAGAGAGGATCTGCATTTGCGCAAGCGCGCCTCGCATCCCCCGTTTCCCAATGCGCAACGTGTGGCGGAAAGGGGATTCTTCACGAGATTGTCGCGGAGTTTGGGAGCTCCTATACAGTGTCCAAACGCTGCCCACGCGCGGCGAGCGAAGTCCGAGCGCTTCACTTCAATTCGGCGCAGCTGCCCGCGGTGCATGCCGGGTCCACCTTTGAGGGATTCAAGGTTTCAAACGCGGAAGGGGAACGCGCCTTGGCGAACGCAAAGCAATTTGCGGAAGCGTTTCCCGCGCGACGAGGGTACGGATTGAGCGGTCCTGTGGGTTGCGGGAAGACGCACCTGCTCGTCGCAACGCTCCGCCATCTCGTCTTCAACAGCCCCCAGGCCATAACCGTTGCCTATGTGGAAGCCGGATTGCTCTTTGCAGAGATCCGCAAAGGATTCAGTCAGGGGAAATCCGGGGCTGACGTGATCCTCCCGCTGACCACCGTTCCCGTCCTCGCCATCGACGAGCTAGGAAAAGGCCGAGGAAGCACCTTCGAGATGGAGACCCTCGATGAGCTTATTTCTCGACGCTACAACGGAGGCATGGCGACGCTTTTTGGCACCAATTTCTCGGTGCAAGCACCGGAGGGAAGGACGTCGGAGCGCTTTGATTCTGAAGCGCTTGCCGCAGCGGGAAACCAATCGAAATTTCTCTTCGATCGTTTGGGCGAACGCATCTACAGTCGGCTGTGCGGCATGTGTGACTTCGTCGAATTTCCCTTCGACAAGACTTCCAATGACGGACGGCGCAACCGGCCCAACAAGGGCCGGTTGTAGGACGCCTGCTCACATGTCGAGGTCGTCGCCGCCATAATCTGGGGTCCCAGCGCCTTTTGCTTTCTTTTTTGGCTTCTCCACGATCATC
>JBGSMZ010000069.1:0-7414 GCA_041739845.1 Myxococcaceae bacterium
CAACACCCCCAGCGGCGTTCCATCTTTGGGAAACCGGGAAGAGGAGGAAGTCGACTTGCTGGCCTCGGGTTCTGCATACCGTCCTCCGACGGAGAAACCCGGTCGGAATGGCTTGGAGATTGCGACGATGCGCGCATCGTCGATGAGCAGCGCGATTCCTGGAGTCCGCCCGACTTCTATTGCGAGGCTGAGTGCGGTGCGCGTGGGAGAGTGAAACCCGATGCGCAAGGCAGATGCCTGCGGCATTTGCGTGGCGCTCTCCACGCGAGCGCCCAGGAGTTCGCGTCGGAGGACCGCCTGCCATCCAGAGGGGCGCACTGGATTCGGCGGTCGCTTGTCAAGGACACCGAGCCGCGCGAGGCCAGACTCCCCGGAGCACACCAAGTTCCAACTGGAGCCAGCGCTTCGAAGTTCGAGAAATATTCGCGCGCTGGTGGGCGCAAACACTCCCTGGACAAACGCGCCGACACCATGGAGTACAAGCTCGCTGCAAATGCTTTCGATTTCACTTTCGGTGAGCGCGATCATGGGTCCGCCCTGCGCATCGACGCTAGCAGCTATGGCGATGCGCTCATGGGATTGGTTTGTGTGAGGCGTCCCGTCCTGCGATGGTCGATACCTCCCGAGAGTGTTATTGAAGTGGAAAACACTTCGTGAACGCTGCGTCGTAAAACGGGGAATGCCTTGATGAGATATTTTCGCAAGTTTGGGGCTGTGGGTGCACTATGCACCCTCTTCGGCTGTGGACCGGTCGAGCCGCCGGTCGAGACGGTTGGCTCCTGGATTACGCTGGATGACGGCGGTGTCGTTCAAGTCACCGAAGATGGAGGTCGGCTTCCGGTCGGTGGCGTGAGCCGCCAATCAGATGGCGGGTACGCGGTGGATCCCGGCGGTGGGCAGGCTCTGATTCCCGTCGCTCCGCTCCCAGATGGCGGCGTCGCTTTTGTAATGCCTGACGGCGGTCTATGGAACCCGGTGACCGATGGAATCCCACTTCCCGGCGGGGGAGTGCTTCCGTTTGCCGACGCTGGCTTTCCATGGCCTTGGCTCTCGGACGGGGGATTTTTGGGTCTTAACGGAGGTGGCGCAGGGAACACGGGGTCCGGGAGCGATTCAGGCGCCGCTGGATTTGGCGTCGGTGACGCGGGTCCCGGCCTTCCAGTCTGCCCCGACTACGACGGAGGGCCTGCCTACTACGACGGAGGGTCCTTCTACGATGGAGGGCCTGACTACGACGGAGGGGCTGACTACGATGGAGGGGCCTACTACGACGGAGGGCCTGACTACGACGGAGGGGCCTTCTACGATGGAGGGGCTGCGCCTTCAGACGCGGGTACCGGGGCGCCATGCGATGCCAACAATCCCTTTGCCGGCCCTTGCGTAGCCACCGATGCGGGCGTTCCCGGCGAAGGCCCTAGCGCCGATGCTGGGGGCCCAGGCTCCTGCGACTATTGGAGAGAACGCGGTTTCCCTTGCGACGAGAACCATCCGCCGCCTCCGGAATTCGACGGGGGTTGCGTCCCAGCTCGTTATGATGCGGGAGATTCATCCCCTGCACCCGAACCGGATTTCGATGCGGGCGTACCGGTGTGCAGACTTTGGTACCTCATGGGTGGCTCCTCATGCGGATGGCTCGATGCTGGCGCCATCGATGGCGGTGCGCCTACGGAACCTCCGATTTACGACGCCGGCAGCGCCTCTTCAGACGCGAGCGTTGGTGCGCCGCGATAGGAGCACTTTGACCGACGAAGAGGCAGCCCCTGCGCGAGCACTTGCAGGGGGCATTGTTCGAGAGTTGCTGGGCTATGTTCCTTTGAAGGCCCAGCTTGCAGCAGGACGCGCTCGTTGGTTATGAGCCGCGCTTTCTGACACGGGAATTGTCATGAACCCATCGTCTCCAGCTCCACCCCTCCTGAAAGTCCACGTCATCTCGGAGACCGCATGGATTACCAAGGGGCAAGGCGTCCATACCGCCTTTCTCGACTGCCTCGCGTTGCTCAAATCGGAGCCTGACATCGACGTCGTGATCAACCAGGAAGGGTGGGGAGACGTGCTCCATTCCCACACCTACGGTCCCTATTACTTCTGGAAGGGACGCCGCTACAGGGGGAGGCGGGTGTTCACCTCCCATGTGATTCCCGCGTCTTTGCGGGGCTCAATGCCGGGAGCGAAATTCTTGCTGCCGTTCGTGCGCTGGTATCTTCGCCGCGTCTACTCCTTCGCAGACGTTTGCATCGCGATTTCTCCCGAGGTCGAAGACACGATTCGCGCGATGGTTCCCAGCATGCGGGTGGTTCGCATTCTCAACCCCATCTCTCCAACCACCTACACTCCCACCGCCGAGCGGCGAGCCGCCGGGAGAAAGCGCTTGGACATCGATTCCAAGCAATTCTTGGTGATCGGCGTTGGGCAGATTCAAGGCCGCAAAGGGCTCGATGACTTTTTCAAGGTTGCAGAAGCGTGCCCTGATTTGAAATTTGCATGGATCGGCGGTCGACCGTTTGGTTTGTGGACAGAGGGAGTCGCTCGACTCAACGCGAAGATTGCGGCCGGGCCACCCAACCTCACCTTCCCCGGGCTCTTTGACATCAGTGAGATGCCCGAACTCTATGCGGCGGCAGACATGATGCTGTTTCCCAGCTACCAGGAGAATTGTCCGCTCGCTCCCTTGGAGGGTGCGGCGGCCGAACTCCCGGTTGTTTTTCGCGATATCCCGGAGCTTGCGCGCCTCTATGAGTCGCCCTACCTCAAGGGTCGGAGTGTAGAGGAATTTGCAGCGCTCACTCGCCGGCTTGCCAACGATGCAACATTTTACGCATCCGCGCGCGACATGTCGCGCCAGCTCGTAAGCCAATTCGAGCCAACGAGAATTCGACAGCAACTCGTGTCCCTCTACCGGGAACTCGCGGGCCCATTGAAGCGTGCAGTCCTTCAAGTCCAGCCTGATTCCCTTGCGAGTTCGAGCGCTCACTCGGAGCGCTAAACGCCTCCGCCCAGCTTCCTTGGAATCTGGGCCGCCAAGAGCGGAGCGAGGAGGGGAGTAGCTCCGCTGCCTTCCGGGAGCAAGGTAATGGGAGCGTTTCCTTCGATGAGGCGCTGGGCTTCCAGCACTTCAAACATTGCCTCCATGACCTCTGCGTCCGAAGAAATCTGTTTGAGCGCTTCGCCAACGATCAGCGGTCGCTGCGCTGCGGCGCGCGCGAACTCTGCCGCTGCGGTGCGATCCGCCGTGGACTTGATGATGTTCACTTGGTTGTTGCCGTCCTGACGAATGGCACTCGTCACCTGGCGAAGCCGATTGACGACCTTTTCCTCGATTTGACGAATCATTGCGTCATCGCGGAAATGAACCTTGCGGATGTAGACGCTCCCGAGCTGGTAGCCCCATTCAGCGGCGCGAGGCGACACGTCGCTGCGTACTGCTCGGCTCATTTCGTGTCGGGTCTCGAGCATGTCGCCAAGCTTCATGTTGGAGAGCGTTCGCACCGCTGCGTTGGAAACGTTGGCGCGCAAGCTGCCTTCGGGATCTTGGTTTTTGAAGAGGAAGGCGACGGGATCTCGAACACCCATTTCATACCAAATCCCGATCCCCATCGGAGCGCCCTCCTCCGAGTTTACCGGTTGGCTTCGAAGGTACTTTTGGTCGATTCGCAAGTCGACCGCGTAGGACTTTCCGAAGAGCGAAATGAGCGCCGCCTTGGGTCCCAGCTTTCCCCAAAGGAAATGAAGTCCAGGTTCGTCGATTGTTCCCACGACTTCGCCAAAGAGCGTGAAGACCTTGGCCTGCATCTCGTGGACCGTGGTGTAGATTCCGAGGAAGCGACCCAGTCCGAGGACGAGCGGTACTCCGACGAGGGCCACCACAAACCCCACTGCCAGTGAAATGAGAAAGCTCACTTTTTGAGCTCCAAGAACGCGCTCTTGGCGCGTGCAAACAGGGTGAGCTTCACGTTGCGCACGTAAGCAGCAAGGACTGCTCGTCCTCCATTGGCTTTCAGCGTATGGAGTTCGCCGGAGAGCCGCTGCAGGGGCTCGATTTCTGCTTGCGCGTTGAGGGTCTCTATTTCCACCGCCCGCCGGGATTGGACAATCTTTTGGTCCGCGCCAGCCTGGGCGAGCGAAACTTCAGAGCCCACTTGATTGTAGGCGGTGTTGATCGCTGCCAGCGCGCTCTCGACTTCGGTCGGGGGTTCGATGCCGGTAATCAGGGATGCGTCGAGGACGATTCCGTAGCGCGCCGCCGACGACTTGCACTCCGCGTCCATCCCCTCGTTCAGGCGACGGAGGTTTTTTCGCAAGTGATTGATTGAAACGCCAACACTCTTGGACAGTTCTCCGGCGGTCGCTCCATTCGCGGCGGCAGCGGCAAGGGCCGGCTGCACGAGCTGAAGTTCGTCGATCTCTGGCACATCGAAGCTTGCGATTTTTTGGCGCAAGATTGAGATGAAATACGCGAGGACGTGAATGAGCGGTCGCTTGATTCCAAAAATCACCGCGTACAGATTCTGTTCGGAGACGCGGTAGCGGATTTGCCCTACCAGGCCGATGTTGAGTTGGTCCTTGGTGACCGCCTCCAGCATCGTTCCTTGGTGATTGGCTTGCGGATTCTCAGGATCATTCGCCAAGTCAATCGTCATGGTTGCAACCGGAACCTTGTGGACGCGTTGCCAAGGCCACTTGAAATAGGGCCCTCCGGGCTGAATGACGCGAAGTTGCGGGTACTTATAGCGCTCGCGTTCATCTTCTCGCAGCGAGTCGGCCATGGGGTTATCGAGGGTGGTGGTCTGGAGCCGGCTCGCGCGCCCAAAGCTCGTTTTTACGGCGCGTTCGTTGGGGTTGACGGTAAAAAACCCGCTGGCGACGTAGCGGAAGACGAGGCTGGCAAGTCCTCCGAGAGCGACTCCGAGTAGCGATAGTTCGAATCCATTCACGAAGGTAGGGATATCAGAATTTCCCGCTGCAGCGAGGATTCGCGCATTCCTCAGGGTGAGAGCCGCGCAAACACTGGCGCATGGTCCGATGGACGCTCTGCTTTTCGCGTATCGCGGTCGACGACTACCTCGATGGCCCGGGCAGTCACACTAGGGCTCGTGAGCATATGGTCAATCCGCAAACCTTGGTTTTTTCCAAAGGCGCCGGCGCGGTAGTCCCACCAGGTGTAGAGGCCATCGCGTTCAGGATGCTTCGCGCGGAGCAAGTCCGTGAGCTGGTAGGTCGACATCAGTTGGGAAAGCGCTGCGCGTTCCGGGGGACTCGTGAGCACCTGCCCTTCCCAGAAATCCGGATCCCAAGTGTCGCTGACGGCGGGTGCGATATTGAAGTCCCCACATACCAGCAGTGCTTCGGCGGAGCGTTTAGCGAGATAGGAGATGAGCCGCTCATACCACTGGAGCTTATAGACATAGGCGGGCGCCGTGAGCCCTTGTCCATTGGGCGCGTAGACACAGACGATGCGGACTCCATCGATAGTGGCTGCAATGACCCGCGACATTGGATCCCCATCGCCGGTCCCGCGATCGACCTCTTCCGCTGGCGACTTCGAGAGGATCGCGACGCCGTTGTAGGCTTTTTGGCCAAAGACTTCGGCGCGGTAGCCTGCGTCGGCGATTTCAGTGAGTGGGAATTGGCTGTCGACACACTTGAGCTCTTGAAGACACAAGACATCTGGAGCGCGAGTGCGAAGGTAGTCGAGCACGTGCGGAAGCCGCGCTCGGATCGAATTCACATTCCAGGTAGCAATATTCACCGTGGTACTCCGACTGGTTCATCCACCTGCGGAAGTGTAGTGCCCCAAAGCGCTCTGCCAGACGCGGCGCGCGAGCGCGCCAAAGGCCACGCAACCGAGAATTGTCAGCGGCAGCTTGGTGATTTCAAAGCGACCGAGCAGGGCCTCTGCGGGAAACGTCGTCATCACGGCCACCGGGATGATGAAGGTGAAAACAAAGCGAAGGCCACCGCGGAACACAGAAGCCGGCCAGCGCCCCGCATCGAAAATCGAACTGAAGAGGTAGGTGAGGTTGTCTACTTTCACGACGTAGAAGGCCGCCGCAATGATGAGAATCCAAAGCGAATAGAGAAGAAAGACTGCGCAGGCGAAGAGCGCCAAGGAAGTGGCGATTCCTCCCGCCGTGGGCCAGCGCCCCAAACGATGGAATGCTACGCCGATGAGCGACAAGCCACCGAGAACCGTGATGATGCGCCACGGATTGTAGCGCGCCGTGGAAACCAAAAACTGCGCATCCGCGGGCTTCACCAGGAGCAGGTCGAGCGTTCCAGTACGGATTTGGTCGACGACGGCCTGGAGCCCAGGATTGATGGCCCCTTCAAGGAAGCCGTCTAAGACGATGAACCATCCGATGACCACCAAGCTTTCATTGAAGGTCCAATCGGGAATGCCCCCTGGGCCGCCGCGAGCAGGGTACATGGCAAGGAGCGGAACCCCAGCCGCAAAGGCCCAGAACAGCGACATCAATCCATCGGTAAAGAACTCCCAACGGTACTGTGCTGCGAGAAGGGTCGAAGTACGAATCTGTACCAACAGCAAGCGTGCATAGCGGCGCATCACTAACCCCCGACGGCCTGGAAGCGACGCACGCCAAAGCTCCAGAGAAGCATCGCCAGAATGGCGAGGCAGCCCACCCACGTCCATTCGGCTGCGAGCCCGTGGAGCGCTTGCTGTACCGTGAGTTGTCCAGTCGCGAGTTCAACGGGCAAGCCGACTTGGTAGCGAAAGGGAAGCCAATCGGCGATTGCTTTGAGCCACGGTGGAAACAAACTGAGTGGAAAGAGGTAGCCGGAAAATGCAAAGAAAGCGGCGAGCCAAACTTCCATGAAGCGGGCGCTGCTTTGCGCGAAGAATGCCAGGCAGCCGATTGCGATATTGACGAAGAAGTTGATTCCCCAAGCGCCGGCGAGCGCTGCGGCGGCCAGTCCCCACATTGCCGGGTCTCGGGACAAGTACTTTTGGCCAGAGCTGAAGAGGAGCGCGATGATTACCGGAGAGGAAACTGCGATCCGGAGCGGCAAGAAGGCCAGGTTTTGCGTGAGGTAGGCGGCGATGGGGTGCATCGGCCGAAGGAGCCGCACCGCCAGCGAGCCCTGGCGAATCTCGTAGCTCATTTCCCAGGCGGCCCAACTGGCGATGACTTGGCGAGTCACGAAGACGCAGAGAAAATAGGCGACGAAGGCGCCGCTCCCCCAGGTGCGCCCAGAACCGTCCACCACCGGCGAAGACTGCGCTACCGCAGTCCAGACCAAGAGCATGATGAGCGGCATCGTCGTCGAGAGCACCCACACCGCCATTTCCGCGCGGTAGGCAACCGCTTGGGCAAAACCAACCCGCAGCAGCGTTGGAATCGCCCGCAGAGGAACGATGGTTCTCACCGGGGCGCAGGCTCCGCATCGGCAACCTTTG
>JBGSMZ010000074.1:0-2135 GCA_041739845.1 Myxococcaceae bacterium
GTAGTCGGGAGGCGCGCGAAGGACGTAAAACGCGAGGCGCTGGGCGGTCTTTTCCCCAATACCTGGAAGTTTTGCGAAATTGGCAACAAGGCGATTGAGTGCTTCTGGCGTCACGGACGCATCACCTACTATCCCGATTCACTTTACCCTGCGTCAATCGTCGCCTGCGTTCTCGCCGACCTCGCCGAAGGAGTCTTGGGATTCCTTCGTCGGAGGAAGAACTTGGGTAATCCGTCCGCCGAACTGCGCGAGGAGAAAGCGTACGGAGGGATCCTGGTTTGCTTCCTCGCGGAGGCTTCGTTGGGTCGCTTCACGGGCTACCGCTTCGCGTTCAGCGACAGATGGCGATGCCTTGGCGAGGGCCTCGGTGCTTGCGACGAGATTCAGTTGGTCAGCACCGGAAAAATTGTCGCGGAACCATGTTTCCAGCAGGGCGCGATCCCCGCTCACTTGGCGGCGCGCAAAGTCTGTTTCCGGAGGAAAGGCGAGAGTGACGATTCCCTGGTCGACGCCGCCAAAGCGCGCGTAGCTGAGCGCCTTGGCGAGGCGAAGTTGCTCCTTGCCAAGCCGATCGAGTGCGCCGCTCCAGGTTCCGGCGTCGAGGGGAGGATTGCTTTCAGGCGCGCTTTTGGCGAAAGGAGGGCGACTCGGGGCGACCTCCCGGCGCACCGGTAGAACCTTCAATGGCTTCGAGTCGGGAAATCAAGGATGGGATGTCCCCGGCGGGCGCCAGGAAAACGGCCTTGAGGCAGGCCATTTCAAAGGCGATTTTCGGTTGCGAGGACCGTGCGACTTCCCAAATCGCCCCGTGCACCACATCGAACGCTCGCGCCAGCAACGCCAAATCGGCATCCCTTGCGATTTCCATGACAGCCGCGGCGTCTGCGTCGGCAAGTTCTGGGGGAGCGACCCCGGTCGCCGCAACGACGCACGCGTGGCGCAGCGTGAGCGCCAACGCCTCCGCGAGATTCTGGAGGTCCGTCCCTTCCGCCCATTGCGCATCGATTTGCGCCAATACGGCTTTGCCATCGAGGCGCACCAGGGCTCCTGCGAGTGCTGCGATGGCCCTGGTGTCGATGCGCCCCAATGCATCGGCGACGTCCGCATCGCTCGGCTGGACACCGCGCGATGCAATCACTTGGTCGAGCAAGGAAAGCGCGTCTCGCATCCCGCCTTCCGAAGCGCTGGCGATCATCGCCAGCGCGTTCTCCCCGAGCGTGAAGCCTTCCGCCGCACAAATGTCCTTCAAGCGCGCGACGATCGCTTGCGCACCAATCCGTCGGAAGTTGTGCCGTTGGCATCGAGAGACGATCGTCTCCGGAAGCTTCCTCGGCTCGGTCGTTGCGAAGATGAATTTGACGTGGGGAGGTGGCTCTTCCAGTGTCTTGAGGAGCGCATTGAACGCCGCCTGCGACAACATGTGCACTTCATCGATGATGTAGATTTTGAAGCGGTCGTGCTGGGGCAGGTACTTGGCGCTCTCCCGAAGGTCGCGAACGTTGTCGACGCCGTTGTTCGAAGCGCCGTCGATTTCAATCACGTCGGTGGAGGTTCCGTCGCGAATCTCCACGCACGCGCGACACGTTCGACAAGGCTTTGCGGTGGGCCCTTTTTCGCAATTGAGGGCGCGCGAGAGGAGTCTCGCAGCCGTCGTTTTTCCGACCCCCCGTGGACCGGAGAGGAGGTAGGCGTGGGCGACGCGACCGAGAGAAATCGCGTTCTCGAAAGTGCGAATGACATGCGCCTGGCCGGTCATTTCCTCGAAGGATTGCGGTCGGTATTTTCTTGCGAGGACTGTGTAGTTCATCGGCCGGTGTTCATAGCGGGGATTTCGTGCGCGGGAAGCGTCGATTTGCTGCTAGCACTTTCTGGCCGTGGGGGCAGGCGCCGCGGAGCGAACAAGCGCTGCAGGCGGCGGCACTGGGTTGCGCTGGGCAAGCTCCGCTCATGCCGTGGTGGCAGAGGGCAAAGTCGTAGCGAACGGGGTCGTCGGGATCGAGTATTTGCAGTGCTTGGGTGATCTCGACCGCAGTGCGCCAATCGCGGGACTTGCGCGAAGTCAACGCTAGGGCGCCGGCCACGCGCGCCACGTGCGCGTCTAAGGGGACGACGAGGTTCGCGGGAGAAACGGACTT
>JBGSMZ010000076.1:0-3316 GCA_041739845.1 Myxococcaceae bacterium
GGAAGGAGCTCGATGCGGGCCACCAGGAGGATCTGCCCCAGGCGATTCCTACCGCGGCCACGAGAAGCAATGCCTCGGCTCGCGTTCTCATGCATCGAGACCAAACTCAGAATGCAATGCGCGAACCGCAAGCTCTCCAAATCTTCGCTCGATCAAACAAGAAACGCGGATTTCGGAAGTGGAAATTGCAAGGATGTTGATGCTGAGATCGGCGAGCGTCTTGAACAAGCGCGCGGCAACTCCTGAGTGGGTTCGCATACCAACGCCAACAATTGACACTTTGGCGATTTTCTCATCGACATCGACGGAATGCGCTTTGAGAGTCACTGCAAGCGGCTTGACCACGTCCATGGCCTTGGTCGCATCTGCGCGAAGCACGGTGAAAGTAAAATCGACCTTTCCGTCGGTCGAGGAATTTTGAACGATGACGTCAACGGAAATGGATTTCCGATCGAGCGCCCCAAATACCCGCGCGGCGATTCCTGGTTTGTCAGAGACGCCCCGGATAGTGATTTTCGCTTCGTTGCGATCCAGCGCAACGCCGCTGACTAAGCTTCTTTCCATTGAAGTTTCCTCCGCACACACCAGCGTTCCCGGCGCGTCCGTGAAGCTCGACTTCACCCACAGCGGCACACCGTACTTCATGGCAATTTCCACAGACCGGATCTGCAATACCTTGGCCCCCAGGGAAGCGAGCTCCAGCATTTCTTCGTAGCTGATGCGCTTCAATTTCCGCGCCGCAGCGCAAATGCTTGGATCCGCCGTGAAAACTCCTTCGACGTCGGTATAGATTTCGCACGCGTTCGCGCGAAGAGCGGCTGCAACGGCGACCGCCGTCGTGTCGCCGCCCCCGCGCCCTAGCGTCGTCACATTGCCTTTGCGGTCCACTCCTTGAAAACCTGCGATGACCGCAATTTGTCCGCACCGAATCGCTTTGCGAACTTCGCGCGAATCAATGCGCAGAATGCGCGCCCGTGAATGACTGGTGTCGGTGAGAATGCGACACTGATGGGCCAGAAAGCTTTTGGCCTTCCCACCCAACTTCTCTATCGCAATCGCCAAAAGCCCGATCGAGACCTGCTCACCGGTCGCAAGCACGACATCTTGTTCCCGTTCATTTGGACGATCCGTGAGGTCCTGAACCAATCCGAGAAGCCGGTTCGTCTCGCCGCTCATCGCGGAGACGACGACAGCCACCTGATTGCCCGCGCGCTGGCACGCCAGCGCGCGCTCGGCAGCGGCGAGAATCAATGGAACGCTTCCCAGTGAAGTCCCGCCGAATTTCTGGACGATGAGCGGCATCGAGCGCGATCTCTACCCCTTTTCCCTTGGTGCCGTCAGCTGCGGCTTGAGTTCACGCAAGGCCATGCGATCCACCTTACCGACAGCGTTGCGCGGCAGCTTGGGGAGGATCGTCCAAACGCGCGGAATCTTGAAGCGTGCGAGTCGATCCTCAAGAAGCCCTTCGAGTCTTTGCATCGCGAGCGGCTTGTCGAGGACGACGTAGGCATGAGGGACTTGCCCCCATGCGTCGTCGCGGAGGGGAAGTACCACTGCGTCAACGACGCCAGGACACTCCCGCAGGGCAGCTTCAACTTCAAGCGGGCTGATGTTTTCTCCGCCTCGGAGGATCAAGTCCAGGCGGCGCGCGAAAAGCGTGAGTCGCCCGCGTCCGTCGAGGCTGCCAATATCTCCGGTGGCGAGCCAGTCCCCCGTCGTCACCGTTGGGCCATTAACGTGAATCGCCCCTTCCTTGGCGGTGTCCTTTCCCCCGGCGTCGACGATTTTGATTTGCACTCCAGGCAAGGGGGGGCCGCACGTTGTTCCATCCGCTTCGCCGATGCGTTCGGTTGCGACTTGCGATGTGGTTTCTGTCATTCCGTAGCTTTGAAGCACCGGCAGCCCCCTTTCACGCGCGATACGAAGCGTTTTCTTCGTCGCCGGACCGCCTCCGACAAGAACCGCGCGAAGTCCAGCGAACGGGCGGGAGTCTGGCAAGGCGAGGATTCGTTCGAGCATCGTGGGGACAAGACTTGCGTATGTCACCCGGTGCCGAAGCGACGCCGCCACGCGCTCTGCATCGAATTTTTCGTGGATCTCGACGCACGCACCGTAGCGCGCACAGCGATCGACCAAAGCAAGTCCCCCAATATGGAAAAGCGGCAGCGCCAATAACCATCGCTGATCTGCATCGTCACCGAGGAGCGCACCACTGGCGGCTGCCGACGCAGCCAGATTGGATTCGGAGATTTCAACAAGCCGTGGATTTCCGGTCGTACCAGAAGTGAAGAGCGCGATTCGAATTCCTCGACCTTTGGGTCCCGAGGCAGCAGATCGCATGTACCGACGCAACTCCGCGTCGGTCAGCTTCGGATTGACCGGCAGGAATGCCTCTCCCATGCGGCCCAGCGCGTGGAATCGGATGATGGTTTCTACGCTGGTTGGCGCCGGAAAAGCCCTTCGCACTTCGGTTCGGACGGGCGCTCGGAGCTCCAGTACCTCGCGCGCAACTTCAGAATCGAGCTGCGCATAGGTCAAGGTACCGCCGGACCAGGCCAGCGCTGGCTTCCCACCATTTCGCCTTGCAGCGGCTGCGATTGGGCAGTCGTTCACGGAATTCCCCAACCTGGTTCGGAAGGCAGCGTGTAGTTTCCCTGGGCGACGACAATCTGCGCCGGGAAGATACCGATGCCATGCGCCCGTCGCCCGCCATCGGGAAGCGCCGCGGCGAGATGTATCGCTGCTGCGCTCCCTAGGGGTCCATCGGCAAAGCTCGTCGCGTAGCTTGCTACACCCGCTGCGGCTGCAACCTTTGCGACTTCGAGCGCCCGAAGAAGCCCACCGAGCATCGCTGGCTTGAGAACGATGACATCTGCCGCAGCGGGTGGCGCAAGTATCTGCGCAACTCCATTGGGCTGTGTCAACGCTTCGTCTGCCGCAATACATGCGCTCGCGCGCAACCTCCGGAGCGCAGCGAAGTCTCCAGCTTGAACTGGTTGTTCGCAGACCTCGATCGCAAAGGGCTTGAAGGCGGTAAGCGCATCGGCTGCCTGCGATTCAGACCATGCGCCGTTGGCGTCGATGCGAAGCGCTATGCCATCGCCGATGCGGGCGCGTAGGGATTCGAGACGAATGCAGTCGACTCGGAGTGGAAGCGCGCCGACCTTGACCTTGACGGTGCGATAGCCAAGCGCCACCGCGTCCGCTGCGCAGTCCGCGAGAGCGTCTGGGCAGGCTCCTCCGAGGAGCGCAGCGGCGGCGATTCGCCTATTGGGGTGGTGAGCAAGGAGCGCAGCGACGGTGCACCCGCGACGCA
>JBGSMZ010000088.1:0-32136 GCA_041739845.1 Myxococcaceae bacterium
CCGAGGGGCAAGGTGGCTCTCGACGCGAAGGTCCCAGGACCCCTGCGGCACGCTGGCGTCCCCGAAGAGAATGGGGTGAAGCGCGCGGCGAACGCGCGGCTGCTCCAACGCTGCAAGGGTAACTTCGGTGCCGATTCCGGAGGGGTCGCCTAAGGAAATTCCGATCCGCGGGAGACTCACAATTTGACTTCGACCACCGCGTCGTTGCGCAAATCCGCAACGTATTGCTCGGTTGCCTTTTCCAGCTCCGCCTCCTGAAGTTTTTGCCGGAGTTGCTCTTTCTGCTCATCGAACGCCGGCGCAGCAAGCGCTTTGCGTTCCATGACTTTGATGACATGCCAGCCAAACTTGGTGCGCACCGGCTCCGAAACGCCACCCACCGGGAGCGTAAACGCTGCTCGCTCGAATTCGGCCTGCATCACGCCGCGTTTGAAAGTGCCCAAGTCCCCTCCCGACGCCGCAGACGGACCGTCGGATTTTGTTTTCGCGAGGAGGGCAAAATCCGCTCCCGGCTTCCGTGCTTCAGCGGTGATTTCCAGGGCCCTCTGGTAGGCGGCCTGCACTTGCGCCTCACTGGCCGTCGGGTTCAGGGAGATCAGGATGTGGCGGGCATGGACCTCGAAGTCGTTCGCGCTATCGCGAGCTTCCCGGGCGTACTCGGCCTTGAGATCCTCGTCCGACACCTTGATCTTGCTTCGGACTTTTAAGTTCACGAGCTTCATCCGTGAAAGGTAGGATTTGAGGTACTTCCGATAGCTCGCCATCGTATAGCCTGCCCGGTTGAGCTCCGCGTTGAACTGCTCATCCGTGAGGCTACGGGATTTCTTGACGCTCTCGGTAGAGAGGTCGAGTTCGTTGTCTGTGACCTCCACGCCGAGCGCTTTTATTTGCGCATTCATCAACGACTCGCTGATGAGTTGGTCAAGCGCCCTCTTCATCACCAGCTCGCGCTGAGCGATGCGCTTTGCCGCGTCTGCTTCTTGCGGCATTTGGGCGAGTTCAGGATTGGCGCGTTCTTCGACTTGGGAAAGGGTGATGATATCGTCGTTGGCGATTGCGGCGATTCTATCGACGAGCTCGGCGTGCGCCGGCGCGGCAGACATTCCCAGCGCGAGGAGTGCGATCCGTGAAAGCTTCATGAAGACTCTGATACCCCGAAGCACTTCGCTACGTCCATGGCCTGAGTCCAATGGTATGCCTGCACCAACCGAAGCTCTCTGCGAACCCTGCTGCATGGACTGGTCCGCAAGAGCCTACCGAGGAGGTCGCTTCAGCAATGAACCCACAAATATTTCGCGAGTATGACATTCGTGGCATCGTTTCCACGGACCTCCCTGCGGAGGTGATGGCCAACATCGGGCGTGGATTTGCAACGATGGTCAGGCGTGCGGGGGGCCAATATATTGTGCTCGGCAGGGACGCGCGGCTCTCGGGGCCCGTTCTGCACGAAGCATTTGTCGCGGGCGTCGTCGAGGTGGGTATTCACATCTTTGATGTGGGAGTCGTGGCGACTCCCGTCGTCTACTACGCGGCCAACACCCTTCCCACCGACGGCTTGGCAGTCATCACCGGCAGTCACAACCCCCCAGAGTACAATGGATTGAAGGCCGGAGTGGGAAAGGCCACCTTCTACGGCGACACGATTCAGGCGCTGCGTGTCCTCATCGAGAAAGGTGACTTTGAGAAGTCCTCAAGGCGCGGGCATCTCGAAGCCTTCGACGTGATTCCCTCCTACTTGCGCTTTGCAACTGGAACGGTGAAGCCGGCGGCGCGCAAACTCAAGGTTGTCGTCGACGCGGGGAACGGCGTGGGAGGCATCACCGGGGTGCCGATGTTGCGAGCGCTTGGCTACGAGGTAGTTCCTCTATTCTGCGAACCGGATGGTCGCTTTCCAAATCATCACGCCGATCCAACGGTCGAGAAGAACCTGGAACATCTCATCGCCGAAGTGCGCAGGCAACATGCGGATGTCGGAATCGCCTTTGATGGCGATGCGGATCGCATTGGAGTTGTCGACGAGAAGGGAGGCATTCTCTGGGGCGACCGGCTCATGATTCTTCTCTCCCGAGCGGTACTTCGGGAGATCCCGGGTGCCACTATCGTGGGAGAGGTCAAGTGCAGCAGCACCCTCTACGCAGACATTGCAGCGCACGGCGGAAAGCCGATCATGTGGAAAACAGGCCATTCGCTCATCAAGTCCAAGATGAAGGAATCCGGCGCCATGCTCGCAGGCGAAATGAGCGGTCACATTTTCTACCGCCATCGGGCCTTTGGATATGACGATGCGGCCTATGCGGCGGCGCGTTTGCTCGACATTGTTTCTTCCCAAGAGAAGCCACTGTCTACGTTGCTGGACGATGTCCCCAAGACTTTTGCTTCCCCCGAGCTTCGCGTGGAAACGGTCGAGGCGCAAAAGTTCGAGTTGGTTGCTCACTGTGCTGCGATCGTGAAAAGGCAGGGCCTCGACCTCATCGAGATCGACGGCGTTCGAGTGACTTGGCCAGATGGATGGGGCCTCGTTCGCGCGTCGAACACCACGCCAGTCCTCGTGGTCCGGTATGAAGCGACCTCCGAAGCGCGCATGGAGGAAATCCGCTCCTTCATGGAAGCAACGATTGCTGCCGCGAAGCGAGAGCTGGCAGGCGAGAGGCTCGCGTGATTCCCGAGGGTCCGGTTGGACTCTCGGGGTCCCCGTCGAAGGGATAGTTCCCCTAGAAGCTAACGGCGAATGGGCCGCGAGCCAACGCGGCGATGCCGGCGAAGATGAAGAGGAGCGAGAGCGCAATCCCGAGGGTGGGGAGACCAAGCTTGGGCGGACTGCGTCGCCGATTGAAGCTTAAGGTTCCCTGAAGGATTGCGACTCCTAAGAACATCACGACGGCGTGACCGATCACGATGCCCGCGCGGGAACCAGCGCCATAGGCGACAAAGCCTAGGACCAGTTGGATTTGGAGCATCCCCGAATAGGCGGCTCCAAGTTTTCGATGGAGAGGCGCAAATTCCTCTCGCTGGAGCAGCGCCAGGACATGAACGGCAAGGGCCACCAGTCCGACGAGCAACACCAGGAACCGGAAGTACGAATGGATTGCGAGGAGCGTGGGAAGTGCAGAAGCCATGGAGAGCGCTCATAGCGGGAATTGCGTCCGATGGCGCTATGGTAGTTCCTTAAGGTCATGGGGAAGCAAACGATGAAGCCGCGGCAGTCGAGTGCATCGCGGAGTGCGCGACGGATTGTCCCCGTCGCGCTCACCATCGCGGGTTCGGATCCAAGCGGTGGCGCGGGTCTGCAAGCGGACCTCAAGGTGTTCCACGCCCACGGTGTATACGGGACCGCGGTGGTCACTTTGCTCACCGTTCAGTCCACCCGTTCAGTGGCCGAAGTCAAGCCGGTGGCGGCAGCACTGGTGACCCGACAGTGTCGCCACCTCCTCGACGACATGGTGATCGGCGCCATGAAAACGGGGGCGCTCGGTACCGGTGCCGTCGTCGAAGCGGTGGTGAGAGTCGCGCGCAGCGCGGATGTACCCTTGGTCGTGGATCCGGTGATGGTGAGCAAGCACGGACAACGCCTTCTCGATGCCTCCGCACAAGAGAAGCTCATGCGGCATTTGTTACCGTTGGCAACGCTGGTGACTCCCAACGTTCCTGAGGCGGAATTAATCGCAGGAATGCGGATTCGGAGCGTCGCCGACGCCCGCCTTGCAGCGCGGCAAATCGCGGCGCGCGCAAATATTGCTGTCTTGGTCAAAGGAGGGCACTTGCCTGGTTCGGAAGTCGTCGACGTATTGCGCATGGGCGACCGAGAAGTTGAATTTCGGGGTCGCCGGGTCCTGACCCAGCACACGCACGGAACGGGGTGTGCCCTCTCAGCAGCGATTACGGCCAACCTTGCACGCGGGCTCGTCATCGAAGACGCGGTGCGCGCGGCGACGACCTGGCTTCGACGTGCACTCCGAGCGCCGCCGGCGGTAGGAACCGGCATTGGTCCCATTGACCATTGGGCGCCAGTCGACGACCTCCTTCCGCGCCGCCGCGCGCGCGGCTAACTTCGATTCCTGATGCAACGATTCCTCCTGGCAATTGACCAAGGCACCACCAGCACGCGGGCCACCGTGTACGACCAAAAGCTGCGCTCCAAGGGTTTCGGGCAACAGGAGATCGACGTTTTGTTTCCCTACCCGGGATGGGTGGAAACCGATTTGACCCAAATCTGGGAGAGAACGGAAAGCTGCATTCAGCGAGCCCTCCGGGATGCTGGAATCAAGCGGAACCAAGTCTCCGCGATCGGGATCACCAACCAGCGCGAGACGGTGGGACTGTGGAGCAGAGGCGATGGCAAGCCAGTTCATCGCGCAATCGTCTGGCAGGATCGCAGAACCGCCGACTTCTGCGCGGAGCTCAAAGACAAGGGATGGGAAGCGAGAGTTCGGGAGGTCACGGGTCTGGTCCTCGACCCTTACTTTTCCGCAGGCAAGCTACGCTGGCTTCTCGATCATGTCCCTAGCGCGCGCCGCCGCGCGGCTCGTGGGGAACTCGCGGCCGGGACGATCGATAGCTGGCTCGTCTTCAAGCTGACGGGCCATGCGATTCACGTCACCGACGCCTCCAATGCGAGTCGCACGTCCCTCCTTTCCCTTCGCTCGGTCTCTTGGAACGAGGAAATGTTGGAGCTTTTTGCGATTCCCGGTGCCCTGCTCCCCCAGGTAGCTCCTTCCTCGCAAGTCTACGGCACCACCAAGGGAATGCGCTCTCTGCCCGATGGAATTCCCATCGCCGGCATGGCGGGAGATCAGCAGGCGGCACTCTTTGGACAGGGTTGCTTCGAGGCTGGGGAAGCAAAGTGCACCTATGGAACCGGTGCATTCCTGCTGATGAACACCGGATTGCGCCCGCGCAAATCGACCTCTGGGCTTCTGACGACGATCGCTTGGCGCCTCGGAGGAAAAACGACCTATGCGCTTGAAGGTTCCGCATTTGTTGCAGGTGCTGCTGTGCAATGGCTGCGCGATGGACTTGGGCTCATCCGTCGCTCCTCCGATGTCGACGCGCTCGCCAAGAAAGTGCCCGACTCAGGCGGCGTCATCTTCGTTCCGGCCCTGACCGGGCTCGGTGCACCGCACTGGCGCCCAGAAGCGCGAGGACTGATGAAAGGGATTACCAGAGGGACGACCTCCGCCCATATCGCGCGCGCGGTCCTCGAGGGTATTGCGTTTCAGATTCGCGATCTCGTTCAGGCAATGCGGAGCGATTCGAAGCGCGCGCTCCCACGCTTCCGTGTCGATGGGGGAGCGGCGCAGAGCGATATGCTCATGCAATTTCAAGCGGACCTCCTGGGGATTCCCCTCGAGCGCCCAGTGCGCCTCGAGACGACGAGCCTCGGGGCGGCAATGCTCGCTGGCCTCGGGATAGGTATCTGGAACTCGCCGCAGGCCGTCGTAGCGACGACTGCTCCCGCGGGAGACCTTCGCGTGTTCAAGCCGAAAATGGGAGCCAGTGAACGGGAGCGTCGCCTTGCCGCATGGGCGAGGGCCGTTGCCAGTGCGTAGGCGCGAGGGCCTTCAAGTCCCTCGCTATTTCGTCACCGGGACGGATACGGGCGTTGGAAAGACCGAAGTCAGCGTGGCGCTTCTGCGCTTGTTGACGGCTCGCGGCTTTCGCGTGCGAGCTCTCAAGCCGCTGGAGAGCGGGAGCGGCTCCGATTCGAAGCGGCTTTGGAGCGCCGCCGGCTCCTGGCAGCCTTTGGCCTCGGTAGCCATGTATCGGTTTGCCGCGCCCTTGGCCCCCGCCATCGCTGCGCAGAAGGAGGGGAGGCGGATCTCCTGGAGGCGCCTGGTCGCCGCCGTTGCCAATCCGAGCGAGCCGATGGTCGTCGAGGGCGCTGGTGGCGTATTGGTCCCCATCGATGCGCGCCACGACGTCATCGACTTGATGGCAACGGCTCGGATTCCGGTCATTCTGGTGGCGCGCGCCGGTCTGGGTACAATCAATCACACGGCGCTGACCGTTCGCGCAATCTTGCAGCGCCGACTGTCCATCGAAGCGGTCATCTTGGTGTGTTCAGCGCCGCGCGACCCATCGGTCGAATCGAACCGCCAAGAGCTCGAACGCCGCTTTCCAAGGCTTTCGTTCGTGGGCCCAGTCCCCTTTGAGCGCCGCGCAGCGAGAAGGGAGGATGCAATCGCGAAGGCCGTCGAGGGGGGCGTGAAACTTTCCAACGCCCCGCGCTTATAGTCCAGGCAAACGATTTCAGCCCTCGGAGGCTCCAATGACGCTACTTCTCGTACTTACAATCCTCTCACAGAGTTCTCCCGTGAACCCCTATCCCAAGCCCCCTCCAGAAGTTTTGAAGAAGTCGCTCACTCCTGAACAGTTTCATGTCACCCAGAGTTGCGGAACGGAACCAGCATTCCACAACGCCTTCTGGAACAACCACGAAGCCGGAATCTATGTCGATGTGGTGAGCGGCGAACCGCTCTTCTCGTCGATTGATAAATTCGATTCCGGAACCGGGTGGCCGAGCTTTACGAAGCCGCTCAAGTCCAACATCGTTGAAAAGCAAGACAAGACACTCTTCATGACTCGGACCGAAGTTCGTTCGAAGCATGGAGACTCGCATCTGGGCCACCTGTTCAACGACGGCCCACGAGAAGCCGGTGGCATGCGCTACTGCATCAATTCCGCATCGCTCAAGTTCGTTCCTGTTTCTGAACTCGCAGCGAAGGGATACGGAGAGTTCCTCCCTCTGTTCGGAAAATCGGCGGTGACGCCACAGGAAGAAATCGCTGTGCTTGCGGGGGGCTGTTTTTGGGGCATGGAAGACATCCTTCGCAAGATTCCGGGAGTGAAAAAGGTTGAGGTTGGCTACACCGGCGGGCACGTCGACAACCCAAAATACGATGATACCCACGGTTCGAAATCTGGGCATGCAGAAGCGGTCAAGGTGTGGTTCGATCCGGGCGTCCTGAGTTACGCAGACCTGCTCGAGAAATGGTACTTCAAGATGCATGACCCAACGACCTTGAATCGCCAAGGAAACGACGTCGGTAGCCAATACCGCTCGGCGATTTTTTATTCCTCTGAGGATCAGCGAAAGGTTGCGGAAGCGGTAACCAAAAAAGTCGACAAGTCAGGCTCCTGGAAGAAGCCCATCGTCACCCAAGTCGTGGCCGCTTCGAAATGGTGGCCTGCCGAGGAGTACCACCAAGACTACCTCGTCAAACACCCCGGGGGCTACAGCTGCCACTACATGCGCCCTTGATGCGCGTTCGAGGCGAATGGGAACGTGGGTCGTCTACATGGTGCGCTGCAGCGACGGTACATTGTACAGCGGTTGTACCAACAATCTCGCTGCGCGATTGAACGTCCACAACCTCGGACGCGGGGCGCGCTATACGCGCTCCCGGCTCCCGGTAGAACTCGTCTTTGTTCGCCGTGCCAGGAGCTACGGAAGAGCGCTCTCCGTGGAAGCGCGCCTCAAGGGACTCCCGCGGATTGCAAAACTGGCACTCATCGAAGAGCCAAGGCGCGTGGGTGACAGACTCCTACGCACCCCGAGAGCCCGGTTGCGACGCGCTTGATCGCGCTGCGCACTGATGGGTATTGTCAATGCGCAGCCCTGCTCACTGAGGTCCGATGAATTTCACAATCGAGCGCATGTTGATGATCGCCGGAGCTGGGGCCCTGGGCTGTTGCCTTCGCTATGCTGCCATTTCTTGGGGCCCGCTGCGCCATGGGACGGTGGTCCCAATGGGAACGCTGTTGGTGAACGTAGCGGGGAGCTTTTTGGTCGCCTTTGTCGCGGGGCTCGCCACTGACAAGGTGCCGCTTTCGGACGATGCCCGGGTTGCGGTGACGGTCGGGTTCTTGGGTGGCTTGACAACCTATTCAGGGTTCGCATTGGAAACCTCACTCCTCGCGCGCCAAGGCGCTTGGACCGCCGCCCTCGCAAACTTTGGCATCACGACAGTGGCTTGCTTTGTCGCCGTTGGGGTCGGCCTGTACGCGGGGGCCGCCTTGCGCGTGCGCGGTATGCATCCCTAGCGAGGTCGAAGAAGGAGTCCTACCCCTGGGGAGTGCTCGTCTCAGCGGATGACGGCAAGTCGCTGGTAGTTCTGCGCGATAAGCTCGCCCTGCGTTGACCAAAGGTGGCGAACTTCAGATGCATAGCCATCCTGCAACACCTCGCAGACTGCACTGTGAAAGATTGGGACGTCGGTCACGACCGTATCCTGGAAGAGGTAGAGGGTGTAGCCAACTGTGGCCATCGGGCGAGGCGCGTCAAAACAAGCAAACGCGGCTGGCCACCATGCATCGGCGCATGCGGCAAAATATTCGGCTCCATCAGAAGATCTGAAATCCCCCGGGTGGCGAGGGCGGACAAACCCTTGGGCGGTCGCCGTCGGGGCGCCGCCAAAGGGGAGGGGACTGGTGGGGCGGATTTCAAAGTGTCGAATGAAGGCCGGCGCGAACGGTTCTGGAATTGTCACTTCATCGCACTGCTTCCAATCTGGAATGGTTGGCGGCGCAACCTGCTGCCAGCTCGGCATTCCAGGGCGCTGCCTCCCTGCGAGGATGGTTGCCTGGCAAAGGGCAACTTCCGCAGCTCCAGGCTTTTCCGATTGCAAGAGGAGAACGCGCAGTCCTGACACGTTGGAGCCCTGCCTGAGTCGCTCCACGCGAAGCGTTGCTTCACCGACCAGCACTGGCCCCAGGAGTTCAGCGGTCACGGATCGAATGCGCCGCTCTGGGTCGCCTAGGGCTTCGCGTCCCGCTCGGATCATCGCCGCGATCACGAGGCCGCCAAAGGCGCCTCGCCCTTGTTGCCAGCCGTCGGGGATTTGAAGTACCCACTCTGCGTGATTCCTGCGGGTGCTTTGGATCGCCTCAAAAAGCGTCGTCATACGCTCCCGTAGTCAGGACGCGAAAGCGCGTCAATCGCTCGCCGCTGCGCGCCCTCGGAGGGTGTAGCGCCTTTCGCGAAGCAAAGGGCTAGGCGAGATCGAAAACGAGGACTTGGGCTGCATCGAGCCCCAGGAAAGCGATCTCTCCCTCTTGGGAGAAGGCTGCTCCATCACCACCGCGAAGGTTTTCGCCGCTGATGCTGACTTCACCGCGCACCACATGAATCCAAAGGTGCCGGCCTGGATCGACCGTGAAGGTACTGCGCTGTTCGGAATCAAAACGACCGACATACATTCGCGCATCGGCGTGAATGGTGACGCTCCCCTGCGCGCCATCCGGTGAAGCGACGAGGCGCAACGCACCAGGCGCGTGCGCAAAGGTCTTCTGTTCGTAGCTTGGAGTCCCGCCGAGGACATCCGGCTGAATCCAAATCTGCAACAGCTGCGTCGAGGCGTCTGGAGAGGGATTGAATTCGCTGTGGGTTATCCCTGTGCCCGCGCTCATGCGCTGGATCTCACCGGGACGAACGACAGCGCCATTTCCCATGGAATCTTTATGCGCGAGTGCGCCCTCGACGACGAAGGAAATAATCTCCATGTCGCGATGCCCATGGGTGCCGAATCCTTGGCCGGGCGCAATGCGATCGTCGTTGATGACGCGAAGGCTCCGAAAGCCCATGTGCTTTGGGTCGTGGTAGTCGGAAAACGAAAAAGTGTGGAACGTCGAGAGCCAGCCATAGTCCCGGTGACCTCGTTCTGACGCTCTGCGAATCGTCATCATGGCGTTGGTCCAATTCACTATTTGCTGAAATCATGCCTACGCGAGATTGTTGGTTGTGCGACCGAACCTACTCTAGGAGAGAGGCGATGACCCCAGAAGCTTTTCTCTTTGATGCGATCCGCACACCACGCGGGCGTGGGCGCGCTG
Source organism: Myxococcaceae bacterium (assembly GCA_041739845.1). Classification (GTDB taxonomy): domain Bacteria; phylum Myxococcota; class Myxococcia; order Myxococcales; family Myxococcaceae; genus JBGSMZ01. The sequence goes on from JBGSMZ010000088.1 coordinate 9,829, forward strand.
GAGCGCTCCACGGCGTCAAGCCAATCGACATGCTCGTCGGGTTGGTAAAGGCGTTGCTTGCGCGCAACCCTACACTTGATCCGGTCGACATCGACGATGTGATCCTCGGCGTCGTTACCCCCATTGGCGATCAAGGTGCGGACATCGCGCGGACGCTGGTCTTGGCAGCCGGCCTTCCCGTCACTATCGGCGGCGTTCAGGTCAATCGCTTTTGCGCCTCGGGACTCACCGCCGTGAACATCGCCGCGCAGCAGATTCGCTCCGGTTGGGAGGAACTCGTGTTGGCCGGTGGCGTGGAATCGATGTCGCGCGTTCCACTCGGTGCCGACGGTGGTGCGTGGGCAATGGACCCCACCACAAACTACGACACTTCCTTCGTTCCTCAGGGAATCTCCGCAGACTTGATCGCAACCCTCGAAGGATTCTCTCGTGATGACGTCGATGGCTATGCACTGCGATCGCAGCAGCGTGCCTTGAATGCTTGGGAATCCGGCTACTTCAAGAATGCCGTAGTGCCGGTTCGCGATAGCTGCGGCAATGTGATCCTCGCACGCGACGAACACCTGCGTCCCACTGGGACGCTTGCCGGGCTCGCCGGGCTTCCGTCGGCATTTTCAGCGCTCGGCGAGCTCGGCGGCTTCGATGCCGTCGCCCTTCAGAAGTACCATTGGCTTGAAGCGATCGATCACGTACACACCGCAGGAAACTCGTCAGGAATTGTGGACGGTGCTGCGCTGGTCCTGGTTGGATCGGAGGCCGCGGGTGCCAAGGCTGGTCTCACACCGCGGGCTCGCATCGTTGCTGCGGCGACCTCCGGTGCGGACCCGACCATTATGCTCACCGGTCCTACCCCAGCCACCGAGAAGCTCTTGCGCCTCGCCAAGCTCACTCCCGAGGCAATCGACCTGTTTGAAATCAATGAAGCGTTCGCGTCTGTGGTCCTGAAATTCCAACGCGATTTCGAAATCCCTGATGAAAGACTCAACGTGAATGGGGGGGCGATAGCGATGGGGCACCCGCTGGGAGCGACTGGAGCAATGCTCCTCGGCACAGTCGTCGACGAACTCGAGCGACGCGGTAGCAAGCGTGCCGTGGCTACGCTGTGCGTCGGGGGAGGTATGGGAGTGGCGACGCTGGTGGAGCGGGTCTGATGCCCGGCTCGACTGGGGTTCGCTGGCTAGTCGACGGAGCTGGTATTGCGACGCTCACGCTCGATTCACCCGCAGGCGAAGGCAACGCTTTGGACGGACCTTTGGTGGGGGCGCTCTGCGCTGCCATCGAGGAGCTAAGGAAGGCGTCGCTCAAAGGCATCGTCCTGACTTCGGCAAAGCGCTTCTTCTCTACGGGGTGCGACTTGCGAGAACTGGCAGGGCTCTCGGCCGAAGGTGCATCGCAAATCCATGCTCGCCTGCAACAGTTGACAGCGTCGCTGCGAAGGCTCGAGACGTTGGGGATTCCCGTCGTCGCAGCGCTCAATGGAACCGCGTTGGGAGCGGGGTTCGCACTCGCGCTTGCTTGCCATCGCCGCATCGCTATCGCCCAAGGAGAGCTGGGCTTTCCGGAAGTGACCCTAGGGCTTCTCCCCGGAGCTGGCGCCGTCGTCCGCTCTGTGCGCCTGCTCGGCGTGGTCGAGGCCTTGCAAGGCCCACTCTTGCGCGGGCGCAGCTATCTCGCGAGGGAGGCTCTGGAGGCGGGTCTCGTGCACGAAGTGGTAGAAACCCAAGAGGAACTCTCGTTGCGCGCCAGGGCGTGGATCCACTTAAACCCAATCTCACGACAGCCTTGGGACGCAGATGGGTATGCGATTCCCGGAGGAAATCCAGGAACAGCCGCGCTTTCAGCCCTGCTCCCCGCGATTCCGGCCAAGCTGCGCAAACGCCTTCGCGGCGCGCCATTCCCCGCTCCCCGCGCGATTCTTGGGGCCGCCGTCGAGGGCGCGCAAGTCGATGTGGAAACCGCCACCGCTATTGAATCGCGCTCCTTCATGGAATTGGTGACCGGACAAGTCGCCAGAAACATGATGCGCGCATCCCTCGATCAGGGCGCGTTGAAGAGGGGAGCGCGCCGCCCCAAGGACTTCCCGGCAACTTCGTTTCGTCGGGTCGCTGTTTTGGGAGCAGGGATGATGGGTTCGGGAATTGCGCAGGTCTGCGCCGCCGCCGGTATAGAAGTTGTGCTGGTGGACGAGACTATGCAGCGCGCTGAGGCGGGGAGGGACCTCGCTCGCGCTGGTTTCGAAGCTGACCGAAAGGCTGGAAAGCGCTCGCCAGAGCAGGTTGCGATTGCTGGCGCGAGGATTCATCCTACAGCGAGCGTTCCAGATTGCAGCGATTGTGATTTGATTATCGAGGCAGTGTTTGAGGACCAAGCGCTCAAAGAGGCGATTCTCGCGGAGGTCGCTTCGCTGGCGCCTCAGGCGCTGCTGCTCGCTTCAAATACCTCGACCATTCCCATTTCTCGCCTCGCCACTGCAATACCTCGCCCGGAAGCGTTCATCGGCCTTCACTTCTTTTCTCCGGTTGAGAAAATGGCCCTTCTCGAAATCGTTGTCGGAGCGCTGACGAGTGACGCGTCCATCGCGCGGGCATTTGATTTCGCACGGCAGCTTGAGAAAATTCCCATTCTCGTCAACGACGGCCGAGGATTCTTCACCAGCCGAATCGTTGGTACCTACCTCGATGAGGCGATGGGGATGCTCACGGAGCACGTGCCAGCGGCAACCATTGAACAAGCCGGGGCCCAGGCGGGCTACGCATCGACGCCGTTTCAGGTCCTCGATGCGCTGACATTGACTCTGCCGCAAAGAATTCGCAGGGAAGCGGAGGCGGGGGCAAAGGCAGAGGGTCGATTCCTTCCGCCCTCGTTCAGTACCGAGGTGCTCGAGGTTCTCGTCGATGCGCATGGGCGCCGAGGGAGGTCCTCGGGTGCTGGATTCTATGACTACATCGGTGGGCGGCGCGCACGCCTTTGGCCCGGCCTTGCAAAGCACTTTGACGCAAAGGTCGATGCTGTTCCGTTCGCAGACGTCAAGGATCGCATGCTCTTCATTGAGGCGCTGGAGGCAGTGAAGTGCTTGGAAGAAGGGATCATAAGAAGCGTCGCTGAAGCGAATGTGGGGTCGCTGCTCGGGATTGGGTTTCCACTCTGGACCGGTGGCGTCATTCAATTCATTCATGGGTACCACGGCGGCATCGAGGGCTTTGTAAACCGGGCGCACCAACTGGCGGCGCGCTATGGCGAGCGCTTCAGGCCTCCTGAATCACTGCGGAGTGCCGCCGCCACCGGCAAATCCATCGCCGCTCCTCATCACCTCTCGCCACCCTTTCCATGAAGAAGGCTGTCGTCACTGTCCTCACCCACCCAACGGTCGATCTTTGGCGCACCGAGGGAATACTTGTGGCAAGGACAAAGCGATCTTGTTTCGCAGGACCGACAGCGGTTTCGGTCGCAAGGATGAACCTGTGGTCTCGCCGCCACTGTTAAACTGGAAGGTCGCGTGTCATGAGCTTGCCTCAAGCGAGGAAGAACGATCCATCGCCCTGGGGAGATGTTCCAAAAACCCCTCCTGAGGCGTGGGCGCCTCTGGTGCGGCTCGCACGGAGGGCGAGCCGTCCGGTCGAGCGGTTTCTCGAAATCGAAGCGACCAGTGGACTGCTCCTGTTGCTCGCCGCTGGCGTCGCGTTGGCATTTGCCAACTCGACGCTCGCCGCTGACTACGCGCATTTTTGGCATACCCCAATGGGCTTTCGCATTGGATCGGTGGCTTTTCAAAAGAGCCTCGAATGGGTTGTCAACGACATCTTGATGGTCGTGTTCTTCTTCGTCGTTGGAATGGAGATTCGGCGAGAGATCAGTCACGGCGCGCTCTCTGAATTCAAACGAGCAACGCTTCCGATAATGGCGGCGCTCGGAGGCATGGCGGCTCCGGCGTTGCTCTACATAGCCATCGCCGGAGCTCCCGACACCCGACATGGGTGGGGCATTCCCATGGCCACGGACATCGCATTTGCGTTGGGCGTACTCGCGCTCCTGGGGAGAAGGGTTCCTCCGGCGCTGCGCGTATTGCTTCTGGCAGTCGCAGTCATCGACGACTTGGGAGCCATTGTTGTCATTGCGGTCTTCTATTCTGGGGGAATCGACATTTGGGGTCTTTGGATTGCGCTTGCTGGAGTCGGCGGAATTTTCGCGATGCGGCTCTTAGGAGTTCGCAACAAGGTTCCCTACCTTATCCCTGGCGTCGTGGTTTGGGCGGGTGTGGCCGCGGCGGGAATTCACCCTACCATTGCCGGAGTCGTCGTCGGCCTCTTGACACCGGTGCGCGCCTGGCTCGGCCCGCAAGCATTTATCGAGGGTGTTCGCTCGGAGGTAGAAAGACTCGAGGCGGATGAGCCCGCTTCCTTGTCAGAACTTACCGCGACACTCCACACCGTGAACTTTGCTCGACGCGAAGCACTGTCTCCTGCTGATGGGCTTATCGATACGCTGCATCCATGGAACGCGTATTTGATCATGCCGATATTTGCGCTCACGAACGCGGGTGTCACCGTCGATTCCTCAGCGCTCGACGCCTCGGCCCTTCGCGTTATTGGAGGCGTAGCTGTGGGGCTGATCGTTGGAAAGGCGTTTGGAGTGGCGGTTGCGACATGGCTCGCGGTGAAACTTCGGATTGGCGTCCTTCAAAGTGGACTGTCATGGGCGCATGTCATCGTGCTCGGCCTCGTCGCCGGTGTTGGCTTCACCATGGCAATCTTCATTTCCAACCTTGCCTTTGAAGATCCGAAACTTCTCGGTGCAGCAAAGCTTGCGATCCTCGCCGCGAGCGCTGTCGCCGCCGTCCTCGCATTCGGGGTGGGAAGGCTTACGCTCAAGCCTCCTCAGGTCGCCGAAGAACTGACTGGAGCCGACGAAGCGGTCGTTGAATCGGAAGGACTTGCGACTCCTGCAAGCTAGCATCAATCTCGCAAACCCGAGTAGAAAGCAGACCATGACAACATCTCCCAATCCTATTCTCTACACAGCAAATGCCACGGCGCTCGGTGGACGCGAAGGAAGCGTGAAGACTGACGATGGCATGCTGGACATGCGCGTCGAAATGCCTAAGAGCATGGGCGGCAAGGGCGGGGCAATCAACCCAGAGCAGCTGTTCGCAGCCGGCTATGCAGCCTGCTTCGGAAGCGCAATTGGCGTTGTGTCCAAGGCCAAGAAGGTCCCAATTGGTCAGGTACAAGTCAACGCGCAGGTTGCCATCGGAAAAGTCGGAGATGGCTTCGGCCTCGCTGTAGAATTGGAAGCAACCATCGGAGGCGTTTCTCCTGAAGTGGGGCAGATGCTTCTCGAAGCCGCGCACCAGGTCTGTCCCTATTCAATCGCGACGCGCGGCAACATCCCGGTGGGGCTCAAGCTAGCTCTCTAGAGCCAGCTTAGAGCGAGCGAAGGAACGCCGACAGCGCGGCCCGGTCGGTGGCGCTCATGGTCCGGAACGCCTCTTTGGCGCCTTCTCCCTCGCCGCCGTGCCAAAGAATGGCTTCGTCGAGGGTGCGCGCTCGCCCATCATGCAAGTAGCTCGCACCAGGGAGAACTGTTTCGGAGATGCCGATTCCCCAAAGTGGGGCGGTCCGCCATTCTCTTCCGCTGGCGAGGAAGTCGGGACGGTTGTCCGCGAGTCCCTCGCCCATGTCGTGCAGCAGAAGGTCCGTAAAAGGATGAATCATTTGGTTCGTCGTTGCCGGATTCCCTTCGTCGCCGGTGGAAAGCTCCGAAACATGACACGCGCCACAACGCACCCTTTGGAAGAGAAGCATGCCGCGCCGAACCTCGGGGCTCGAGAGATCACCTCGGATGGGGACTGCCAGCGATTGCGCGTAGAAGGTGACGTCGTCGAGCGTGGTCCTAGGCAGCTCGACACTTCCGTCCGCTTCCGGAAAAAGCTCCGTCGTCACTCCCATGTCATTGAAGTACGCAGCAGCCGCTTGTTGTCGCAAGCTTGGTTGATTGGCTTTCCAGCCGAAGCGGCCAATCACCGTAGCCGAACGTTGGACATCCCAAACCTCGTTGACCCTTCCGGAAATTCCGTCGCGATCCAGATCCGAAGGGTCCGCAAGCGCTCGGAGTGTTTCCTCTGGAACCGCTTCCAAGAGTCCAAGACCAAACACAGGTGGAGGGATTCGGAGTGAGAGTGGAATGGTCGAGGGGAGTTCTTCGCCATTGGGAAGGGCGATGCGAAGGAGCGGTCGCCGCAGGAGATAGGGCGTACCATCTCCATAAGCTCCCGGCGTTTCCGACCAGCTCAGCGTTACGGAGGCTTCAGGTGCAATCCCAGCAACTGCCTTCGTCTGCAATTGGGTACCAAGAGGGTCCAAAGGCGCGGGCCCCCCATGCGCATCGGTCTTGCCATTTGGGAGACTCAAGCGCACCAAGAGAGAATCTCCGAAGGTGGGGTCGCCGAGAAGTGCGGGCCCACGCCCATCGCCCAAGTGGCACTTCACGCAGGCGTTGTTATTGAAGCGTGGCCCCAAGCCGCCGTTCACTGCGGCAGGCGGCGTGACGAATTTTGCTTCAAACGCGATATCGCCGGCGAGATGCTGAGCCAACCCTGACTCGGAAAGGTTGGGCGCAGGACGTCCAAAGGCTTTCGAGGTCCGGTCGTCTGTCGTGGTTCCCCCGCCGGATTGGGGATTGTCAAGCGCAGGAGGGCCCTGACACGCTCCCGTGACCAACGCCACAAGTCCCAAACAGCAATTGACAGGGGTTCTGCGCTTCATTCGAATGCTCATTTGCGAATGAGCTCCTTCAAGTCCGTGTTCAGCGACTTGTGAAGGTCGCGAACTGCAAGTTGGGCTTCCTCAATGGTTGGGTACGCACTCGCGGTTGTGATTGCTGTGCGGAATGGTGCTGGGATTTTCCCGATGGCGTCAATAGCAGCTTGCAGCTGCCTGAGAATCTTCGCGTCGAGCGACGGGTCGAGCGAAGCCACATACAGAGACAGGCTCGCGGCCCCTGAGCTTTTCGCCAGCGGGACCGACGCGGTGTACGCATTGAAGACACCGCGGATATTGTCTTGAAAGTCATCAATAGAGTTGAACGAATATTGGCTTTCAACGACATTGGGGTCACGCCGATCGTAGGGCTCGGCAATCTTTCCGTTGGCGACCTCATCACAAATCGAAACCATGCCTTCGATGATTTGCAGGGCGGCGGCAGTGACCGAAATGTACGCAGTGTTCCCGGGGGCACCCGCACTTGCCAATACGTCGCGGTATGGAGCCTTCCCTGCGGTGCCCGTGGTCCATGCGAGTTCCAGCGCGTCACCGATGTGCACCATCTCGTTGACGAGCGCAGCGAGGTAGGCGAGTTCGCGAGCAGTAAGCTCGGAGGCAGTTTTGGAACTCTTGACGCCCCAGAGCAGGTATTCCGCGGTATGAAACCCTTTTTGGGTTGGCTGGAGGCTCGCCATGTAGGCTTCGCTAAAGGTAGCCCGGGTTGCGAGGACCGCATCGAGGTCCGTATGGTTCACCGGCCAACTATCGAGCGCCGGGTCATAGCCATTTGACTCTACTGGGCCATAGAGAAAGGCCTCGCCGTATTCCCATGGGACGCGCGCAGCTATCCATGCGGCCTTGGTCTTCGCAAGATTTGCGTCGCTTGGGTCCCGGTGAAGCGCGTCGACGGCCACCTTGAAGGCCTTGAGTCGGACGTTCATCAAGCGATAGGTTGGAATGACGACGGAATCCGTGAAGCTGGCAATGACCGCTGCGTCACCAAAGCCTTTGCTCAAAGGGGCTGCGGCCCCACAGGCCAAGAGGAAGAAGACGAGCGTCGATGATATCCGCAGTGCTGTCATAGACACCTCCGCTAATAGACAAAGCCGACGGCGAGCCGCACGGTTGTTTCAGGGTTGAAGGTAGAAGAGCCGAATCGTCGATGAGCTGCGTCGAGTTTCAACGTCAAGGCATTGGCGAAAGTGTAGGCGACGCCGGCCGTGTACACGAAGCGTTCAAAACGTGGATTGTCAAAGATTCCGGATCGAGGCTTGAAAATGGTGTCGTAATAGTCGAAGCGAAAAAATGGCTCTAGGCGATGCGCCGCGAAGCGGGGATGCCAATAGAAGACATTCAGGCCAACTTCGGCCCAGGCCAGAAGTGCGCTATCGGAGACCGTCGAGCGAAGCACATTCAGAAGGTTGGACAATCGCGCATTTCGTTCCGAAACGGCCTGGGCGTTGCTTAGGCTCCCCCACGCGAGCAAGGCGGTTCCGCGTATGGGTCCAACTTGAAAGCGTGCGTGCGCATCGATCAAAAGCAACAACGCATCGACATAGCCACATGGCGCTACATCGTTTTCAGTACTAGGACAGGCGTTGGTCAGATCGGGCTTTGGACGATTGCGTGTCGTCCCACCGAAGTAGGTGGAAAGTCCAACTTCGGATCCCACGCGCGGAATGAAATCAATGCGGGCGACCCCAGCAGGATCCGTACCGCGAACCAGTTCAAACGCCCCTTGGTGCCCGCCGCGAATCCAGTGTTGGGACGAGAATCCGCTCGAATCCAAGCCGTTGATGAGTTGCAGCGTTGCCGAGACATACTTCCAACTCCCTTTGACCTGGATACCGAGTTCGTCCCAGGTGTCTGGAAGGACCGCCGTTTCAGCCTCAGAACGCACTGAGGCCAGGTAATCTGTGGGCTTGTAGCCGCGGTTTAATATGCCAAAGGCTACGTAAAAGCGCCCGAGGCTCACGACGAAATGGTTTAAGAACGACTTGCTGATTTTGAGTTCTTCGACCTTTACCTCGCCACCCTTGCCAACTTCGATGTCGAACTCGCCGTATTCTTCGTATTCGAGGTCCATGGCCACGCCCGCGCCGCCATGCTCGAACTCTATTTCGGCTTCAAAGGTGATTCCAAAGGGAGCGCTGCCCTCGAGCGAAAGGGCAAATCGGGTGGTGTCAAAGGCGAGCCGAGAGTCGGACTGAGAACCATTGGTTCGGTTCTGATTGAGACCGTAGTTGAAATACGCGAACTGTACGTCCGCATAGCCCTTGAGCTCGATGAGAAAGGGAGAATGCCTCGCCTCGTTGACAATTGGCGGTGTCGTGGCTGCTCTGACTTCCGCCAACTGGAGTCGCCGTTCAAGCGCGTCGAGTCGGGCGCGGAGCGCGTCGTACTCTGCGCTCGTGGGCGGCGCAGGAGTTGGGAGGAGTACAGCACTGACGGAAGCGTTCGCTGTGGAAGGGAGAGCGAGCGTCCAGGCCAGCAGCATCACGATGATCGGCGAAGCGCACGATGACGTGGTCCTCGTGTTCCCTACGAGCCAGGATTTGCGATCTCCCATCTGGCGATCTCCGAACGAGCCACCGCATATCGGTGCGCTCGCTTAGCCCCGGTGATAGCCGAGTCTAAGGGAAGCCCGCGTAGCTCAGTTGAGAACAATTTGCAATTGCAACTAGGATTGGGCTACTTGCAGTCGGTTTCCGGCAAGGAGTCGATCCACGCGGCAACGACGTCCGCGGCCTGGTCGTGCCGGAGCGCTCGGCCGATCTGCGGCATCAACTTTCCGACGAGCGTCGTCTGCATGCGGTCCCAGAGGATCGACATGGTGTGGTCGCCCGGCTGAATGTCGAAAGTACCGCTCAAGCCCGCTCCTGCAGACCCTGGCCGCTTGCAATAACCGTAGTTGAAAGTGTTCTGATTGCCCCAGTTCAACCAAAGCGCGCTCGTTATTCCTGCGGTGGCGTTTGGCCGATGACAATGCGCGCAGTTGATGTCCAAATAGGTGCGCGCACGTTCGCCAAGGCTGCCAGAGTCGGGATTGAAGGCGTCGATCGCCCTGGGGCGATTCGAAGCCGCCGGGAGCCCCGTCAATAATCCTTGAGCGGCAAACGCTTCGAGTTGGTTCCCGCTTCCTGCGTCCGCGACCCAGTTGAGGTAGCGGGCTTTGGGGCCGATCAGCACGGCCACATCGCCCGCATCGCTCGTGAGGTGGTGGCACTCGATGCATTGGTTTCGCGACGGAACGAGGTAAGTGAACGAAACGGCCCCACCATCGGGGGCAATGAAGGAAATGGGAATCGCCTCCCCTCCAGGAGACCAGGTGGCCTCGGTTCCGGCGTCGTTCCAAATAAACGGGTAAGGCTCCCAGCCCGTCGGCTGGTGAATGAAGAGACGGGTCTCAATGACCCGCAGGTTTTTCTCGGGTTCTCGAAAGTCCGCAGGAAAGGCAAAACTCTTGGTGAAGATTGTTCCGACAGGGAAATCGAGGACTTCTTCTTCGGAGTATTTCGCAGCACCTCTGGGGACTACAAAGGAGCGCGACTTGATCGCGTCGTCGGAAAAGAGAATCGTCGAGAGGTGATAATCGACTAAATCGACTTCAGGTTGCATGACACCATTGACGATGGGCGTCGCCTTGAAGAGGCGCATCTCCGAAAGCTTCTCCCCAACTGCGATGGGGGCGATGCTTCCATCTGCAAGGACCCTGATGCGCGAATTTGGTCCGACCATGAAACCGGCGTCGCCGCCCGCGTCGTTTCCGGCGTCTACGCTCGCGTCACTGCCGGCGTCCCCAGTGTTGGATCCCCCGTCCGCAATTGGATTTGAAGTTCCACACGAGACAGCGAGTGCGGACGCCGTCGCTACCATGAGCCAGCGCATTCGGTTTTTCATCGGAGCAAATTACGCTCTAGAATCGTGGGAGTAAAGCCTCCAAGCGGGGTCACCTCGGAAGTTGGTGACTGCAAAAGCAAGCGGCATCGGAGACCGCAGTCTCCGATGCCGCGCAATACGCAAGCAAGTGCCTAAGGCTACTTGGGGAGCATCACATCGGCAATCGCCGGAGTGAAACCTACGCAACCCGTAGGCCAACCGCCATCACCGTTTTGCGATTGCGAGAGGTTCGCCTGCGCTAACGCTTGGCCGGCTCTTTCGTCGGATGTGCCGGCGTCGCCTTCGAGGATTTGCTTCGTTGCTTGAACGTTGATGTTTCCGGCAGTAGCCGTTGCGGGCGTGTTGCCTTTGAAACAAATGCCCACCGGGGCTGCATTGCGGTCAGGACTAGTTATGAGCGCCCCTCCGTCGCGATCGATCCCATCCCAGACGAACGTATCGACGGGTACCTGCTTCCCGGCAGCAACGGAACTCGCACCATAGAGCGCGAAGAGGACTTGCCCCAATGGTCGGTTGTTGCTGAGCCCAGTCCCGTCAAGGGGTGAATTGTCGATCATCAGTCCGCTGCCGCCGTCAAAGTTGTTCTCGTGGATGTAGATATTGCTGGACGCAAAATTTTGGCCGCCAGCGTCCCAAGCATAGGGATTGGGCTCGATCGCAAGCCCACTCAGCACGGAAACGTCAACGGTGTTGTTTCTCTCGTAGTAGTTCCCGGTAATCTCGACCCGCCGACTCGCCAATACGAAAGTGCCGGTTCCAGCGGGGACCTGACTGACCGTGCTAGAACTTCCGGTAGCCGAAGCGAAGTTGTTTCGGTTGTTCGCATAGATTCGGTTATTGAAGACCTTGATGTCGGTACCGACCACAACGTTTCCTGGCAGGTCGAACACCACGAGTCCGGTGGTGTTGTCGGTGGCTTCGTTTTCGTACACTTGCGATTTGTCGCAATTTTCAATTTCGATGCCCGCGACGTTTTGCTTGGCCACGTTTCTGCGAACGATCGAGTTCCTCGTCTTGCCGACATAGATGCCAGCGTCTGAGGCATTGTAGGCCTCACAGTCCTCGACCAGGACGTTCACCGAGGAGACCGGATAGATCCCATACTTGCCGTTGGTGACGTCATTTGCGCGGGTCCATTCGGTGCGCACCTGCTGGATCTTCACGTTCGTGGAGTTTTCAATCCGGAGGGCATCGGCTTTGGCGTCGATGATCGCAATCCCTCGGATCGTGAAATTGTCCCCCGTTGCGTAGACGCCATTGCTATTCACTTGCACGCCGGTAAATACGAAAGCGGTGCTCTGCGAGGTTCCAGTCGTCGTTCCGGTGAGTTGCCCCTTGACACCTTTTCCTGCGCCGATGAGTGAGATACCCTTTTGGCGAATGCTCACGGTGTTGGAGAAGTTGTAGGTCCCCGCCGCGAACATCAGGGTCGTGCATTCATTCAGCGTGTTCACGGCCGTCTGAATCTTCGCCTCATCTCCCGGGACAAACTTCAAGAGTGTGGTCTTGCCAGTGCAGGCCGAGAATTCGGCAGCTTGCGCGTTGCCAGCGTCGTTTCCGGCATCTGTTCCAGCGTCGTTTCCGGCATCCGTGCCAGAGTCACGTCCGGCATCTGTGCCAGAGTCACCTCCGTCGAGATTCGGAATAGTAATCGACGAGCATCCCGCTGAAGCAAAGATTATACTGGCAAGAGCCCAGTTTTGAATTGTGCGCATGAGTTGAGGTCCCTAAGAGTTTGAAAAGGTAGTTTGGCCAAGCGCGTCCTTGGCCGTGCGAACATACTTGCTTTGCGCGAGCGTCGGAAAGGAATTCGTTCCCGCGTCCCTATTTCCTGGTCCAATAGGCTGGAAACGCTCGCAGCACCCTAAGTTTTTCTAAAACCAAGAGCGCCTAGGGCGCAGCTTAGGCGCCGCTGCGGGCCACGAACCGGTAAGGAAGCAGGTAGCGCGACACGAGGAGAACCGCGAGGGCGATGAGCGGCGCTATGATTCTGGTTGCCGGGTCTCCAGCGTTGGCATGCGAAACCGCTGCTGAGGCCATGGTGATAGCGAAACCCGCATAGGCCCATTCCCGAAGGAAGCGCGGAACCATTGGAGCGAGCAGCGCGACTACTCCTGCAAGCTTGGCAAGCCCCAACCACGTCGTGAAGAAGGGCGGATACCCCAAGTGCGCAAACCCGGCTACAGCCTGCGGGTTCCCGCTTAGGTACATGAACGCAGAAACCAGCATCAATCCACAAAACAATCCGGTGATGATCCAATAAGCGATCTTCCTTCCCTGCATTTTTCACCCATCCTTGGAAATCGTAGAATCCGAAAAGAAAGCAATCCCTGAAACCGTCGAAATACGCAAGGCTCGTGCGATGCGCATTTTTCATTCATGGCAATCGAAGGTGCGGGTGCGGCGCGTCATCGCCAACCGTGATACGCCGCGCCCATGAGCGCTGACAATCCGTGGAAAGGCCTTCGCATCCTGGTGACCGGGACCACCTCCGGCATCGGGCGCGCGCTCGTGCCGCGTTTGCTGCGCGGCGGTGCCACGGTGCTCGTCCATGGACGAACCCCAACTCGGGTCAACGCCGTCGTGGAGGAGACCAAAATTGCTGGAACCTCCGCGAGAGCGTTCGCGGCGGACTTCAAGTCACTTGCGGAGGTCGATTCCCTGGCCACCGCCGTCAATGCGGATGGACCGCTCGATGTCGTCGTCCACAACGCCGGCGTCGGGTTTGGCTCGGACCGCACCCGTCGAGAAGTCAGTGCCGATGGGCTCGAGCTGCGCTTTGCCGTCAACTACGCGGCGCCGCTCGTCCTCACGCGCTCGCTCCTCGCCAGGGGCGCAACTCCCCGCGTCGTGATTCACGTCGCGTCTATCGGGCAGGAGCTCATCGACTTCGAAGACCTCCAGTGCGAGAAACGCTACGACGGCGTACAGGCCTACCGCCGCAGCAAGCTGGCGCTCATCATGCAAGCGATCGACTTGGCGCAGAGCCACCCAGAGATTGCGGCCAACGCCGTTCATCCAGGCTCCTTCCTCGACACAGAGATGGTGCGGGTAGCCGGGGTCGCACCGCTGGGACCGCCGGAAAGCGGAGCCGAAGCCATCGAGAAAGTCCTTGGAGCTTCCCTTGAACACAAGGTGACCGGGACCTACTTCAACGAACAAGTGCCAGCGCGCGCTCTGGACGTTGCGTACGATTCAGCGTACCGCTCGGTGTTTTCTACGCTTGCATTCGCGGCGATCCGTCCCCATGTGAGCCCCGGACTCATTTAGCTCCTCGCGCGTCAGCGCAACGGAAATGATTGTCCAATTCGCGCTGCATCGCAAGTGGACTTCGTGCTACGAAGCGCTTCCTTCCTTGAGGTTCCCGTGACCCTCGATTCACTCACCCAACCCCAGACCTACGCGAGCCTCGCGACGCTCACGGCGATGGAAGTTGTCTTGGGGATCGACAACGTCATTTTTATAAGCATTGTCGCGGGCAAACTCCCTGGCGACCAGGCCAAGCGAGCGCGCCAACTCGGGCTCGCCCTAGCGCTCGTGATGCGGCTCGTTTTGTTGTTTGCGATTTCCTGGGTGATGGGATTGAGCGAGCCCCTTTTCCGCTTCCTGGGACGCGGCTTCAGCGGCCGCGATCTGTTGTTGCTCGGCGGGGGCCTGTTCCTGGTCGGCAAGGTAACCCATGAGCTCTATGACAAGCTTGAGGTGCCTGCCCAAGAGTTGACTTCGCCAGCGAGTGGGGCGACCTTTGGATTGACGCTGGCGCAAATCCTGGTCCTCGACATCGTCTTTTCGCTCGACTCCGTCATCACTGCCGTTGGAATGGCAAAAGATTTTTGGGTCATGGCTATCGCCATGGTGATCGCAGTTGGTATCATGCTGGTGTTTGCAGGCAAAGTGAGCGACTTCGTCAATCGGCATCCAAGCTTAAAGGTGCTCGCGCTGGCTTTTTTGCTCTTGATCGGTGTGATGCTCATCGCCGACGCCATGGGCCAACACATTAGCAAGAGCACAATCTACTTTGCGATGACGTTTTCGTTGCTCATCGAGGTTCTCAATTTCAAACTGAGAACCCGCGCCACGCCGGTCAAGCTCCATGACCGCTTTGAAGAGGCACAGCCGAAGCCGGGGCAATTCCCAGAGCAGTGAACGCGCAAGCCTTTCTGGTAGCGCTCGCCATTGTCCTCGGTATTGCAGCAGTAGTCACAGTCCTCTTCCAGCGCGTACGGCTCCCGGTCGTTTTGGGCTACATCGCCGCGGGTTTCATCGTTGGACCGCATGTCCCAATCCCCCTCGTCGCGGATCCCAAAATCGTCCACACCCTTTCTGAGCTTGGGGTCGTGTTGTTGATGTTCTCGCTCGGACTCGAATTCAGTTTGACCAAGCTGCTTTCGCTGGGAGCGAGGATTCCGCTCACCGCAATTTTGGAGACGAGCCTGATGGTATGGCTCGGGTTCATCGTCGGACAGGCATTTGGCTGGACCTGGTTAGAGTGCATATTTGCGGGTGCAATCCTCGCGATTTCGAGCACGACTATTATTGCCAAATCCTTCGACGAATTGCGCATTCGCGGGGAAATTCGCGAACTCGTTTTTGGCGTCCTCATCGTCGAAGACCTGGTCGCCATTCTCTTGATGGCGGCGCTCACGGCTATTGCAACTGGTGCCGGCTTGTCTGCCATGACGTTGGCGATGACGGTTGGCAAGTTGGCTGCGTTTCTGATCGTGCTGATCGCGGTGGGATTCCTGCTGGTGCCACGCGGTACCCGCGCCATCGTCGCCCTTGGAAGAAAAGAGACGACGGTCGTTGCAGCGGTGGGTTTTTGTTTTGGCATTGCGCTCCTGGCGCAGCAATTCGGCTATTCGGTGGCGCTGGGGGCATTCATCGCCGGGTCGTTGATCGCCGAATCCGGTGTTCAAGAACATGTGGAAGAGGCAGTGCAGCCGGTACGCGACGTCTTTGCAGCCATCTTTTTTGTCTCTGTTGGCATGCAGATTGACCCATCCGTTGTCGCGACGCACTTTTCAACGATCGTCGCGATGTCGATCGTCCTGATCCTGGGGAAAATCATCGGGGTTGGATGGGGCGCACTGCTCACTGGGAACAGCGTGCGGACCTCCGTTCGCGCCGGTATGGCCCTCGCGCAGATCGGTGAATTTTCATTTATCATCGCGAGCCTAGGACTTACGTTGAAGGCCACGGGGACCTTTCTGTACGCGGTCGCGGTCGCGGTTTCCGCAATCACGACGCTCACTACGCCTTGGCTCATCCGCGCCTCCGGGCCGCTTGCGGAACTCATCGATCGCAAGTTGCCCCATCGGCTCCAGACGTTCGTTTCTCTCTACGCAAGTTGGGTCGAGCAACTCAAACGGGGTTCCAAAGAATCGTCGCGCGGGCAAATGCTCCGCCGCCTCGCGCGCTTGGTCATTGTGGACGCCGTGGCGCTCGCGCTCCTCGCGATCGCCACGGGGCTTGGGAGTAAGTCAGCGGAGCGTTTTGTATCCGAGTCCCTCGGTACTTCCACCGAGGTGGCGCGGTTCGGAGTTCTGGGTGTCGCAGCTGCCATCGCGCTGCCCCTGGCCATCGGGATCGCGCGCACAACACACCGCTTGGCCGCGGCCATCGCCGAGGCGGTGATGCCGATGAAATCAAGCGGGCTTGATCGCGCGGCGGCACCACGGCGGGTCCTCATGATTGCGGTGCAGCTGGCCATCGTTTTCTTGGTGGGGCTTCCGTTTCTTGCGGTGACGCAGCCGCTTATTCGCGGTGCCTACGGGCCAATTCTTTTGGCCTTGCTCCTGGCCTGGGTGGGATTTGCCCTTTGGCGCGGGACTGCTGATCTGCAGGGACATGTGCGCGCGGGGGCACAAGTGATCGTCGAATCTTTGGTTGCGAAATCGCGGGAGGGCTTTGCACCGCCACGCGCCAGCGCGCCCCTTCCGTTGGGGCACGCACTGACCGCGGTGCAGGAGCTGCTGCCGGGCCTTGGAACCCCTACTCCGGTGACGCTTCCAGTCGATGCCAATGCGGTGGGAAGATCGCTGGCGGAACTCAACGTCCGCGGCTTGACCGGAGCTACTGTGCTGGCGATCGGACGGGGGAACTCGGGTCTACAGATTCCCAGCGCCAAAGAAGTCCTCGAAGCCGGCGATGTGCTCGCGCTCGCGGGTTCCGACGAAGCCATCGCCGCCGCTCGCGAGCTGTTGATGGCGCTGCGGAGTCCCTGCGAGAGGGAGCAAGTGTCGCGTCCTTCGAATGCCGGCGCTTAGACCTTCAGCTCCGCAACGGCGTTGCTGAGTACGAGTTTGTTCCGCGCGGGCACGGTAGCGCGAAGCAACACCCGACTTTCACCCTCGCGCCAGGCCTCGATGCAGAGGAGATCCCCAGGAATCACGGGCTCTACGAAGCGCGCCCGAAAGGACCGCAAGCGCGTCGGATCTCCCTCGAGGCAGGTTTCAACCACCACGCGCCCGGCAAAGCCGAACGTGCAAAGGCCGTGGAGAATCGGCTGGGGAAACCCGAAAATCGCAGCAAAGGCAGGGTCCGCGTGAAGCGGATTCATGTCGCCGCAAAGACGGTGCAACAGCGCCTGACTGGGCTGGATAGGCTCATGGGTCAGGATATCTGGCGGACGGTCAGGAATTGAGATCTTGCTGGGGATCCCGCGCTCGCCGCCCCAACCACCAGCTCCAAGAACGACGATTGACAGGTCATTGATCGCCAGTGGTTTCCCGGTGATGCCGTCGGAAGTGTCAACGCGAAGGACCACCAGTGCGTTCGCGCCTTTGTCAAAAATCTCCTTCACCCGCAACGAATGCACCAGTCGTCCGGAGGTCGGAAGCTTCTCCAGGAGGTAGGTGGCTTGCTCGCCATGAACAATGGCGTCGAGGCCAAAGTGAAGTCCCGGCGCGACGGCGCCGACGAGCGCTCGCTCCATCACGGCGCGAACCGCCGGCTGAGCGATGAAGGTTGGCAATGGAGAAAAGCCTACGGCGCCCTCGTAGAGAAAACGAAGCTGCTCTGGTCGTTCCGGGTGGGAACCGGCACCAACGCTCAGGGCGTAGAGAATGATGTCGCGTTCGCTGTATTCGTTCACGAATTCTGTCGGCGGCGCGGCGAGTGCCGTTTCGACGTCGATCATGTCGTTGCCGATGCGCATCAGCCCATCGAATCCACGGGCCGGGGTTCGGCCTCGCGCGTGGGATAGTCTGTGTACCCTTCTGGCCCCGGCGCATAGAAGGTTTTTGGATTCGGGACATTTAAAGGGGAATCCTTGATAAACCGCATCGGGAGGTCCGGATTGGCAATGAACAGCTGGCCAAACGCGACCGCGTCCGCATTGCCGTCGCGAAGTTCCTTTTCTGCGCTGTCTTTCGTGAACCCCTCGTTGGCGATGAGCGCTCCGCCAAACGCTTTCTTGAGAATGGGACTCAATCGGTCAGGTCCCTGCTTTTCTCGGGTGAACAGGAAAGCAACATTCCGCTCGCGCATGGCTCGGGCCACATAGCCAAAAGTCCCTGCCGGGTCCGAGTCTCCCATCGACTGCGTGTCGCCGCGCGGGGCCAAATGAATGCCCACCCGGCGCGCCCCCCAAATCCCAATGGCCGCGTCTGTGATTTCGAGGAGGAAGCGGGCGCGATTCGCTACTGGGCCACCATACGCATCGGTGCGGTGGTTGCTGCCATCCTGAAGAAACTGGTCTGGCAGATATCCGTTGGCACCGTGAATCTCGACGCCGTCGAAGCCCGCAGCTTTGGCGTTTTCGGCGCCGCGGCGAAAGTCCGCGACCACGTCCGGGATTTCTTGCGTCAGCAATGCGCGAGGTACTGGGTAGGCCTCTGACTTGCTCAAGAGCCGTACGTGGCCGTCGGCGGCAATGGCGCTCGGAGCCACAGGGAGCTTCCCGTCGAGATAGGAGGGGTGGGATATTCGCCCAACGTGCCAAAGTTGCAGCAGGATTGTGCCACCTTGCGCGTGCACAGCCTCGGTAATCGGCTTCCATCCGGCGACTTGCTCCGGGGACCAAATCCCGGGGGTGTTCGGGTAGCCGACGCCCATCGGGGAGACGGCGGTGGCTTCGGTGAAGAGCAGGCCCGCAGTGGCTCGCTGAAGGTAGTAATCACGCATCAGCAGATTGGGAATACGTCCGGGACTCGCGCGGCAGCGGGTGAGTGGCGCGAGCACCATGCGGTTTTTCAGTTTGAAGTCGCCGATCTCGACTGCGTCGAATAGCACGGACATCCAAGCTCCTCTCACCTAGAATGGCTCGCGTGCTCGTAGCACGAAGAGGCGGGCATTCTGCAACGTGCTGGCGAAGTCCGGAGCGCCGCGCGTCGGGCGCGTGGGGATTGGACATGCCACCAAGTCCGCGAGTAGGGTGCGCCCCTTGAAAACCTGGACCCTATTCTGTTGTCTCGCGACCCTAGGACCCGCGTGCGCGGGACCGCGGAGCGTCGAATACGCAACCTCGCCCAAGAGAGCGTCGGCCACCATGCACCCCTATGATTTTGAAGCCAAAACGATTGACGGCAAAACTGTAAAACTCGACGAGTACCGAGGAAAGGTCCTGCTCATCGTGAACGTGGCCAGCAAGTGTGGCTTTACGCCGCAGTACGAAGGCCTTGAGTCCCTCTATGGGAAGTACCGCGACCAAGGTTTCGTCGTTCTGGGTTTTCCGTGCAACCAATTCGGTCACCAAGAACCTGGGACCGAGGCGGAAATCGCAAACTTCTGCAAGCTTACCTACGACGTGAAGTTCCCCATGTTTGCCAAAGTTGACGTCAACGGAGATGGGGCCCACCCGCTCTACAAGTGGCTCAAAGAACAGGCTCCGGGAATCCTTGGGTCAGAATTTATCAAATGGAACTTCACCAAGTTTCTCATCGGACGCGACGGCAAGGTGCTGAAGCGGTTTGCTTCGAACGACAAGCCGGAAAGCCTCGACGCTGATGTTGTCGCCGCGTTGGGCGTTTCAGCTCCGTGAGTTTGAAGCGGGAAGTCGCAATAGCCGGCGGGTCGGGTGTCGTCGGGGCTCGCCTCATCGAGGTGCTATTGGCGCGCGGCGATATTGCGCAGGTGTTCGCTTTGGGACGCCGGCCACTTGAGAAAGCGCATCCCAAGCTCCGTTCGGAAGTCGTCGATTTTGGAGACGCCGCGAGCATCGAAGCGGCGCTTCCCCAAAACCTCGACTTCGCGTTTTGTTGTCTTGGGACGACAATGAAGAAAGCGGGATCGGCAGGAGCCTTTCGCGCCATCGACCTCGACGCCGCAATCGCCTTCGCCCGCGCTTCTCGAGCGCGCGGCGCTACTCGCTTTGTGCTGGTGTCGTCGCTAGGCGCCAATGCGAAGTCGCGAAACCTCTACCTGCGCACCAAGGGTGAACTGGAAGCGGCAGTCGCAACACTCGGTTTCCAAGCGGTAGCGATATTGCGACCGTCGTTCATCGACGATGAAGGGCGAAGGAGCGAACGGCGAAGCCTGGAGGCGCTGTCGCTCCCAGTCTGGAGGTTTTTCTCCAAATTGCTTGGAGAGCAATCGCGCTATGCCACCATTCGAGCGTCCACGATCGCTCGGAGTGCGGCAACGCTTGCCTTTGCCGACGCACCAGCACCTCTCTCCATCGTCTTGAGCGATGGCCTCCAGAAGCTCGGTGCGGAGTCGTCCTCTACTTGAATTCTCCCGTCCAGATTCCCGCATCGGAAGCGGTGGCGACAACGCGACTTCCATCGGAAGACGTTGCGACGGAAGACCACCTTTGGGCACCCGGATCAGCTTGCATCTTCCAAGAGTCGCCATAGTCGGCAGAGGTATAGATGTTGCCACCGGTACCATCGTTGCCAATCTCGGCAGCGACGAGTCGCTTGCCGTCTGACGACGAGGCGACTGCAACCCACCTTCGGGTTCCGGCAGCAGCGAGGACTCGCCAGGTCGAACCATAGTTCGATGAGCCGTAGATCATTCCTGGGCTGCCACTGAGCGCGACGTCCCCATAGTCCGCCGCGATAATCCAGCGTCCGTCTGCTGAAGCTGCAACCGCACGCCATACGCGGTTGCCGGCCGTCGTTTGCCCAACCCAATTGCTTCCTTGGTCGGTAGAGGTAAAGAGATAGCCCTTGGTAAGGTCTCCTGTGCGTTCGACATCGGGGGCGACGATCGCGATCAAGAGTCCACCGTCGCTGGAGCTAGCGCTCGCCACAAAGGCGTTTGTCCTGTCGGTCCCTTGATAGACGCCCTTGCTCGTCGGCTGAGATATGCCGTTGTCGAATTTGGGAGCAACGTAGAAAGCCCCTCCGGTGCCGCGGCCGCTGTTGATTGCAAAGAACAGGTCTGCACCTGGAGTGACGGCAAGATTTTGCCAGGTTCCAGTAGACCAGCTCGGACTGTTCCAGGTGATTCCGAAGTCTTCGGAGAAGAAAAGGCCGCCGTCGCCGGTGCCGTTTGCAGCGATGAGCTTTTTCCCAGTCATCGAGGAGCCGATAGAACTCCATCCGCGCGCCCCGCTGCCTGCACGCTGGACCCAAAGGGCTCCGAAGTTATCCGAGGTATATACATACCCTCCAACCGATCCTCCCCGATCCACCGCGGCCAGGTTCTTGCCATCCGCCGATGAGGCCACCGAACTCCAAGCGCGCGGTCCGGAAGAACTCGATTGGTCCGTCCAGGTCCATGTGCCGCTTTGAACTCCGCCGTCATCGTTCTTGTCCGGTGTATTCATTCCGCAGGCCGTCGCCCAAGCTGCAAAGAGGACCAACGCGCGTCGAGGGGTTGTTCGTGGCAATGGATTCTCCGTGTTTCGACCGTGGGGTTGGCTACACTAGGCGATAGTTTCCCGGAGGCCAATTCCCTTTCCATGGAAAAATCAGCATTGACCAAAGCGTATGACCACCGCTATGGATATTCGAGGAGAATGGCCGTGAACCAAGCATGCCAAGCATTAGCGCGTCGACCAACTGCGAGCCAGACCTCCCTTCCCGAACCCAAAATTACCTGACGTCGCCCGCCCGAGGGCGTTTAGGCAGGGTTTTGTTTCGGCGCGGCTGGCTTTCGCGCCTCGGGACGTGGAGTGCAATCAGCGGTCCTCCCCGACGTATTCCGTGGATGGCTATGATGAAGAATCCCTTCCTCAAGCCTGCTCTCGTCGCGATTTTATGCACCTGGGCACCCATGGTACTCGCACAAGACCAAATTGTGCCGCCGATTCCAACGGTGCGGGTGGACGCCGTTTATCCCTTGACCGCGCTTTCGGCGCAGCGCGAAGGTGTTGTCTTGCTCAAAGTCACTGTCGGAACCGATGGTTCCGTCGGCGAGGTCCAAGTTGTTGAGAGCGCTGGCGCCGAGTTCGATGCGGCGGCAGAATTGGCAGTTCGCCAATGGAAATTCGCACCGGCACGCCGGGGGACAGAAGCAATCGCTAGCCGGATTCGCCTGCCATTCTATTTTCGCTTGCCACAAATCGAGACCGGTTCCGCAGATGGAGCGATTCTTGCCAATGGCGACGCTGGCGGCGATGGTGGACAAGAGCCGATAGGCGCCAGCCTCGCGCTCCACGACGCAGGCCAGGAGGCGCAGTCGCCGCCAGATGCAGGCCCCACCCCTCCGGTCTCCGCCGTACCGGTGGTCGACGTGAGCGTCGTCGGGCGAAAACCACCGCCAA
>JBGSMZ010000096.1:0-19365 GCA_041739845.1 Myxococcaceae bacterium
AACCAAGAGAATCACGCCGACGAGTGCAATAACCGAGAGGTCGAGTCCAAAAGCAAGCAGTGCCAACAGCGCACCGACTCCAGCGGAAGGTATGGTGGAGAGGATGGTAATGGGGTGGATTGCACTCTCATAAAGGACGCCCAGAACGACGTAGACGACGAGAAGCGCCATGAGGATCAAGAGCGGAATCGTCTTTGTGGAGCTTGTAAACGCCTGGGCAGTCCCTTGGAATGTCGCATGCACGCCATTGGGGAGACCTAGTTGGGATTCTGCCTTTTTCACGGCACTTACCGCGTCCCCAAGTGCAGCTCCTGGAGCAAGATTGAAGGAGAGCGTGGTGGAGGGGAATTGTCCTTGGTGATTGATGATGAGCGGGAGCCTGCGCCGCTCCCAGGTCCCGAGCTGAGAAAGAGGGACGAGATTCCCTGCCGCACTCCGCACGTAGAGCGCGGCGAGGTCCTCCGGGCCACCCTGGAGCGACGGCGGAACTTCGAGAATCAAACGTTGAAAATTGAGTGACGCATAGCTCGTCGCGACCTGCCTCTGCCCATACGCATCGTAGAGGATGTCATCGATCTGCTTCGCGGAAATCCCAAAACGTGCTGCCGCATCGCGGTCGATGACGAAGTCGACTTCCAAGCCTTGGGTTTGTTGATCTGTCGCGACGTCTCGCAACTGGGGAACCTGCTTGAGTGCCTCGAAGAGGCGCGGTGACCAGGTCGAGAGCTGCTCGATGGTGGTGGCCTGCAACGTGTACTGAAACTGGGTTCGACTTGGTCGGCCGCCTGCGCGCAGGTCCTGGACGACCTGCAGAAAGAGTCGCACGTCCGCAAGGCGCCCGATCTTCCCGCGAAGGCGATTGAGAATTTGGTCGCCGGATGCTTTGCGCGGCGGCAGGGGCTTCAACTCTCCGAAAATATTGCCCGTATTTACCCCTCCAAATCCAATGAACGAAATAACATTGGCGACGTCTGGATCGGACTTCAACAGCGCGATAGCCTGAAGGTGCCGGTCGCGCATCGATGCAAACGAGACGTCCTGCGGACCCTCGCTCGAACCGGCAATGTTTCCCGTATCCTGCTGAGGGAACAATCCCTTGGGAATGATGACAAAGAGCGCAATCGCTCCGAGCATCGAAGCGATGGTCAGACCAGTCATCATCCGACGTCGGTCGAGGACCCAGTCGAGTCCGCGTCCGTATTCCGAAACGACCCGCGCAAACGCAAGCTCCCACCAGCGCGCGAGCGCCATCGGAGCAGTGGCGGCGGCTTGGCTGGGCAAAAGGGTCGCACACATCACCGGGGTTAGGGTCAGTGAAATGACAGCCGAAACAGCGACTGCCACCGCCAAGGTCACTGAAAACTCTCGGAACAATCTGCCGATGAGACCGCCCATGAAGAGGAGCGGAATGAATACGGCAATCAGTGAAACGGAGATGGAGACAATGGTGAAGCCAATCTGGCGCGCTCCAAGCAATGCCGCGGCCAAGGGGGACTTTCCGGACTCGATGTGCCTACTGATGTTCTCAGTGACGACGATCGCATCATCGACCACAAAGCCGGTGGCAATGGTGAGGGCCATGAGCGAGAGGTTGTTGAGTGAGTAGTCCAATACGTACATCACCGCAGCGGTCCCGAGGAGAGAAAGGGGGACCACCACGCTGGGAATCAAGGTCGCGCGAAGTGAGTGAAGAAAAACGAAGACCACCAGCACCACGAGGAAGACGCTGATCGCCAACGTCTTTTGAACTTCGTCGAGGGAGGCACGAATGGTCGTGCTTCGGTCCAGTGCCACTTCGAGGTCGATCGCAGGCGATAGGGACTGGCGAATCTCCGGCAGGGCAGAGCGAATGCGTTGATTGGTCGCCAGAATATTGGCTCCTGGCTGTCGACGAATGATGAGATTGATGGCGCGCTGGTCATTGAGCCAGGCGGCTACGCGATTATTCTCGACGTCATCAATGACCGTCGCTACGTCCCGGAGGCGCACTACGCGCCCGTTCGAAGCGGCTACAATGGTTTCCTTCCACTGCGCGGCGTCCAATCGCTGTGTGGTTGCGTCTATCGTTGAGGCCACTCTTGCGTTGCTCAATAGTCCCTTGGGTTGATTTGAAGTTGCCGATGCAAGTGTGGAGCGAAGGTCATCAAGCGTAAGCCCGATGCCGGCGAGGACCCGGGGATCGGCTTGCACGCGGACCGCAGGCTGTTGGCCGCCGGCCACGAAAACTTGGCCGACGCCTTTGATTTGAGAGATCTGTTGCGCAAGGATGGTGTTCGCATGCTCATAGACCTGTGAGAGCGGAATGGTCGATGAAGTGAGCGACAGAATCAGTATCGGAGCATCAGCCGGGTTGACCTTGCGGTAGTTGGGGCGAAACGGCAGGTTCGCGGGTAGCTCTGCGGATGCAGCGTTGATGGCCGCTTGAACCTCCCGGGCGGCTGCATCGATATTCTTGGTCAACGCAAATTGAAGCGTCAACGACGTAGCGCCGAGTGAATTCGACGAGGTCATTTCGGTCAGGCCCGCGATGCGTCCTAAGCGCCGCTCTAAGGGAGTCGCGACAGCCGAGGCCATAGTCTCCGGGCTGGCACCAGGGAAATTGACCTGAACATTGATCGTCGGATTGTCGAAATCCGGGAGCGGCGCAACAGGGAGGCGCAGGTAGGCACCAATTCCCAGAAGCATGACGGCAATGGAAAGGAGCGTCGTCGCGACTGGCCGCCGGATAAAGGGTTCGGAAATAGACACGCTAGGTCCGCTTTGCCGCGGGGACTCCCTGCATGCTGCGCTTCCGGGAAAAGCGACCCATGAAGAGATAGATTACGGGCGTCGAGTAGAGCGTGAGAACTTGGGAAAGGACCAGTCCGCCAACGATGGTGATGCCTAGGGGCCGGCGCAATTCCGAACCAGTGCCAGTTCCAAAAGCGAGAGGAAGTGCTCCCAAGAGTGCCGCCATCGTCGTCATCATGATGGGCCGGAATCGAAGCAGGCAGGCCTCGAAGATCGCATCCCTGGGCGATAGCCCGCGTTCGCGCTCCGCATCCACGGCAAAGTCAATCATCATGATCGCGTTCTTCTTCACGATTCCGATGAGCAGGATGATGCCGATCAACGCGATGATCGTGAAGTGCGTGCCCGTGAAAAGGAGTGCGAGGAGCGCACCGACCCCGGCGGAGGGAAGCGTCGAGAGGATGGTAAGCGGGTGAATGAAGCTCTCGTAGAGCACGCCCAAGACGATGTAGACGGTGAGCAGCGCGGCGAGAATCAAGAGTGGCTGAGAGGCGAGGGACTCAGAAAATGCTTGGGTAGCCCCTTGAAAGCTCGCCCGAATCGAGGATGGCACCTCCAAGGCGGAGCGCGCACGCTCGATTGCCGTCACCGCGTCCCCCAAAGAGACCCCCGGCGCTGTGTTGAAGGACAAGGTGACGGCCTGGAACTGGCCTTGGTGGGCGATGGTCAAGGGAGCGACATCGCGCTGAATATGTACAATCTGCGAAAGGGAGATGGGGGTGCCGTCGGAGCTGCGGACGAACAGCTGCTGCAATGCCCGCTCATCTGTAGAATAGCCCGGCTTTACCTCAAGGATCACACGATAGAGGTTCAACTGAGTGAAGATCGTTGTTACCTGGCGCTGTCCGAACGCGTCGTAGAGTGTATCGTCAATCGCTTGCGCCGAAACGCCAAGGCGAGATGCAGTGTCGCGATCGATAGTCAGGCGAGTGATTGGGCCGGTCTCCTGCTGGTCACTCGCAACATCCGCAAGCTCGGGAAGCCTTTTCAAGGCTGCCGCGATGCGAGGCACCCAAAGCGCCAGCGCTTCCGGGTCAGCGCCTTCGAGGGTCCATTGGTATTGGGTGCGCGAGCGTCGATTGTCGAGTTGAAGGTCCTGGGAGGGTTGGAGATATACGGAAATGCCAGGGATGCCGTGCAGCGCCGCATTCAACCTTGCGATGACTTCCTCCACCGAGGCTGCCCGCTGGTCGCGCGGTTTGAGGGAGAGGTTGATTCGACCGGTGTTCCCGGTGAGGTTGGTCCCGTCGGCTCCAATGAAGCTTGAACTCGTCGCAACGTCGGGATCCTCGAGCGCCGTCGCGACCACTCGTTCCTGAAGGCGGCGCATTTGATCGAAGGAGACCTCCGAAGCAGCCTCGGTGCTACCGACGATGAGGCCCGTGTCTTGCTGCGGGAAGAAGCCCTTCGGAATCTGCCAAGCAAGCACTCCCACCAGAATGCTCGTTCCCACCACGCTCCATAGAACGGCGCGCTGGTGCTGGAGCGTCGTCAATAGAGTGCGCCGATAGAAGCCGAGCATCGCGTCGAAAGCGCGCAAGAACCAATCGGGTTTCGCCGAAGCCGCAGCAGCCGTCGGGTGCGCCTTGAGGATGTAGGCGGCGAGCATGGGAGTCAGCGTAAGGGAGAGAGCCGCCGAGACGAGAATAGCGCACGTCAAGGTCAGCGCAAACTCGCGAAACAAGCGCCCGACCAGGCCGCCCATGAACAGCAGGGGAATCAACACCGCAACCAACGAAAGCGTCAGCGAAATAATCGTAAACCCAATCTCCTTGGCACCGATTAACGCGGCTTCTTTCGGAGCTTTCCCATTCTCGATGTGCCGGGCGATGTTTTCGAGCATCACGATGGCGTCATCGACGACAAAGCCCGTGGAAATCGTAAGCGCCATGAGCGAGAGGTTATTGAGGCTAAATCCCAGGAAGTACATGGCGCCAAAAGTCCCGAGCAGGGAGAGCGGTACGGCGACACTTGGGATTAGGGTGGCGCGCGGACTGCGCAAGAATACGTAGATGACCAGGACCACCAAAATGACGGTCAATGCGAGCGTGAGTTCAACATCGTGAACCGAGGCGCGAACGGTGCTGGTGCGATCCGCAATGACCTCCACGCGCAGACCTTGTGGGAGCGTACTTTCAAGGCTTCGCAGAAGCGTTTTTACCGCCTCGGCGACTTCGATGACATTCGCTCCTGGCTGTCTTTGCACGTTGAGGAGGATTGCGCGCTCGCCGTTGGCCCACCCAGCAAGTGTTGCATTTTCAACGCCGTCCACGGCATCGGCGACATCGTCGAGTCGAATGGGAGCACCGTGCGCGTAAGCCAATACCAGGGGACGGTACGCTGCTGCGCTTCGCAGCTGATCCGTGGCCTCGATCGTGAAATTCTGCCGTGGTCCGTCGATGTTTCCCTTTGGTTGATTGACGTTGGCGGCGACGAGGGCGCTGCGCACGTCTTCGAGCGTGAGTCCGGCAGCGGCCAATGCAGGCGGATCGACTTGGATGCGCACGGCGGGTCGTTGCCCACCATTTAAAGTAACAATTCCGACACCAGCCACTTGAGAGATGCGCTGCGCGAGAAGGGAATCTGCGTAGTCGTTGACTTGCGTGAGCGAAAGTTTTGACGACGAAAGGGACAGCGTCAGAATTGGGGCGTCGGCGGGATTGGATTTGCTGTAGGTGGGGGGGAACGGCAGCGTCCGTGGAAGCAGGTTTGAGGTTGCGTTGATCGCCGCCTGGACGTCCTGTTGCGCCGCGTCGATGCTCCTATCAAGATCGAATTGAAGGGTTATTTGTGAAGTACTTTGGCTGCTGATCGACGTTATTTGCGTCAGCGAAGGGATCTGCCCGAGCTGTCGCTCGAGAGGTGTAGTGACCGCAGACGCCATGGTTTCCGCACTTGCGCCTGGCAACGCCGTCGTGATGACGATGGTTGGGTAGTCGACTTGTGGAAGCGCGGCTACTGGGAGTTCACCGAGTGCTACCGCCCCGGCTACCGCCAGACCAAAGGTCAAGAGGATGGTGCCTACAGGCCTGAGAATAAAGGGTGACGAGACGGACATCTCAGCGGGTACCGGATGCCGCGCTTGGGCCAGCTGCGTCGAGGACCGGTTCGACAGGAAGCCCGGGGCGAAGCTGTGCTTGCCCTTCTACAACGACGCTATCACCAAGGCGCAATCCCGATTTCAATACTGCGACAGAACCGACGGTCACATCGATTTCAACGGGGCTTACCGTTGCCTTGTTGTCCTTTGAGACAGTGTACACGAAAGGCCCCTCGGGCCCTTGCTGGACCGCCTCCGCGACGGTTACGAGGGCTTGTTTGCGTACGGCGACTGTGACGCGCGCATTGACGAATTGGTTCGGCCACAAATCGCGATTTGGGTTTGGGAAAATGGCACGCATGCGCACGGTGCCCGTCGTCGCGCTGATTTGGTTGTCGATAACGGAAAGCTTCCCGCGCGCGATTTCTGTCGCGCCGTCGCGGGCGATGGCCGTCACGGGAACCTCACCTGCGCGCATGGCATCGCGGAGCTGCGCCAAGTCATCTTGGGGAAGGCTGAACACGACGGAGATGGGATCCATCTGGGTCATGAGCGCGAGCGGATTGGAATCGCTCGGAGAGACGAGGTTTCCTGGATCGACTTGGCGAATGCCAATGAGGCCGTCGATCGGGGCTAGCAATTGCGCGTATTCGAGCTGGAGGCGCGCCGACGCAATGGCCGCGTTGTCGATCGCGAGGGTCCCTCGCAATTGCGCTGCTTGGGCCCTTTGGTCATCGAGCGCTTGGTCAGAAATCAACTTCTGCTCCCGGAGCGTGACACTGCGCTTGAGGAGCAGCTCTGCATTGTCGAGCTGCGCCTGGTCTCTCTGCTGGGTCGCGAGCGCTTGATCCAAGGCGGCCTGGAAAGGGCGAGGATCCACCTGGGCGAGCAGGCTTCCCTTGCGAAGGACTTGCCCTTCCCGGAACGCGACGCTGACGAGCCTCCCCGTAACCTGCGCTCGGATAGCGACAGTTGCCAAAGGAGTTACCGTTCCCAAGCCTTCGAGGAATATGGGAATGTCGCGAGCAGCAACGCTCTGTGTGCGAACTGGAACGGCGCGTGCCTGCCCGTCGGGTCGAGGCGATTGGAAAATTCCTTTGCGCACCGCAAACACGCCTATTCCTAAGGCTACTGTTACCGCAACGACGAGTCCGATCCGCGATTTGCGCGTCCGCCATCGGTTGCTTGTCGTCATGGAGCAAACCCCTGTGCCGAGTGGGCGAGTTTCGTCCCTCGCGTCCGCTTCGCGGAAACCCCTAGAGCCGCTGGATGTCAAACGCAACGGCGCCAAACGTGTCCATCGGCTATAGGTGCTCGATGCCACTGGCTTCGTTACTCCATCAGCCGAAGGCACTCCGAGCGATTCGTTCGGCGCTTTCCAGCGACAGGGTTCCGCACGGCTGGATGTTTACTGGCCCCGAGGGTGTGGGGAAGGAACTCGCCGCCATCGGGCTCGCGCAGGCGCTGGTGTGCACTGAGGAGCCACGAGTCGGATGTGGAACATGTGCGGCATGCCGCAAGGTACAAAGCGGCAACCATCCGGATGTAGTCCAAGTGGAAGCGGAGGGAAGGCAGCGCGAGGGCGGTGCTGGACCTCGGCGAGGAGCTGCTTCCCGAGATATCCGCGTCGATCAAGTTCGCCTCCTTCAGGAGCGCCTCGTCCTTCGTCCGCTCGAAGCGAGCGCGCGCGTCGCAATCATCCTGGGGGCAGATGCGATGAATCCGGCGGCGCAGAATTCGCTGCTCAAGTTCCTCGAAGAGCCACCTCCGGCGACGAGCCTCGTCCTCGTGACCGATGCCCCCGATCGATTGCTTCCAACGATTCGAAGCCGCGTCGCGCGCGCGACGTTTGCACCACTGCCGGCGCCATTCATTCTGGTGCAAGTTTCGGCGGCCGGAATGACTTCCGCGGAAGCGGCGACGCGTTTGGCGCAGGGTAGTCTTGGGCGCGCATTGGCGTTTGACGAGGCGTCCCTGGCGATGCGAAGCGAGTTGATTCGCGCATATGCGGCAGTGGAGGCCAGTGAAACCCGGGGCTGGCTCGTCCTCGCGGAGCGCGCCAGCGAAGACCGGCAACATGCGGCGATACTCTTAGACGCGCTCGACTCCTGGCACCGGGACATTGCGATCCAGCAGGTCGATCCGAGTTTGCCAATCGTCAACGTGGGCTTGGAACTCCCAATGGGTCCCATGGTCGCCGCCATCGATCCCTTCTCGTTGCATCGACGATGCGAGCTTGTGGCTCAGGCGCGAAACGCCATTTTTCAAAGAAACGGAATGGTTCGCTTGCAGTTGGAGCGGATGTTCGCGGGGATCTTCTCAGCAGACCTCTCCTGACGCTTGCGCTTCTTTCGGCATTTGCTAGCGCTTGTGCGGACCCTCTCGCCAAAAGGCTGCCATGAATGCGGTTCGCGTCAAGGATGCGTTGAGCAGCGCGCAAATCCTCGAAACCGAAATAGAAGTGAACGGCTGGGTCCGTACCCGGCGGGATTCGAAGGCCGGAATTTCATTCGTCGCGGTCTCGGATGGAAGTTGTCGCGACACCATCCAACTCGTGGCGGGCTCCTCACTCCCCAATTATGCGTCAGAGATTTTGACTCTCACTGCGGGGTGCGCGGTATCGGCGCGCGGGAAGCTGGTTGCCAGCCAGGGGAAGGGCCAGGCACGCGAAATCCAGGTCACTTCATTGCGCGTCGTTGGAACCGTGGTGGATCCAGATAGCTACCCGATGCAGGCCAAAGCGCACTCCGCTGAGTTCCTGCGCGAGCAGGCGCACTTGCGACCGCGAACCAACGTGTTTGGCGCGATCGCACGTATCCGTCAGGGCGCTGCCCTTTCTATCCACAAGTTTTTTGCATCGGAGGGCTTTCTTTGGGTGAACACCCCGATCATCACGGCTTCCGACGCCGAGGGCGCTGGTCATCTCTTCCGGGTGAGCACGCTCGATGCGGATGCGCCCCCGCGCGATGCACAGGGAAGAGTTGATACGGGAAAAGACTTTTTCGGCACTGCGGCCTACCTCACCGTTTCAGGGCAGCTCAATGTCGAAGCCTATTGCCTTGCACTTTCCAAGGTCTACACGTTTGGGCCAACCTTCCGCGCCGAGAACTCCAACACCACGCGGCACCTCGCTGAGTTTTGGATGGTTGAACCAGAAATCGCGTTTGCAGACCTTCAAGACGATGCGAATCTTGCGGAACGGTTTGTTCGGCGCGTTGCCGGCGACCTGGTCGCCGAACACCTCGCGGATCTCCAAGTGTGTGAGGAAGCTGCGGGGAAGGGGGTCGTCGCTCAAGGAGGGCTTGTCGCGCGCCTCAGCGCGCTTGCCGAATCGCCGTTTGAGCGGCTCACCTATACGGAAGCGATTGGGATTCTTCAAAAGGCGGATCGCGCATTCACCTTTGCACCCGAATGGGGGAAGGATCTTCAAACCGAGCACGAGCGCTTCCTCACGGAGGTGCACTTTGGGGCCCCCTTAATCGTCATGGACTACCCTGCGGAGTTTAAGGCTTTTTACATGCGCCTCAACAGCGACGGTCGCACCGTCGCCGCGATGGATGTCTTGGCGCCGGGAATTGGCGAAATCATCGGAGGAAGCCAGCGTGAGGAGCGCCTCGATGTCCTAGAGCAACGGATGGCGGCCCAGGGTCTTCCGACGGCTCCCTATGACTGGTACTTGGACCTCCGTCGCTATGGGTCGGTTCCTCACGCTGGCTTTGGATTGGGTTTTGAGCGACTCCTCGCCTACGTATGCGGACTGAACAATATTCGCGATGCGGTGCCTTTTCCGCGCGCCCCTGGGTGGGCGCGGTTCTGACAATCTGCCAGGCCGCCCCGTGTCGCTAGACGTCGAACATGCCGTTCAAGGCATCGCCCAAGGGAAGCCGCGAAGCTTCTACTTGATCGTCGGAGACGAATTTCTCGCCCGCGGTGCCACCGATGCAATCGTCGAAGCGCTGCTTGGTCCCAACGGTTCGGGCGGCGAACGGGTGACCCTCCAAACCGCATCACCCGCAGAAATCTTCAGAGAGCTCGCGACGGTCTCGATGTTTGGCAGCCGGAAGGTCGTGGTGGCGCCGGATCCGGACTTCGTCGCGCCCAAGACGGTCCGGGGAAACGCGTTCGGAAAGGTCACCCAAGCCTGGCGTGCGGACCGGCGCGCGGAAGCGGTACGGCGCATGCTCGCACTCATCGGTCGGGTCGGCTGGAACCGAGATTCCTTGGATCCAGATTCCGATGACTTCCCGCGCGCGACCGCCTGGGAGCGCGAGCTTGGCATTGCGCTCGACACGGCGACCCGTTCGCTGCTGCGCGAATTGCACGCGCATGCTTTGGAACACGGCCTCACCGGAGAGACCGGCGACGATGCAACCCTCCAGAGGTTGCTCGGAGAACTCGACCCAGAGCGGGCGATCCTCCTGATGCATTGCGCAGAGGTGGACGCAAGTTGGGCCGCCGTTGCGAAGAAGTGCGGCGTGCGGGTCGAGGTCGCCTCTCCGACGCGCCTGAAAGATCTCGATCTCTCGGAACTCGCAGCCAAAGCGCTCAAACCCTATGGCGCGAAATTGGCCCCGGGGGCATTGGAGGCGCTCAAGGAACGGGTGGGAGCCAACTTCCGACTTGCCGAATCAGAACTCGTCAAGCTTGCCCAACACGTCGGCACTGGCTCAATTCGGGTAGACGATGTCACGGCCCTCGTCGCCCATGTGCGAGAGGATGAATATTTTGAGCTCTCAGATGCCATTCACAAACGAGACCTCGCGGCGGCCCTCAAGTATTGGGGCGACGCCAAGGCGCTCGGCAAAGAAGCGCTCATGGTGCTAGGGGCGCTCGCCGGATTGGTTCGCAAGCTCCTATCGACGCAGGACCAAGGACGACAGATTCTCGGTGGTCAGATCCCCAAGAACTTTCAGGAATTCCAGCGCACCGCGTTTCCAAAGATTCAGGCGGAAGCCATCGCTGCCAAAGTGAAGCCTCCGCATCCGTATGCGAGCTTCAATGCGCTCTTGGCTTCAAGCCGATTCCGGCGAGGGGAACTCATCGCCGCACTCACCTTATGTGCGGATGCGGATTTGGCACTCAAGTTGGGAGGAGATTCCCTGGTGATCGAGCGGCTATTGTGGACCCTGTGCGGAAGTGCGAGGGGATGGGACGCAAGGATGCATGTGATACGCCGCGAGCAGGAGCGCTAAGAGCAATGGCAACGACGATACTCACCGCAGCGCTCCCCTATGCGAATGGCCCCCTCCACATCGGACACTTCGTGGAATACGTCTTGTGCGACGTTCACGTTCGCTACCTTCGGTCCTCTGGGGAGACGGTTCAATTTGTATGCGCCGATGATACGCATGGTGCTCCGATTGAACTCAACGCGCTGAAAGAGGGAGTCAGTCCAGAGACCTTCGTTGCCAAGTGGGAGTTGGCGCACCGCGCCGACTTTGCCACGTTCGATATTCAATTTGACCATTTTGGCTCTACCAACTCTTCAGCGAACAAGAGATTCGTAGAACTCGTGTACGAAAGGCTCAAAGCTGCTGGAAGCATCGTTCGCAAGGAAATCGAACAGCCTTACGACGGCAAGGCCCAGCGGTGGCTTTCCGATAGGTTCATCCGCGGTTCCTGTCCAAACTGTGGGACGAGCGATCAATACGGAGACTCCTGCGAGCAGTGCAATGCGACCTATTCGCCGCGCGAATTGCGAGATGCGCGAAGTGCACTCTCCGGGGAACCGCTGACTTGGCGCAAATCCTCGCACCTCTTTTTTGCGCTTTCGCAATACGAGGAAGAACTCCGCACGCTCCTCGCCAAACCCGAATTCACGCACCCTACGCCCGCTGGGCAGCTGCGCGGTTTCTTCGCGAGCGGCCTTGCGGACTGGGACATCACCCGCGACGGTCCCTACTTTGGGTTTCTGATCCCTGGAGAAACCGACAAGTACTTCTATGTCTGGCTCGACGCGCCCATTGGCTACATCGCGGCCACAGAAGAGCTGTCCGCGCGGACGGGAGGACCCGGTGCGCTTGCCCTTTGGGATGCAAGTGCACCCACCCGGGTCATTCACGTAATCGGCAAGGACATCGTCTACTTCCATTGCTTGTTTTGGCCAGCCGTACTCCGCGTGGCGGGTCTTAAGATTCCAGATCGCATTCAGGTGCACGGGCACCTCACGGTCAATGGAGCCAAAATGTCGAAGTCCCGAGGAAGCCTCATTGAGGCCAAGCATTTCGGTGACACGGTAGATCCGAGTGCTTTGCGTTTCTATTTCGCCTCGATTCTTGGGAGTGGCCCCGATGACTTGGACTTGAGCCCCGATGAGTTCCGAGATCGGGTGAATGCTGGTCTCGTCAACAACCTCCTGAATCTCGTCAATAGGACGCTCAGTTTGCTGGAGCGCGCGCCGCTTAATCGCAAACTCGCCGAGCCCGATCCTGGCCTTGGCAAGTCCCTGGTGGAAGGGGCGCTTGCGCGGAGCGGAGAAATCGCGGCAGCGTACGGAAGCTTCGATCTTCGTGGAGCGATCCGCAGCATTCTTGAAGTTGGCGCCGAGGCGAATCGCTTCTTGACCCTTCATGAACCGTGGAAGCGCATGAAATCAGATCCAGAGATGGCGCGTCGCGTGCTCTCTGAGGTTTGTGAAGTCGTCTACCTCCTCTGCACATACCTCCAGCCGGTAGTGCCGCGGGTCGTTGCACGCATCGAAGCCCAGTTGGCCCGTTCAGCGCCTCGCTTTGCGGACCTTCCCGGGTTGCGCTACCCGATACTTGCGCGCGACCAGCCGATTGGGAATGCCAAGCCCCTGATGCCTCGCCTGGAAGCGGCGACCGTCCAAAAACTTTTCGCGGGGACGGCGACGCAGCCCGACGCCGAGGGGGCCATTGATTCCACC
The DNA here is from genome assembly GCA_041739845.1 of Myxococcaceae bacterium. GTDB lineage: Bacteria > Myxococcota > Myxococcia > Myxococcales > Myxococcaceae > JBGSMZ01. The sequence continues at coordinate 12,717 of JBGSMZ010000096.1, forward strand.
GACCCAACGATCGCATTCGCTGACTTTGCGCGGATAGGGTTGGTGGTCGGCATCGTTCGCGAGGTCACTTCTGCGGTGGGAGAGCCTCCAGTCCTCACCATCGACTTAGGAGGTTCCCGCGCGCAACGCGTGGTTGTCGACTCGGAGATAGCGGTGGGAACTTCGGTCGTCGTTGCGACGAATGTTCTGGCGCAAAAGGGTGCGCTGCCAGGGAGGGTTCTCATGAGTCGGCCGACTGGCGACCTCGCGCATCCGGTGTCCGCTGGGATGAGCGAACCAGGCGACGGCGTTCACTAGGGCCCGCAGGGGAAGGAACCGATCCGGCACACGATGATTGAAGAAGAAGATTTCGAGGACCTCCTCGCTTCGCTGCGGCGCCCGAGCGACCGCGCAAACGCGGCACTCGCCCTTGGGGCCGCTGGGGATTTGCGAGCAATTCCACCATTGCGGGAAGCGCTGCGCCGCAGGGGGGGGCATTGGTTTGAAGACCTCGCGGTTGCCGCCGCCCTTGCGCGTCTCGGCGACGAGGCGGGTTTTCAAGAGCTGACAGAGCGCGCCAACGCCAGAGGAGCCGCCGATCGGTTTGCAGCGCTTGAGGCGCTGGGGGAAGTTCGGGCCCCAGACGCATTTGCGCTCCTTTCAGGCGCAGCAGAAGAGACCGACCCTCTCGTTCAGGGGGCTGCCATTCGGGCGCTGGGGAAGCTCGGCGACCAACGCGCTATTCCCATGCTTCGGGTCCGGCTTTCGCAGGCTGCGACCGACGAATGCGTGCTCGATTGTGCGGAGGCGCTTCTGCGACTCGGTGAATCTCCCGATGAACTCAGTGCCGCAAGGCCCAAGGGAGAAGAGGCGCTCGCTCAGCTTCGAGAGCTGCTGGCAACTGACTGGGCGCGCGACCCATAGCGCACCGTTGCGCACTGGTGTAGTCGCTGCGCCAATGCGTCTTGTCGACTCGCATTGCCACCTTGAACGGAGCGACTTTCCAGATGTCGCATCGGTGATTGCTCGCGCCCAGAGCGCCGGGCTGGTTCGCGCGGTCGTCATTGGGCAATTCGAGCGCGCCGGCTCCTTTGGGACGGCCCTCGCGGTGGCGAGCGAATTCCCGGAGTTTCTGCGTCCGACGATGGGAATCCACCCCTACGATGCGGCGGTGGCCGCCGAAGCCGACTGGGAGGAGCTCGCGCGAATCGTTTCACTTCCCAGCATCGTGGCAGTGGGCGAATCCGGCTTCGATTCGAATGAGCGTCAAAGCTCACGGGTGAAGCAGGAAGAGGGATTCCGTAGGCATTGCGCGTTGGCTAAGGCAGTGGGAAAGCCCTTGGTCGTGCACGTGCGCGACCTTCACGAGGACTGTCTTCGCGTCCTTCGAGACGAGGGCATTCACCGCGGCGTCATCCACTGCTTTACGGGAGACCGTGCGGCGGCAGATGGGTACCTGGCGCAAGGCTTCCACTTGAGTTTTTCCGGAGTAGTCACCTTTGCGAAGACCGCCGAACTGCAACAGGTGGCGACGGTCGCGCCCCAAGAGCGCGTCTTGGTGGAGACCGACAGTCCCTACCTTTCGCCGGTCCCTTTCCGCGGGCAGCGACCCAATGAGCCCGCTCGCGTAGCGTTTACGCTCCGCCACATCGCTGCTTTGCGGAACTTGGATGCAGACGAACTTGCGGAAGCTACTACAACGAATGCAGACCAGTTGTTCGGCCTGGGACCTAGCCCTGAACGTCCGTTTGAGCAGAACGCTATTGTCAGGGGGCGGATTCTTTAGAGCGTATCTCATAGGTCCGCTTGCGAAATCTAGGTTTGAATCTCTTCAGCCCGGGGTCCGAACGCCTTGCAGAGGCTCCTCGGGCTTCCGCCCCGCGGGGCGGAAGGCGACGAGGCAATTCTAAGAACTGCAGGGGCTCCTCTTTCGAAACCTCTGGGCCAAGGTGACTGACCCTCCCGGACGGCTCTGAAAATGTACACCAACGTGGGGTCACTCGACCAGTCCAATTGAGCCACCAGTATCTGCCTTGCAACAGTCCTCAGCTTGGAGTAACTCTCATCGAGACTAAGTTGCCTCGCGAATACAACGAAACTATTTTGGAGGGGGAACAATGGAAAAATCTTTCAAAATAAATGTTCTTACAAGCGTACTTCTGTCAGCTACTTTTATCGCCTGCGCTACGCCTGTGGCTACGGCGACCGCGAGGTACGACTACGCTGTCGGAGCTGAGAGAGCGCCTGCTTCTGGTTTGACATTTGGGTTTCTCGAAGTCAGCGCACCCTCGAGACAGGCAGGAAGCAATGGGTTTACTGGGGAATTGGTAGTGCTAACCGAAACAGACCCAACGGTTGCCAACATGATCGCGGCAGTCGATTCGTCAATTGTAGAGCTTGCTCTTGCAAAAGGGATGCGGGTAACGGGCGTGTATCCAAAACTAACGGAAATGACATATCCCGAAAAGAAGGCTGCGGCGATAGTCCTCCGCATTAATCTTGACAGTTGGCCATCGATAACATGCAAGGCGCTGGAAAGTAGCGCACTTACCACTGTCTTGGGAAACGTTAGCACGTACACGCTAATTGCGCCCACGCGGTACACTCTCGCTGCGTACGAGCCGATAAGTCACGAGACTCTTTGGACCAAACATGGTGCACTAATTATAGATACTCCGCCTCCGTTTCGGAGAAGCGGTGCGGCTTGCTCAAGCAATCTAACATACAGCAGCCAATGGGTTGCGCTCAACGAAAGCACTTTCAAAGCAATCATGTCCACGCTTGACAAGCACATATCTGTTGAGGAAATGAAGAGCCTCGCCAAGTTCGCCAAGGAACTGCGCAGCAAGAAGGTTTATTGATTCCTAGTATCCGTGCAGCAGCACGAATTTAATCCCCAGATTAGCCCTGGGGATACCTTGGAGCATTCAACAGAGCTACATCTGACGCGTCGATTCGAAACCCAACGCCCAGATCGAACAAGCGGAATCCCAATGGCTGCGATTATGGTGGGGATGCTATCATTCCTGCTTGCGTCTGTGCAGGTCTCATGTGGGCATGCGCACTACGCTTGAAGCGGAACTGTGGTCGTCGTGTGAGCCGAATCAGTGCCGCCTTGGATCGCCTAGAAACCCCACGGACGTACTGCTTTGGGAGAGCCCACCTTGATGCGATAGATTGAAGCCGGGAGATCACCGCAGAGCGTAGAACAACTAGGTTCCGAAACAAACAAGCCGCGCGCAACTTGCGGGCAGTTGCAGTTTCTCAAATCGTCCATCATCATGATGCCGCTGGGATGGAGCCGGCCATGGATTGGTGACCAGCGAGGCGGCGGGGAAGGGATTGATCATAGGCACAGTCGCGTGCGCATGGTCCGGAGATGGCGTGCTCCATCCCGCAGGTGGTTCTTCCGGCATCGACATGTTGCGTCCGGGTTCGTCGAGGGACCGAGGTTCCTCAAGCTAGAAGGACTGGGCTACGCTCGACTGCCCGAGCCGCTTGCTTCGACTGAAGTCACTCCTGGCCGAATGGGCTGCTCCGAGGCCCGCGGCGGCACTGATGCATAGACGGGCCTGCGCGCTCTGGTAGAAGGCCTTCCATGTCCCCTCGCGCACTTACTGTCCTCCTGATCGTGGCCGCGCAAGCGGCTGCGGCGCCAGATTCCAAAATCGCCCGCGGCCTCGATGCGGACATTCGCTTCTTGGCTTCTGACCTCCTCGGAGGTCGTGGGCCAGCCACCCCCGGGGATCACCTCGCGCAAACCTATATTGCCACCAAGTTTGAAGCTCTTGGCTTGGTTCCAAGCGGTGCCGATGGCGGGTATCTGCAACCGGTGCCGCTGGTCGGGGTAGACGGGAGTCCTCGGGAGCTTGCATTCGCAAGTGCCGATGGAAAGTCCCTCGCGCTCAAGGGCACGAGTGAAATGATGGCAGTATCCGGGAGCCAGCTTCCGGAGTCCAAGATCGCATCGGCAGAAGTGGTCTTTGCGGGCTATGGAATTATCGCTCCCGAATTCCAATGGGACGATTTCAAGGGCCTAGACGTCAAGGGGAAGGTCCTCCTGCTGATGAACAACGATCCGGAGTCGGACCCCGCGCTCTTCGCAGGAAGGACCCGCCTTTGGTACGGGCGCTGGGACTACAAATTTGAGCAAGCGCGAAAACTCGGAGCCGCGGGCGCGATCATCATTCATACCACCCATTCCGCGGGCTACCCCTGGCAGGTCATCCAAACCTCGTGGGGTGGAGAGCAATTCGCACTCCCCGACGATGGGAGTGGCATGCAGATGCGCGGCTGGGTCACGGAAGATTCGGCGCGCCGAATCGCTACGCTCGGCGGAAGCGACCTCGATGCGCTCCGTGCTGCGGCGGAGAAGCGCGATTTCAAGCCAGTTTCGTTAGGGGTCACGCTCAGCGCCGCTTGGAAGAATAAGGTCACTCGCACCGAGAGCGCGAATGTCCTTGGAATGCTTGTAGGGTCCGACCGAAAGCTGAAAAGCGCGGTCGTCGTTGTGACTGCGCACCATGACCACTTGGGAACCAAGGCCGATGCCAAGCCGGGTGAAGATGCAATCTACAATGGCGCGGTAGACAACGCCTCAGGAGTTGCCGCGATCTTCGAAATTGCGCGCGAACTCACCGCACTTCCCAAGGCACCGCGACGCAGCATTTTGTTCGCCGCTGTCGCCGCCGAAGAACAAGGGCTTTTGGGCTCGGAATGGCTCGTCGCCCACCCGCCGGTCCCGCTCGCGCGAATCGCCGCGAACGTGAACATCGATGGGCTCAACTTCTTTGGGCGCACGCGGGATGTGTCGGTCATAGGCTTGGGAAAATCGAGCATCGACGCAGAAATTCGCAAGGCGGCGGCGCTTCAAAAACGCTCGCTGACGCCGGATCAGACACCGGACCGAGGGCATTTCTATCGCTCCGACCAGTTCAATTTCGCCAAAGCCGGAGTCCCGGCCACGTTTTTCGGGAGCGGCGACGATTTCATTGGTCGGCCCAAAGGGTGGGGCCTCGCGGAACACGAGAAGTGGGAGAATACCATCTACCACCAGCCGTCTGACGAGGTGAAAGCCGACTGGGATTGGTCGGGTGCGGTAGAGGATCTCAAGTTGTACTCCAACGTGGTTCGCCGGATTGCCGACGCTCCACGAATGCCCACCTGGACCAAAGGAGACGAATTCGAAGCGGCGCGGCTTCGCCAACTTTCAGAGGCGCGCTAGGTCTTGCCGGGGTTTGAGCTCGTTCGTCCCTACGAACCGCAAGGGGATCAGCCACGCGCCATCCGCGAACTCGTCGAAGGCCTTCACCGCGGCGATCGGCACCAGGTCCTCCTTGGCGTTACCGGTTCAGGAAAAACCTTCACCATGGCCAATGTCGTTGCCCAAGTGCAGCGACCCACGCTGGTCATCGCGCACAACAAGACGCTCGCAGCGCAGCTCTATGCGGAGTTTAAGCAGCTCTTTCCACGGAACGCCGTCGAGTATTTCGTCAGCTACTACGACTACTACCAGCCAGAAGCGTACGTTCCCTCCTCAGACACGTACATCGAGAAGGATTCGTCGATAAACGATGAGATTGAGCGAATGCGCCATTCCGCGACGCACTCGCTCCGCACGCGCGATGACGTCCTAATCGTCGCTTCGGTTTCGTGCATCTATGGGCTCGGAACTGCGCGGGTCTATGTCGATATGGCGCTCCGCCTAGAGACGGGGGAAGCCTACGGCCGCGACAAGATGCTGCGCCATTTGGTCGAATGCCAATACGAGCGCAACGAACACGATTTCCATCGCGGGACGTTTCGTGTCCGCGGGGACACCATCGAAGTATTTCCGGTCTACGAAGAAGATCGGGCGCTCCGCGTTGAATTCTTCGGGGACGTCGTCGAGAAGATTACGGAATTCGATCCCCTTCGCGGGGTCGTGAGCGCCACCGTACCCAAGGCGATGATTTTCCCTGGGAGCCACTACGTCACCGAGACGGAGCAGCGCAAAAAGGCCATTCATACCATCCGCGAAGAATTGCGCGAGCGCTTGTCCGAGCTCAAAGCCAGCGCAAAATTGGTTGAGGCGCAGCGCCTTGAACAGCGAACCATGTTCGACCTGGAGATGATGGAACAACTCGGATTTTGCAATGGTGTCGAAAACTATTCGCGGCATTTATCCGGGCGGCCCTCGGGCGAAGCTCCTCCTGTGCTGCTCGACTACTTCGGTCGCGATTTCCTCCTCTTTGTCGATGAATCCCACCAGACGATTCCCCAAATTGGGGGAATGTATCGCGGTGACCGGGCGCGCAAGGAAACGCTGGTGGACTTTGGTTTCCGACTCCCGAGTGCCATCGATAATCGCCCGCTCATGTTTTCCGAGTTTGAGAAGTTGGTGCATCAAACGATTTATGTGTCGGCGACACCCAACGAGTGGGAGGTCGAACGCGCGCAGGGCGTCGTCGTCGAGCAAGTGATCCGCCCGACGGGGCTTTTGGATCCGGAAATCGAAGTTCGCCCGGCAGCGCGGCAAGTCGACGATCTCCTGGATGAAATTCGCAAGCGCACTGCGCTCAATGAGCGCGTGCTGGTGACGACGCTCACCAAGCGCATGGCAGAAGACTTAAGCGAATACTATTCGGAGATCGGGGTGCGGGTTCGCTACTTGCACGCCGACATCGACGCG
>JBGSMZ010000119.1:0-6443 GCA_041739845.1 Myxococcaceae bacterium
GCCTTTGCTGGCTGGCGCTTCTCTACCCATGCGGTACCGATTTGCGCGAAGATTCCCGGTACGAGCGCCTTGCTGTCGATGGCGCGATTGTAGCTAGCGATCGCTTTGTCCCATTGGTTCAGCTTGAGATGGGAATCACCGATTGCAGCCCAGAGGTGTCCGCGCGATGGGTCAGCGCTGCGCGCCTCTTCAAAGAATTTGAGTGCCTTGGCAGCATTGTTGGCGTCTGCATAAAAGTGCCCGAGCGCCTCAAGCGTGTCCGCATCCTTCGGATTGCGCTTCAAGGCCGCATTGTATTCGTTGAGCGCGTCGTCTGGTCGCCCCGCCTGTTTAAGGATCCGCCCCAACCAGTAGTGGTATTCGACGCTTTCCCCATCGAGTGTGAGCGCGCGCTGCATTGTCGCGATCGCCTCGGTGGTGTCGCCGCGCTTCAAATGGGTGCGCGCCAAGTAGAAGAGGGCGTCCGAATTGCTCGGTTCGAGCTTTCGCGCTTCGTCGAGGGCTTCGGTGGCCTTGGCCGTATCACCGGTGTCGAGGGCGATGGCGCCGATGGCAACGAGGAGCGCAGCGTTCGTGGGTTCGTCGGAGCGCGCCTTCGCAAGCACTTCGAGAGCCGCGGCGAGGTCGCCTTGCTTCCATTCCACGGTCGCAAGTTGGAGGCGCCCCCCAGGAATGTAAGGGTTGCGCTGCAGTGCCTTGTCGATGAGCGCTCGCGCCGTATCGATCTGCCCGCGTTGGAGCGCGGTGCGCGATGCCCCCAGGTTGGCTTCCGCCGACTCCGGGTCTAACGCAAGCGCTCTTTGGAATGTGCCCTCGGCCCCCTGCAGATCCCGCTGAGCGAGCATCATTTCACCCAGCCCTACGAGCAGGCCAACGTCTTGGGGCGCCCCTTGAATTGCCGTTTGGAGCACTTCCTTTGCCTGCTCCACGTGATGGAAACGAAGGTGAAGCCTCGCCAGCGCCGCAGCAGCTTCTGGCAACGTCTTCCCAGCGGCTTCCGCGCGCGAAATCGCTCTGGTGTACGCCTCTTCAGCGCCTTTGGAGTCATCGAGGGCGTCGAGGACGCGACCTGAGAGATAGATGAGGCTTGGGTTGTCGGGAAACCGAGCCAGTGTCGCCTTCACAGCAGCTTGTGCTTCCTTAAGTTGCCCCGCGCCGAGGAGCGCTAAGATCGTAGCACCCTGAAGCCCCACATCCTGAGGGCGAGCGGCCAGCGCTTTCACCAAGAGCGGCACGGCGCGACCGGGGCGATTCATCGCCAGCAGAAGCTTCCCAAATTCGGCGAGCGTAAACGGACTGGTGGGATCAGCCTTCATCGCTTCGGCAAACAGCGGTTCCGCAGCGTCCAACTTCTCTTGGCGGACGCGGATCGAGGCCATCAATGCGAGCGCGTCGCTGCGCTCGCGCGGCGAAAGCGCTGCCTTGGTGGCGTCCTGCAGCAGCGCTTCGATGCGAGGGGCAGCTGCAGCAATATCGTTCTTCTCGATGAGGAGAACGCGTGCAATCTCGACTTCGGAAGCAAAATGCTTTGGGTCCTCAGCGAGCGCCGCCGTGTACTTTTCAAAAGCCGCATCCCAATGCTCCTGGAGCGACGCAATCGTCCCTTGCAAATGCAACGCTTTCGCAGACTTGGGTCGTTTCTTGAGGATGGCCTCGAGGTCGTTCGAAGCTTGCGGGAACTGTTGGAGTTGAAGCGAAACTTCGACCCGAAGGAAAAGCGATTCCAAGTCCTCTGGATTGCGGGTGAGCGCGTCGGAAAGGAAGGCAGCGGCTTCCTGCGGAGCACTCCGCGTCAGAGCCTCAGACGCGAGCGTTCGAAGAACGTCGGGATGTTTGTCGCCCAAGAGGCGGATGCTCGGTATTTCCCGCTGGGCCTCCGCGACGGCAGCGGGTTTCGCGCTCCGATACTTGCGAGCCAAATAGAACACCGCTTGTGAATGGACGGCGCGCGCTTCCGGGAATTCCTTGATAGCCAGCGCCTGTGCGGCGGACGCCATAGCCGCATTGTAGCTCACCCAGGTGTCCGTAAGAAATCCAGCCCGAGCCGCAGCGAGGTAGTCAAACTCGCGCGTTCCCTCGCGCACCTTCGCAGGGAGCAAGAGCTTGAGCCCAAAGTATCCGTAGCGCGTGGAGGTTCCTAGAAAGATTCCCGGGGCTAGGACCAACAGCGCCGCGACGCCTGCAATGACGTACTTGTAGTACTTTTTGTAGGAGACCGGCTCCTTCATGACCGCGACGGCGGCCATTCGATCGTGGTAGACTTGCTTGAGCTTGTCGACAGAAGCGCCGGTCGCCAAATTCGTGCGCACCGACGACGGACTCGAAGCGAGGGGCGAAACCTTCTCGCTCAGAACTTCGCGAAAGGCGCTCACCGAGCCGATCGGCGACCAATTCTCCTGATCCATCGAAACTTCTTCATTTCCTCGGAGATCGCCATCGCGGAGCATCGCCACAACTACCGATTGGTTGAAGGGGCCGGCGATTTTTCCACTGCGTCGTCGGATGTGGAACCGTTGCGCGACCGCGGAATCTTCACCAGTGTTTGGAAGGCTGACAGCGACTTCGTTGCCGGAAGGGGCGGGCAAGGGAAGTGGCACCTCCTCGCGGGACCAAGGCTTCGTTGTGGTCGGGGCTGCAGGAGGCGGTGGTGGAGGTAAATCGAAGTCGAGGGGCAGTCCGGATCCCAGAATGAAATCGTTCTCAAGCGTGGGAGGAATCTGGGACGGTGGAGGAAAGTTCTGTTGCGGAGCGGACGTCGGAGACGCACTCTCGATGGGAGGAGGTGGTTTGATGGCGGGATGCGAAGGTGGACCCTTTGATGGGCCTTCAGTCCACGGTGGACGTGGAAGCGCGTTTGCAACCTTGGGAATCGAAGGCAGTGGTCGCGGATTGCTCTGTGGAGGGGGCGGGGCCGGCTGCGCTGGCGGTTTCGCCGCCGCCATCGAGGGGCGCGATGGGAGAGGTGGATTCGATCGCGTCGGCGCCGGAGCTTTGGATGCGCTCGCTTCGGTCTTCGCTGGCTTGATTGGAATCACCCCTCCGCAGGCACCGCATTGAATTCTCGCTCCACCGGGAGGAATTCGCGCGTCGTCGACTTTCAAGGTTGCCTGGCAGGTGGGACACGAAACTTTCATTTGGATCGGAATTGTAGCGGAGACACAGCGATCGCACTTGGAGTTTTCGCATGTCGGCAATGATTCCCACCACGCAAGCCTCGTGCTAGCTCCTGCGACCTCTCATGGCCTCCCAGCTTCAGCTCTCGGTTGTCATCCCGGTCTTCAACGAAGTCGCCATTGTCGAAGCCGCTGCCACCGAACTTGCCGCCGCAATCCAGAAGCGCGGGTGGGATTATGAAATTATCCTCTCTGAGAATGGCTCGCGCGACGGGACGCAAGCCGTGTTGGAGCGCATTTGCGCGTCGAACCCCCGCATACGAGCACTTCACAGCGACCAGCCAAACTACGGAGCGGCCCTCAAAGCCGGGATCATGGATGCGCTCGGCGAGGTCGTCGTCTGCGACGAGATCGACCTTTGCGACATATCCTTTTACGATGCAGCGATTCCCAAGATTCAGTCCGGAGAAGCGGATATGGTCATCGGCTCGAAGGCTGCGCACGGCGCCTCCGACAGGCGTCCACTCATCCGCCGCGTCGCAACCCGTGTTCACAACAGCCTCCTCCGGATGAGTCTGGGCTTCAAGGGAACCGATACCCATGGGCTCAAGGCGTTTCGCCGCGATCGACTCGTACCCATTGCGCAACAGTGCGTCGTCGACCGGGACGTGTTTGCTTCGGAGTTTGTCTTGCGCGCATGGAGGAGCGGACTCTCCGTGCAAGAAATTCCGATTCAGCTCGTTGAGAAGCGCCAGCCATCAGTCCACTTGTTCAAGCGCGTCCCCCACGTTCTCAAGAGCGTAGCTCGCCTGGTGTACGTGATTCGGGTGCGCGGGGGCTAGCTGTGGACAAGCTGGGTGCTGTTTCAATCGACGTCGATGGCCTCCATCACTACGCGCGAATCCACGGTCGCTCCGAGTTCGACTTGGATGCGCACGCCAAGCGGGCCGTCGCCGAAAAAGCCATTCCGCGCTTCCTCGAGTTGATGGAGGGAATCCAAGGGACGCTGTTCGTCATTGGCGAAGACCTTCGCGAGGCATCCTTTGCTGCTTCCATCTCGACGGCAGCGGAAGCGGGCCACGAGCTCGGGAGCCACAGCTTCGCGCACGACTACACCATGTCGCGCAAGCCACGACGGCTGATAGCGGAAGACTTGGCGAACGCACACCAGGCGTTGTCGCGCATCGGAGTTCCTCCGGTGGGGTTTCGGGCCCCTGGCTACACGCTGTCTGCAAATCTCCTTCAAGAGGTCGCAGCGAAGGGGTACCAGTACGACTCGTCGGCCTTTGCCTCGACACCGTACTTCGCAGCGAAGGCGCTGGTGATGGGATGGCTCGCGCTGCGCGGTCGCCCCTCGCGATCGATTCTCGACACCACCGCAGTGCTTCAATCCCCGAGGGAACCCTACCATCCGGATTTGCAATCGCCGTATCGGCGGGGGCAGGCGAGCCTTCTCGAACTGCCGATAAGCGTTGCTCCAGTGACGCGATTGCCCTTCATCGGGACGCTGATTTCGACGCTTCCAACGTCCGTGACCCGCGCGGTCCAAGCATCGCTGCGCGCAACGCCGCTCCTCAATTTGGAGCTGCATGCGATTGACTTCCTCGACGCCTCTGACGGCGTTCCGAAATGGTTGGAAAAAGCACAACCCGATGTTCGCGTTCCTGTTTCCGAGAAGATGCGGCGCTTCAAGCACGTCGTCAGAGCAATGGCCTCTGAAAGGCAGCTCCTCCCACTTGCGCAAGCCGCGCGTCGTCTGGCAGTTTTGCCTTAGCGGACGTCGAGAATCGGCCAACGGTAGCTGCGCGCGAGAGCGCGGAGACGTAGATCTGGATTGACGGCGGTAGGGCGACCAACGACTGCGAGCATGGCGTAGTCTGATGCGGAGTCAGAGTAGGCGTGGCTCTTGGCCAACGATAGATCGTGGCGCTCGCAATAGTTCCGAATGGCATCGGCCTTATTCGCTCCCTCAATAATGGGCGGGATCACCTTCCCAGTCGCTCGACCGCTGACGAATTGCATCTTGTTGGCGATGAGGTCGTCGGCACCCAAGTGGCGAGCGAGTGGGCGCATGGTGAAGTCGAGGGCTCCAGTCACCAGGACGATACGGCATCCGGATCGCCTCGCCTCGTCGACCAAGTCGTAAGCGCGCTTGTAGATGGCTTTATGAATCACGTCCTCAAAGAGGTCTTCGGCAAGTGCGAGGAGGCGATCTTCCGAGAGTCCAGCGTAGAAGCGGTAGAAAAACTCATTGAAGGTGTGCCTGTCCAAAGCATCGAGGGCGCCGAATACGGGAACCATCGCCAGAGCCGAGATGGTACGCGCGGCAATGGACCGCAGGCTTCCAGAGTTCGCGGCATAATAGCCGTAGACGTGGACGACGTTGGTTCGAATGAGCGTCCCGTCGACGTCGAAAAACGACGCCTTGCGTACCGCGCTCGGAGTGTTCTCTCTCTTCTTCTGCATCGCACCGCTGCCTCTAGCACGCGTTTCGCTAGAGGATTAATCAACAAGTCCCAAAGCGCGATAACCGGCGACCGAGCGAGCCACCGAATCCAAGAGACGGACCGTCGGAGCGAATCCCAACAGCTGGCGCGCTTTCGCGATCGAGCAATTCCATCCGCTGGCGGTAAGTTGGCGCACCAGCTTGCGATTGAGTGGCAACGGCTTCTGCGTCAGCGACGAAATTCCATCGGCTGCGGTCGCGAGAGCGTGCAAGAGCACTGGATTGAGCGAAATCCGTCGCAGGCGGGCCTGCCCTAAGTTTCTCGCGATTTCTTCGAGAAGCCTCTCGAGCGTCAGGGTCTCGCCGCTGGAGCAGAAGAAGACTTCTCCGACGGCCTCAGGGCGCTCCCCCTGGAGAATGAGCTGGCGCACCACGTCTTCGACATCGACCATTGCAATCGGCCTGGGAGCCCCAGAGATGCGGAGGATCAAGCCGCGGCGCGCAAGGCGCACAAAGGGAAGGTTCTCCCGGTCTCCGGCGCCGAGGATTCGAGAAGGTCTGCTCACGGTCACTTCGAGGCGGTCGGCGAAGGAAAGCGCAACGGCTTCGGCGGCGGCTTTGGACTCGCCGTACCAGTCGGTGGGACGGCACGGTGCTGATTCGGTGAGTTCGCATTCCCGCGTAGACGGGCCGGCGGCCGCCAGGGACCCTGCTACCACGAGGCGTCGTGCTCCCGCCGCCACCATCGAACTTGCGACAATTCGCGTACCAACTTCATTGACTGCAAAGAAGGCGTCTCGATTGGCGCCGCGGCGGACTCCGGCCAAGTGGAACACGTGGGATGCGCCGCGCATGGGCTCGGCGAGGGTGGGCGCTTGCGTCAC
>JBGSMZ010000142.1:0-4647 GCA_041739845.1 Myxococcaceae bacterium
ATGGCGGCGCGCAGGTCCTCCGGCAGGCTGGAAGCGCTCATGTTGCGCATCGGTGCGTACGCGGCATCCCATCGCCCGTCGGCCTGGGCCGACTCGACGTGGCGCAGGCCGTGCTCGGTCATACGACCCGCAGCGATGAGACGGGTCACGTTGTCGCGATTGATCTGGCTCCACACGCTTCGCGCGCCCCGCGGCGAGTAGCGCTGCAGAAATGACCTCTCGTCGAAGCTCTTGCGAATGCCATCGATCCAACCCCAGCACAGCACCACGTCGATGGCCTCGATGTTCGTGATCGTGCGGAGCCCTGAGCCCTTCTTGTGCAGCTTGATCCACAGCTCCGGCTCGCGCTCGTGGTGCTTGGAGAGCCAGCGCTCGAACGCGGCCTCAGTCTCAAACTCTCGAACCCGGTGCGGGTCGACGAAGACGGGTGCCATACTCGCTGACTCTACATCAGGTCATTGCGTTGGCACGACCGCAGGGTCTTGGTGACGATGGCGGCGGTGCGGTTGGCAGCGGCATCATGGCCGTAGCGGAGCAGCTCGTACACCCAATGAGCGAGAGTTGGATTTCGGATGGGCCGGCTACGCGGGCGTGCACGTGGTCGTTTCCAAGGTCGAGGCGTCTTCATCGGCGAACCTCCTTCTCGACCAGGGCAACGAGATTGTCGATCGCCCCGTTCATGCCAGAACGACTGCCGTCGATCATTTCCCTCCCGACGAACGACGCGACCTGGTCGGTGACGACGAGCCGCGTATCTGCACCATCGCCGCTGAGCTCCCACGTGACCAACGAGACCGAGAGCCGGGCTTCCGAGGTGGCGATCACTTCACTGTAGACGATGCGCCGTCCGTCGAGAATGTCGAGGTACCGAACGACGCCCGCGAAGCGAAGATCGTCAGCGCTGCCGCAGCGAAAGACATCTTCGCCATCGATACGGAAGTCGTCTGCGGAGTAAACGACGGCAGCAGTAGGCGAGGGAGCGCTCCACCTGGCGCGCACACGGACATCGGCATAGGCGGCGAACACGGCCTCCGGCGAGGTGCGAAGACGACGCTCGAACACCAGGGTCTCGTGCGCAACGGATGCAAGCGATGCTTGGCTCATTTCTTCTCCTTTTTCGCAGCATCAAGGGCTGCGCATTCTGAAAACCGAGCCCTGACGAGCTTCTTCAACAGGGACGCAGGGACCGGTCGGTTGGGCTGGAAGCGCACGGTGCCCTTGCTCAGGTCGTAGGCGTCGAGAGCATCGGCGAACGCATCCACGGTGGTGCCGCTGAACAGGTAGAGCGCGCAGTGCTTCTTTGTCGCGCCGAATCCGCAGACGATGCGGCCTTTCCGAAAGGCGGGTTGTCCGTAGCTGATGCACTCCTCGGCTTCCGGGGCCGCGGCCTTGATCTGCCGTCGCAGGGCTTCGAGGGCAGCTCGCTGCTCAGGAGAGACGCCGGCGAGGTATTCGTCGATGTTCTTCACGCTCATGTGCGGCGCCACCCTTACTATCCGCGAAACGCTGACTCGAGCGCCGCGATGTCGATCTTCCCCATCTGCATCATCGCCTGCATGGCTCGACCGGCGGCCTCGCGGTCCTCGGCCCCGAGCAGGAGCGAGAGCGCGTCAGGAACCACCTGCCACGACACGCCAAAGCTGTCGGTGAGCCACGCGCACCTGCTCTCTTCGCCACCGTCGGCAAGCAGCGCGTTCCAGAGGCTATCCGTCTCGGCTTGATCGGCGGTGCGCACGACGTTGGATGTTGGCTTGCGCCCTCATGGAGCTCTTGCGCTTAAAGAACGCGTAGTAGCCCCTCGAAGAGACACCGAGCACTCGGCTCATGACGCGAATGGGGAATTAGGCCTGGTACTCGCTCATGAATCGATAGATTCTTTCGGTACGACCTCGGTCTCCTTAAGCGAACCAGGCCGCGGCTTTTGAGAGAATTTCCCGCTCCATGCGAAGTCGACGATGCTCACGGCGCAGCTTTCGGAATTCCTCGCTCTCCGCGCTCGTCAGACCGTCGGTTCGATTCCCAGCATCCAAGTCCGCTTGCGCAACCCAGGCCTGAATCGTTTCCGCCCTGGGTTCAAACTCGCGGCTGAGTTCCTTGAGGTCTCCCCCGGCGCGCACCAAAGCGAGAAGCTGATGCCGGAATTCTAGAGGGTACCTCTTGCGAAATCTCGACATAGTGGCTCAGCTTTCCAAACGGCTCTGAAAGTGACCACGCAACCGGGGTTACGCCACCTTCAGCAGCAGCCGCTGCTCGCGCGCGGTCACCGTCCGCGGGGCTCGGCCGCTCTCGGCATACGACGACATGCGGTCAAGAGGGCGCTCAAGACTGTGGATTGCAAGAGGATGACGTGGGAAATTCGGGACATGGCCGACCTAAAGACGCCGTTCCTTGTGGCGAAGTTAGCGCTGTTCAACGTTCGAGTGCTGCAGTCGATTGAGCAGAAAAGAGGGAGCAACGGCGACCTGGATACGAATATCGAGCGTTTGGCTTCGGACTTCGGGCTCGCGTCGCCGGTGAGTTTGCTCAACCAAAGTACGTTCTTGGGCGTCGTCTACCTTTCGCTCGTGTGGTTGTGGGATCAGCCCGGAGTACAGCGTGACGACAAGCTCCTGGAGGCCGTGGATGCCAGAGTAGCTTTGGTCGATTCCGTGAAGGTCGTGGAGAATCGGTTGCATCGCCCTGTGAATGGGAAATCCATCCTTCGCGCCCTTCGAAACGCCACCGCCCACGGCCGCATCACCGTCTACGACGGGCACTTCGACTTCACCGATATCAATCCCCGCGAAAAGGACGATGTGGACGATGTGATCGTGTTGCGGCTCTCATGGGAAGCCACAGGACGAATCGCCGAAGGCGTGTTCTGGGCGCTCAACGACAAGCTGTGGCCTGGTTCGCTTGAGGAGACCGAAGTCGTACCGAAAGAATCTATCGATTCATGAGTGAGTACCAGGCCCAATTCCTCATTCGTGTAATGAGTCGAGTGCTCGGCGTCTCCTCGAGCGGCTACTGCGCGTTCTTGAAGCGCAAGAGCTCCATGAGGGCGCAAGCCAACATCTATTTATTGGCTCTCGTCCGAGATATTCACCACGCGTCAAACGGCACTTACAGAGCAATCCGCATCGCCAGAGACCTCCGCGAAGCGAATGAAGCGCCGATGCGAGTTGGCAAGAATCGCGTGGCGCGATTGATGCGCATTGCTGGACTTCGCGGCGAAGCTCGGCGGCGCTTCGTTCGCACGACAACGCCCGGCAACACCACTCCGAGGCCCTCGCATTTGGTGAATAGAAACTTCGCAGCAAACGGACCAGACCAGCTCTGAGTGGCAGACATTACCTACGCACCGACCTGGGCAGGCTTCATCTACCTCGCGGTCGTGCTCGATGCCTGGAGTCGTCGGATTGTTGGCCGGTCAATATCGACAAGCCTCGAAACGACCGAGGTGCTGGATGCTCTCAACACGGTCGCGGAGCAATGCAAGCCTGCAGGCGCAATTCTACACTTGGTCCACGGGTGTCAATATACGCCCCTGGCCTTTGGAAAGCGCTGCAAGGAAACGGGAATTTGTCCCTCCCTGGGCTCCGTCAGAGACGCCTACGACAATGCAATGTGCGAAAGCTTCTTCGCCACCCTTGCGCACGAACTGCTCAAACATCGTCGATTCAAAACGCAAGCGGAAGCCAGAGTCGCAGTACTCACCTTCGTCGAGGGACTCTACAATCTACGCAGAAGGCACTCCGCGCTCGACTACAACTCGCCCATTGCATCCCCTGCGCTCTGCGCTCTTCCGTGTTCGATGGTCTCGGCATGGTGTTTTATAAGTTGGTTAAACAACCAAGCAACACTGCAACAGTGAGCTGTCAACCCCAGGCCTTTCAGACGGGGGCACATTCCAGCCTTCTGCACAGACCGAGGGGGCCTTTATCAGCGAGACGCGCTAGCAAATGGTCCTTTATTAGCGTTCTCATTTGGTAAAGACTTCTTTCCTAGAGGTTTGAACGTGCGTGTAACTGGTCGAACTTTCGGGAGGGCTGCCGGCGGCGAAGAGGTCGTCACCTTCGTCCCCAATCCGCTCCCGCCCCGCGAGCCCCCGCTGGACATCGACTCCAAGCGCGCTGCGCTTCTCGTCCGTGCGGAGCAGGCTCTGGCCCGCCTGGAGGTGGCTGGCGAAATGGTTCCGTCCCTCGACTGGTTCATCTACGCCTTCGTGCGCAAGGAGGCGGTGGTGTCCTCGCAGATCGAGGGCACCCAGGCCACCCTCATCGACCTCCTCGAGTTCGAGGCCAAGGAGGACCACCGAGCCGCCGTCGAGGACGTTCGAGAGGTCTGCAACTACCTCGACGCGGTCAAGTATGCGCGCGGGCAGCTCAAGAGCACGAAGGGCCTACCCCTCTCGATGCGACTGCTTAACGAAGCGCACCGCCGATTGATGCGAGGAGCGCGCGGCGCCAACAAGCAGCCCGGCGCGGTCCGCAGCAGCCAGAACTGGATCGGCGGGACACGGCCGGGGAACGCCGTCTTCGTTCCGTCTCCACCCGAGGAGTTACCCGCGCTCCTCAGCGATCTGGAGAAGTACCTTCACGCCGAGAATGGCCTGCCGCCCCTTGTGCGCATCGGCCTCGCTCACGTGCAGTTCGAGACCATTCATCC
>JBGSMZ010000143.1:0-5472 GCA_041739845.1 Myxococcaceae bacterium
CGTCGCTCGTCGACGGTGACGTGCCCGTGCCTGACCAGTTGGCGTGCTTCCGCCCGTGTGTCAGCAAAGCCCATTCTGAAGACAATATTGTCCAAGCGCAGTTCAAGGAGTTGGAGCAGCGTTTCGCCAGTTTTTCCTTTGGCGG
The DNA here is from genome assembly GCA_041739845.1 of Myxococcaceae bacterium. GTDB lineage: Bacteria > Myxococcota > Myxococcia > Myxococcales > Myxococcaceae > JBGSMZ01. The sequence goes on from JBGSMZ010000143.1 coordinate 146, forward strand.
ATGCTGCACGGTGGAAGTACCCGCGAAATTGCGCTTCGAGGAGCCCGTACATCCTCTTCACTTTTTGCTTCTCGCGTAGTTGGACCCCGTAATTGGAAAACTTTACACGCCCTTGACCATGTTGGCCGGGGGGATAGGGGCGGCGTTCAATGGCGCACTTGTCCGTATAGCAACGGTCGCCCTTGAGATACATCTTCAGATTTTCTCGCCGGCAAATCCGGCAGACGCTTCCAGTGTAGCGAGCCACAAAATCTCCTTCTTAAGCCATGGGATCGGAAAGAAGCCCGATCATACGCGCCGACGCTTCGGCTGACGGCAGCCATTATGGGGAATTGGAGTTACGTCTCGAATAAGGGAGATCTTGATGCCCGCTGCGGCGATGGCCCGGAGCGCCGATTCGCGACCCGAACCTGGACCTTTCACGAGAACTTGAACATTCTTAAGGCCATGCTCCATGGCCTTGGCCGCAGCATCCCCTGCCGCAACTTGCGCCGCGAACGGGGTGGCTTTTCGCGATCCCTTGAATCCGCGAGCCCCAGCAGAGGACCAGGAGATTACATTTCCTGAAACATCAGTAATCGTAATGATCGTATTGTTGAAGGTTGACTGAATATGGACGATTCCGTTGAGGATTCCCTTCTTGGACTTCTTTTTGGAACGCTTCGCATCGCCTCCCTCATCGGGAGGAGGAGTCGTCGTCGCTGAAGCTTCGTCTTCTGCCATAGAGATCTCGTTCGCTGATTATCGAGGGGAGGAAGAAGCTCGGGCGCGCTGAACTCCCCGCTTGGGACCTTTGCGGGTCCTTGCATTGGTATGGGTTCGTTGACCACGGACCGGCAAACCCTTCCGATGCCGGAGACCGCGGTGACAGCCAAGGTCCATCAACCGCTTTACATTCATAGTTACTTCGCGCCGGAGGTCGCCTTCAACCTTGTAGTCGGCTTCGATCGCTTCGCGGACGCGGCGGGTCTGATCTTCCGTCAGATCTTTGGTGCGCGTCTTCAGATCGACTCCAGCCTTGAGGCAAATCTTTTCCGCTGAGGTCTTTCCGATCCCGTAGATATACTGAAGGGAGATCGCCAAGCGCTTTTGGGCCGGGAGGTCGATGCCTGCAATGCGAGCCATGCGTGTTCTTTGCTCCTCTGTTGCGAAATGGTGTCCGCGGACTACCCTTGTCGCTGCTTATGACGAGGGTTGACTGGACAAATGATTCTGACGACGCGCTTGCGACGAATGACTTTGCATTTGTCGCAAACCTTCTTGACGGAGGGGCGTACTTTCATAAGTTCTATTTTGCCCGGTAAGTGATTCGACCACGGGTGAGGTCATAGGGCGACAGTTCAACCTTCACTTTGTCACCGGGGAGTATGCGGATGAAGTGCATCCTCATCTTCCCAGATATGTGGGCTAGAATTTCATGTCCAGAATCGAGCTGGACACGAAACATGGCGTTGGGGAGCGGTTCCTTCACCGTACCTTCAACCTCAATGGCATCCTCTTTGGGCACAATAGTATAGTTCTGCTTTCTCGAAATTTGGGTACCACCCCTAGGGGGCGCTGGCCATTACCATGCGGCCCATTGTTGCGCAAGGGTCGAAGCGAACCTTTCTTGCGGTCTCGCTGCGCTAGGGGAAGCTAGCGCTTCTGGGAGTTTGTGGAACCCCAATCCGCAAGCCGCTGCTGCGCGATGCGAGCCCCTTCCGTACCTGGGAACTGGGTCCGAACGGTCTCCAGAGCGACGCGCCCCTCTTTGGTCATGTTGAGACTTCGGAAACAATCGGCGCTTCGAACGTAGGCCATCGGAGCAGACGGTGAGGTTGAGAAATCTTGAATGACTTTCCCGTATTCATACAGCGCTTCCCGGCACCGCGGCGGCTGTTCCCAGAAGTAGCTTTCTCCAAGTCCGTAGTGCGCACTCGAAGCCACCGCATTCGTCGGCCATCGCCGCAAGATTTCTCCATAGATTCTTCGTGCACCGGCGACGTCGGAGCGTGCCGAGCTGTCGGCCATGGAGAGCGCCGCATTCGGATCATCGGGAACCACTTGTGTCTGGGGAGTCGCAGTCCCTGTGTTCCCCGGCAACTCCAATTGCCCGAGGCGATGTTGTAACTCGCCAACCAATCCCCGGAGTTTCGCAACCTCATCGATGGCGCGATCGAAATTTACGCTGTTTTGCGCGCCCGTTGACCTGGCCGAATGCACCGTTTGGTCGAGCGCGATGCGGGTCTTCTCCTCACTCGATTCCACGCGCGATTTGAGCGCCACCAAATCCTGCGCGAACGCTGCGCGTTGTGCTTCTCCTTCGTACACGCGGTTTTCAAGCGCCTGGCCTTGAGCGGAGGTGTACACGCAGGAAAGGAGTGGAAACGTCGTGAGGGTCAGGGTTGCAATTCGGATCGACCAGGTCATCGTCCGCCGTCCTCGCTAGGGTTTGTTGCCATGAAACCACCTTAGCAACGCCTCGCGGGGGACGCGCGTTTCAATGAGCCCTCGGCCAAAGGCAGTGCCATCCTTCGCCTTCGCTTCCCCTCGAATTTGCTCGCTAGTCCTCAAATTTTTTGAGGACCAAGCAGGCGTTGGTGCCTCCAAACCCGAAAGAGTTTGAGAGCCCGTGAGTCAGTGCCGCTCGGCGCGCTTCATTGGGGACAAAGTCGAGAGGTTCCAATTCCGGATCCGGGGTCCGATAGTTCATCGTCGGGGGGACCATTCCATCTCGTATTGCAAGTGCTGTGAAAACGGCTTCTACGCCGCCGGAAGCACCGAGCATATGACCGGTCACGGACTTGGTCGATGACACCAGGACTTTGGAGGCGTGCTCTCCAAAAACGCGGCTGATCGCTTTGCTTTCGTTGAGGTCGTTCGCTGGAGTCGAGGTTCCATGCGCATTGATATACTGAATGTCCTTGGCTTCAAGTCCAGCCGAATGAAGTGCCGCTCGCATACAACGTTGTGCTCCCTCGTGCTCTGGAGCAGGGAGCGTCTCATGGTACGCGTCACTATTGGTCGCGTAGCCAACCACTTCCCCGAGTATCCGCGCGCCGCGCTTCTGCGCAGCTGCGAGTTCTTCCAAAACGACGATACCGGCCCCCTCGCCCATCACAAAGCCATCGCGATCCCGATCAAAAGGTCGGCTCGCGTGCTCCGGATCATCGTTGTTGAGGGAGAGTGCGCGCATCGCTTCGAATCCCCCGATTCCTACTGCGGTAATCGTCGCTTCCGATCCGCCAGCAATGGCAGCATCGAGGATGCCCCACTGGATCTGCCGATAGGCTTCGCCGATCGCGTTCGCCGAAGTACTGCACGCAGAGACCGGCGACCAGTTCGCCCCCCTGCAGTTGAAGCGCATCGAGATCCGGCCGGGCGCCATGTTGATGATCATTTTTAGAATGAAGAATGGGGAGAGCCGGTCAAATCCTTTGGCAAGCCCGTGGGAATGGGTTTCCTCAAAGGACCCGAGTCCGCCAATTCCAGAACCAACGATGACCCCAACTTTTTCCGGATCGTAACCGTTGGGCTTTTCTTTCCCGATGGGAGGCGCCGCGTCTTGCATGGCGAGTTCCGCAGCGGCCAAAGCAAACTGCGCAAAGAGGTCCATCCTGCGAGCCTCTTTTCGTTCCATGAAGTCTTCTGCCTTGAAGCCCTTGACCTCGGCAGCAATTTTCACGGCTGCTTCTGGACGATGATAGCGCGTAATCTTCCCTACCCCTGATCGCCCCTGGAGCGCGCCGTCCCAGCTCTGTTGCGTTCCAATTGCGATAGGAGTGATCAGGCCTGAGCCGGTGATCACCACACGACGACGTGGGTTCACATTCACCTCTCCATTAGTGCGCGTCAAACGAGCGAACTGGGTTCACTTCTTGTGGGCGGTCACATAGGTGACCGCGTCCCCGACGGTCTTGATATTCTCCGCTTCTTCATCAGGTATCTCGATTTCGAACTCCTCTTCCATCGCGAGGACCAGTTCGACGATGTCGAGTGAATCGGCCCCCAAGTCTTCGATGAAATTCGACTCGGGTTTGATCTCTTCTTCACCGACGCCCAGCTGATCGGCGATGATCGACTTGATCTTGGCTTCAATGGATGTGGAAGTCATTGCAGTATCCTCTTCAGGGTTGCTCATGCGCCAGAAGGCGCTTGGGGGGTTAACATACCTTCAATCCGTTGAAAGAAGCTTCAGCCGCTCACATGTAGAATCCGCCGTTCACCTTGAGAACGGCACCGGTGATGTAAGAAGCTGCATCGGATGCCAGAAAAGCAACTGCCGCTGCAACCTCTTCCGCTTTGCCTACGCGACCGAGTGCTATCTGACGCTCTAGCTTCGACTGTGTCGCTTCGCCCAAGGCGCTGGTCATATCCGTAGAGATAAACCCAGGGGTAACGCAGTTGACGCGGATATTGCGGCTACCCAGTTCGCGAGCGATCGACTTGGTGAGCCCCAATAGGCCCGCCTTCGAGGCGGCGTATATGGCTTGCCCGGCATTTCCCATTTCGCCGATGACGGAGGCCACATTGACGATCGACCCGGAGCGCTGCTTCATCATCGGACGGCATGCCGCGCGCATGAGGGCGAATGGGCCCCTGAGATTGGTATCGATGGTCCGCTCCCAATCGGCGTCTTTTGCGCGCGCCAAGAGGCCGTCGGAGGTGATTCCCGCATTGTTCACCAGGATGTCGAGTCTGCCATGCGAGGCCTCGATCGCACCTACGGCTTGCGCGCAAGCCGCCGTTGAGGCCACGTCGAATTGGAGAACACTTCCATCCCCTCCGGCATCACGAATGCTGCGCCCTACCTCCGCCGCGGCCTCTTCGTTGGTCGCGAATCCAATAATGACCCGCGCTCCTCGTCGCGAAAGCTCGGCGCACACTGCCCTCCCGATGCCGCGCGATCCCCCTGTCACCAGAGCAACCTTCCCAGCAAAATCTTTCATGTCAGCTTCTCCACCACTGACAGGGCGCGTTCCAGGGATGCGGGATCATCGACATTGGTGCAGGTCATCGATTTCGTGGATCGGCGCACCAGCCCTGACAGAACGCGCCCCGGGCCAAGTTCGACCGCACATGTGACACCATCGGCTTCAATCCGTTGCACGGACTCTGACCAACGGACCGGCATCGTAAGTTGGCTGAGCAATCCGGCTTTGCAGGCAGCTCCCGTGTGGTGGGGCGCAGCGTCTACGTTGGAGTAGATTGGCACGGTAGGATCTCGGAAATCGGTAGCATCGAGGACTTCTTTCATCCGTGCGACCACAGGCTCCATGAGTGCACAATGGAACGGGGCGGAGACTGCGAGCGGGACTACCCTTTTGGCACCCGCCGCCAACAAGAGA
>JBGSMZ010000179.1:0-17019 GCA_041739845.1 Myxococcaceae bacterium
GCGAGGTGCTCCCGACGCCCACCCGCGCAGCTCCTGCACCATGAGCGATGTGCTCGGGGAAATGGAGGCCTGCACTCCTGCGCCTCGATTGCGCCGATCTGGGATTCGCGTCGCCCACAAATTCGGAGGCAGCACCGTCGCGACGGCGAAGCACATTGCGCACACGGTCCGGATCTTGTGCGCGCGCGATGAGCAACAAATCGTTGTCGTTTCAGCAATGCATGGTGTGACCGATGCCCTCCTCGCGCTCGCCGGATCCGTGCATACCAACCCGGCTTGGAGCGCCGAGCTCCGGGAAATCATCGCACGCCACCAGAGCGCCGCGGAGGAACTCTTAGGCTCCCATGCGGCCCCACTCGTCGAACTCCTACTGGAAGACCAAAGCAAACTTCACGAAATACTCTCTGCTGCGATGGCCGGGGTTTCCACCGACGCTCTGTTCGAGCGCGTCAGTGGCTTTGGTGAAGTGTGGTCTGCCGCACTGGTACATGAAGCCTTGCGCGATCGCGGCGCAGCGTCCTGCTTGCTCGACGCCCGTGAGGTGCTCGTGGTTCGTCAAAGCCCAGGCGGAAGCGAAGTCGATTGGAGCGCTACCGGCGATCTTCTGCGCACCCATCCAGCGCTGTGCGCGGAGCGGGTGGTGGCGACGGGGTTCATTGCGCGAACTCCTGGCGGTCGCCCGACCACGCTCGGGCGGAATGGGAGCGATTTTTCCGGTGCGATCTTCGCGGCACTGTTCGATGCCTCGGAACTTGTACTCTGGAGCGATGTTCGCGGCGTCTACTCTGCCGATCCACACCTTGTTCCCAAAGCGATCCTTCTGGACCGGCTCACCTACGAAGAGACTCATACGCTTGCGCTCTTCGGGGCGAAAGTGATCCACCCGCAAACTGTGCAGCCCGCACTGGCAAAGCGAATCCCTATTTCTACGCGCGGACATGCAGATCCGGATGCGTCGGGAACTCTCATCGATCGGTTTGGGTCTGCGGATCGCCGCTGGAAGGGCGTGAGCATCCGCCAAGGGATGCGTCTCCTGCGCCTTTCCGAGGCGAGCGCGGGTACTCGGAGACGTGCACTGGAGTTGGCTGCGTGTCACAGTATTCCCGCAATGTTCATCGGGTCATCCGGAGAAGATTTTGAAATCCTCACCGCACCCGCGCAAGCGGCTCCAATCATCGACGCGTTGGTGAAATCCGGGCTGCGGCCTAGCGTTCTTGATGGCATCGCCGGTCTCGCGGTCGTTGGGGAAGGGATGGGCAACGAGGCGAAAGCGCGCGCGCAAATCGCGAATGTTCTGTCCCAGGCGCGCATTGGAGTCGAGGCGTGGATGGATTCAAACCCGCGATGCCTCGCCTGCGCAGTGCCCCAGATGGATGCCCTTCGGGGGCTCTTGGAAATCCATGCGGTGGTGGCATCTGGGTTGGGCCATCCCTCGATTGAATGGGAGGGATCACGCGCAGCGCTTCGGGTCTCTGAGGCACGAACTGTGGATTTCCGCGGAATTCAGGAGAAAGAGGTTCCCGCAAGCTGAGGACCTCTCAAAGGGACCTCAAACGGCGGCAGAAAGTTCGATGGACTTTCCCCTCATCGCTGGACTTACCGGCGTCGCCTTTGTTGCGGGGTTTGTCGATGCGATCGGGGGTGGAGGAGGCCTGTTGACCATTCCGGCACTGCTCGCCGCCGGTCTTCCTCCCCAGTTGGCGATCGGAACGAACAAGGGCGCTGCTGTATTCGGAAGCGCCTCGGCGCTCCTGCGCTACGCGAGGTCTGGTCTCATTGATCAGTCGAGCTATCGGGCAAACTTCACGCTGGCAGTCGTCGGGGCTACGACAGGAGCACTCCTGCTCTTCGCAATAGAGCCTGAAGTATTGCGCCCACTTGTCATCGTGCTCTTGATCGTCGCCGCCGTCGGAGTTTTTCGATATCGACCCCGCGGACCGTCGGCGGACAAACAAACGGCGCGCACCGAGAGTCGCCTGTGCACGGGGATCTTCGCGGCGGGCATGGGCGTTTACGACGGCTTCTTTGGACCTGGGACCGGCACCTTCTTGATTGCTGGGCTCACTGGGATGGGAGGCTTTAGTCTCCGCGGGGCGACTGCCAATGCCAAGGTCATCAATTTCGGCTCGAATCTGGCAGCGACGGCGATCTTCGCAATGAAGGGAACCATTCTTTGGGAGGTCTCGCTTCCGATGGCGCTCGCCCAAGTCTTTGGGGCGACACTGGGCGCGCGCGCTGCAATTCGGGGAGGAGATCGGCTGATCAAAACAATTGTTCTTGGCGTTCTGGTAGCGGTCCTCTTCAAGCTCGGCATCGCCTTCTACCGAGCTCCTTGGACCCCTTCGTTTTGAGCCAGCGCTATCGGTGCAGCGCGGAGCGCGGTTTCCTCTGCCCGACTGATGAGCTGTTGCCGAACGGAATCGCTGATGGTCGCCTTGGTCCAGTGCCCAGTTGCATCGAGCAAGAGCGCAACGTTTGGCTGCGCATCTCCGGCCAAGAGCACCTCCGAAAGTTCGCGTCTCGCCCTCTCACGAACCGCTTCCGACAACTTCTGGTACGCCGGCATCTCCTCAAGCATTGCCATTTGGTTGTTCACCGGACGCTTCCAAGGAAAGTAGTCCCCCATGATGATGACGATGATCGCTTGGATAGGAAATGTTGCGAGGTCCAGGACTGCCGTGATCGGGAGAAGGAAAAAACCGGTCCCCTTTCGGTCCTGGTATTTCGGAGTCCGCACCGTCATTCCGATAAAAGACCGATCGACGAGGCGGGACAGGAGGCATCCTTGCGCCAACAGTGCTCCACAGAGAATTCCAACAAGGTGTGACGATTTCCGAAAGACCACGCGCAGACCTCCAGTCCGATTTGGGACGGCAGCAGTATAGCTTCTATTGAGATGGCCTCGACGCCTTCGTTTGCGTTCGCAAGGAATCACCCTGAGAACGATAGCGTAGCGGCTCGCTGTCGCTCTGTCGACCCAACTTGTCTCCCCTTTGCGAGGATAGAAGCGAAGAGCGCTACGCGAGCGCGCGGGAGCCAAGGTCGATCAGGTCGATTGCCGTCTTGGAAATTCCGATCCGAATCCGCTTACGATTTCCTAACGCATCTCCCGCTACGTGGAACGGCACTGGGTCCTGAAATGTGATGACAACTTCCGAGGCGAGAACATCCTTGATTCCGTCAGGGAACCAGGTTCCCGCCCAAAGTTTTCGCACGTTTGCCACCACCGAGAGGGGCGGAACATTTCCAAGGCGGAGGTTGAACATTCCAGGTTTCCGTTGCGCGAAAGGAAACATCCGCAAGCCGTATCCGTAGAAGGGAGTCGTTCCGGCCGCTGCCATCATCAGCGGCCCACTGTAGAGTGTCTCGCCTGGCGCGTACGTTTCACCGACCGACCCCTCGGGAAGCATTCGGTAGGCGGTAGCGTTTCCGTTGGTGACCGAACAATCCATCGACATTTGGCGACGCAGGGCTCGAGGGAGCGTCCGCGTCGTAACGGAGAGAAAGTAGCCCAGGGATCCGCGAAAGAGGCCACCGACAGGCCCGCGCCCTAACGCTTGCTTGAGCCAGTTGTAGTCGTTGAGAAGTGCACCGTCAACGCCGAGCCCTGCGAAGGGAGCGCACTTGCCATCGACGTCGAGGAATTCGATGTGACGCGTCGAGGCTGCCGTCGCCGAGAGGGTTTGGGAGATATCGCGAGCGACGTGCTTTGGTGCCGATGCGGTCACGAACTCGGCCATCGAGTTTCCCGTGCCAAGCTTGAGGACGCCAAAGGTTGGAAGTGGAGACTTGCGTGCTTTGCTTTCCCGCGCGATTGCGTTCACAAAGGCCATCACCGTTCCATCCCCTCCACCTAAGAAAACGGTTGGATATTCCCGTGCAACCACGAGGCGCGCCACGCGGTGCAGCTCGAGTTCGTCATGCGAAACGTAGACGTTTTGCTTTCCTACCAGTCGGGAAATGTCCGTGATCACCCGACGAGAAACCTTGCCTGCGTTGGCGTTGACGAGCACCGCGACATTTTTTCTTGGGGAAGGAGCGCAGTCGCGATCATTGGTTTGCAGCGGCTTTAAAAGCATTGTGCCTCGCGATCCAAGGTTTCGGGTGGAGCTGCGATCCGGGGTTTCGGATGGACCCCAAGCACATCCCTTGCCAGCGCCTGGAATGGGTTTTAAGTGCCTAATTTTATTAGGCGATAGTTTCGCGAGGAGAGCGGGCGTGCGTAACAAACGCTTCGTTCCGCGCATCCTTTTACGCACTGCGTGAAATATCCCTTGGGGATTCCTGCCTCCCCGCATTGACGCTCGGAACGCCCTGGTTAGTTTGGAACAGGAGCGCTGGTGGCAATCTTTGATCGCTAGCTCAGAACTATAGAGGAGCCGAACGACATGGGAAAAATCATTGGCATCGACCTGGGTACGACCAACTCCGTAGTGGCGATCATGGAAGGGCGCGAGCCCAAGGTGATCGTCAATGAAGAGGGAAGCCGGGTAACGCCTTCGGTGGTTGCATTCACCAAAGATGAAGAGCGGCTCGTGGGCCAAGTTGCCAAACGTCAGGCGATCACCAATCCTGAGCGAACGGTGTACTCCGTCAAGAGATTCATGGGTCGGCGCTTCGAAGAAATAGCCGAGGAATCTCGCCTTGTTCCCTACAAAGTGGTTCGGGGTCCCAACGATGACGCGCGAATCGAAATTGATGGGAAGCAGCTTTCGGCCCCTGAGATTTCTGCTCAGGTCCTCTTAAAGCTGAAGCGCGCCGCAGAAAACTACCTCGGCGAAAAGGTCACCGACGCGGTGATCACCGTACCGGCCTACTTCAACGATGCCCAACGCCAAGCAACGAAGGACGCGGGGGAAATAGCAGGGCTCAACGTTCGACGCATCGTCAACGAACCGACTGCAGCAGCGCTTGCCTATGGACTCGAAAAGAAGCGCAATGAGAAAGTTGCAATCTTCGACTTCGGTGGAGGGACATTCGACATCTCCATACTCGACATGGGGGAGGGCGCGGTGGAAGTCCTCGCCACCAACGGCGATACGCACCTCGGCGGGGACAACATCGATCTCCGGGTCATGGAGTGGCTCATCGCGGAGTTCAAGAAGGACACTGGCCTTGATATCTCGAAAGACAAAATGGTCCTCCAGCGCCTGAAAGAGGCTGCGGAGAAGGCCAAAATAGAACTCTCGAGCGCTATGGATACGGAAGTGAATTTGCCATTTCTTACGGCAGACGCGAGCGGACCGAAGCATCTGAACGTCAAGCTGACGCGCGCGAAGTTCGAATCGATGATCGCCGATTTGATCGAGCGCTCACTGGCACCGGCGCGAACCTGCCTCAAAGATTCTGGCCTTGAACCTTCTCAGATTGACGAAGTCGTCCTGGTCGGAGGCTCGACGCGAATACCCAAAGTGCAAGAAGCCGTGAAGGCGCTCTTCAATCGGGATCCGAATCGTTCGGTGAATCCAGATGAAGTGGTGGCGGTCGGCGCCGCAGTGCAAGGCGCGGTGTTGGCAGGTGACGTCAAGGACATCTTGCTGTTGGACGTTACGCCGTTGTCTCTAGGGGTCGAAACCAACGGGGGCATCTTCACCAAGATGATCGAGAAGAACACGACGATTCCTACACGAAAGAGCGAAAAATTCTCAACGGCTGCAGACGGGCAGACGCAAGTACAGATTCACGTCCTGCAAGGGGAGAGAGAGATGGCTTCCGATAACCGGAGCCTCGGGAACTTCCTCCTCACTGGCATCCCTCCGGCGCCACGGGGAATGCCCCAAATCGAGGTGACCTTCGATATCGACGCCAACGGCATCTTGAAGGTTACCGCGAAGGATCAGGCGTCTGGAAAGGAGTCCAATGTCACCATTACGCACAGTTCCGGGCTCTCCAAAGACGAGGTCGAAAAAATGGTGACCGAAGCGCACGCCCATGAAGCTGACGACAAGGAGCGCCGCGCCCTCACTGAAGCAAAGAACCGTTCCGAGAATATGGCCTATAACCTTGAGAAGTTGGTCAAGGACAACAAGGAGAAGCTCTCCGCCGATACCATCGCGAAGCTTGAGGAGCAGACGAAGGAACTCGCAAAGGCACGTGAAGGAGGCGATCGACCAGCGATAGAGGCTGCGATCAAGGCCGCGGAAGATGTCAGCTACAAGGCTGCGGAGGAGTTGTACAAGGCATCAGGGGCCACGGATGGATCCGCGCCCCCAGGGGCCCCGGCGGGCAGCGGATCCGGAGGCGAGGGCAAAAAGGACGATGTAGTCGACGCGGAGTTTCATTCGAACTAGAGGGCCCAGACTTGTGGCCCTCTTGGTGAGGCGCCCAAGCAGAGGGCGGCGTCGTCATGTCCGAGGAAGAGCGCGCCACGCAATCGAGGCGCCGAACCATCACGATTTGTTTGGCGCTCGTCTATTTCATTTGGGGCACTACCTACTTGGGCATACGGGTAGCGATTGCTCCTGGTGGTGACAGCGCAGCCGGGTTTCCTCCGTTTTTCATGTCCGGGACGCGCTTTCTCGTCGCAGGTCCGGTGTTTTTCATCATTCTCCTCGTTCGAGGAGCTTCGCTTCCGACACAGCGCCAATGGTTGGCTGCGCTCCCGATGGGGGTGCTCATGTTTTCATTTGGCAATGGAATCATCGCGTTTGCGGAGATGCGGATCAGCTCAGGGATCGCAGCCGTTGTTGCGGCGACTTCGCCGCTTTGGGTCGCCGCCCTGGGTTTGCTGTTTCGAGAGCGGACGACATCTCGCGAGTGGTTTGCATTGGTCGTAGGGTTTGTCGGCGTCGTCGTCCTCGCGTCCGGCGACGCGTTGCACGGCGATTGGAAATGGATTGGTTTTCTAGCGCTTGCGCCCATTGGTTGGTCGACGGGGAGTCTCCTCGCCAAGCGCCTTCCTTTGGCACCAGGACCGATGGGGAGCGCAACAGGGATGGCTTGGGGCGGAGTAGCTAATTTGGGAATAAGTGCGATGCTCGGCGAACCCTGGCGCATCTCTTCAATCGCGCTCTCTTCTTGGGTGGCCTGGGCCTACTTGGGAGTTTTCGGCTCCGTCGTTGCGTACACGGCATTTCTCTATTTGCTTCGCAATGCGCGTCCAGCGGTGGCGATGACCTATGCGTATGTGAATCCGGTGATCGCCGTGATGGCAGGGGCGGTGCTCCTCGGCGAAAAGGTTGGCGCGTCGACGATTCTGGCGTTGGCGCTGATCGCAAGCGCCACCGGGCTTTTGATCCTTCGCCGCCGCACGTGAATCCAGGAAAGCTTTCATTTCGCTTAGAGTCCCAGGATGGTGGGGCAAGGGCTGGGATCCTCACGACGCGGCGGGGCCCGGTTGAGACGCCCACCTTCATGCCAGTCGCCACGCACGCGCACGTGAGAAACCACGACTCCGACGAACTCCTCGCAAGCGGAGCAGGTATCGCGCTCGCAAACACCTACCACCTCATGTTGCGGCCCGGAGAGGACGTCGTCCAGTCGTTTGGCGGCCTCCACCGGTTCATGCGCTGGCCTCGTGGAATCCTCACTGATTCAGGTGGCTACCAAATCTTTAGCCTGTCCGGAGAGCGGGAGATCAGCGAACAGGGAGCCCGATTTCGAAGTCCCTTCGACAACCGGCGCATCATGTTGTCACCGGAACGCTCGATTGGGGTTCAACAAGCGCTCGATTCGGACATCATGATGGTACTCGATGTTTGCATTCCATCGACCTCTCCGGAATTGCTGACGCGGGAAGCTATGGAGCGGACGAATCGATGGGGACTGCGCTCATTGCAGTGCCATCAAGAGACGAGCGCAAAGGGCCAAGCGCTCTTCGCGATTGTCCAAGGAGGATTGTTTGAGAACTTGCGCAGCGAAAGTGCTGCTTTTCTCACCGCCCATCCCTTTGATGGCTTCGCAGTGGGCGGCCTCGCCGTTGGTGAACCCCGGGAAGAGCTCTACCGATTCGCTGCATTGACTGCGGCAAAAATTCCGGTCCAAGCGCCGCGGTACTTGATGGGAGTCGGAACGCCCATCGACCTTGTCGAATGCGTCGCAGCGGGCTTCGACATGTTCGATTGCATCCTGCCGGCAAAAATGTCGCAGCAGAAATACGCTTACACGTTTGAAGGGCAAATCCGTCTTACCAAGCAGATCTACAGACTTTCCGATGAACCCCTCGACGGTTCCTGCGGATGTCCGACGTGTGCGCGTTGGAGCCGAGGATACTTGCGGCACCTCGCGCAGGGAAATCACCACTTGTCCGACCGCCTGCTCGGGATCCACAACCTTTGGCACTTTGCTGCGCTCATGCGTCGGATGCGCGCCGCGATTCTGGCTGGGCGCTGGTCCGAAGAGTACCGCGCGCTGCGCCGCCAACTCTCGCCCCCGTCGAAGTTGCCACGACCTACCGGTGTCCACCAGGAGCGCCTCGAATTGGTGGAACTCGCGAATGGCGAATCGGCCATTCGGAACACGCTCCATAACGAAGTGATGCATCCAACGGGACCGTGGTCGGAGGCAAACAAGCTGTACGTTGCACAATTGGAACTCGAAGCGCGGCTACGAAAGATCTCCCAAGATCCGCTTCGAATCCTGGATTTGGGGTTGGGGGCGGGGACCAATGCGCTGGCTGCAATTCAATGCGCCAGGCGACTTGCTGCACACCGCCCCCTGGAAGTCGTGAGCCTTGAAAACGATCTCTCTGCATTTGACCTCGCGTTGCGCGAGCGAAGCGCCTTTCCTTGGATGGACGCTTCGGCGGCGCAGACGCTTCGGCGGGATTCTTTTTGGACCAGTGGCGCCATCGATTGGCGATTAATCCTCGGGGATGCGGAACAAACGGTGTCAGAAATCGGGGAACCTGTGGATCTCATCTTCTTCGATCCCTACTCCTCCGAAGCCAATCCCAGCCTTTGGACCGTGGACTTTTTCCGTGCACTTCGCGCTACGGCCCGATTTGATGGCGCGCTGCTCGCCACCTACAGCAGCGCCACACCCACGCGCGTTGCGTTGCTGCTCGCAGGGTTCTTTGTGGGTGTCGGTGTCGCGATCGGCACTCGTACCGAAACGACGATTGCGTCGACGCGCCCTGGGATCCTTGCTGCGCCGTTGGGCGCTCGCTGGCTTGAACGGTGGAGACGCTCGACGCGCCGTGGAGGAGAGGTCGGGACGAGTCGTGAGTTCCTCGAAGCACAGCTGCTCGCGCACCCCCAATTTGCAGACTAAGTTTTCCTGTTGGCACGCCTTGCGCCGAATGCCTGCCTTTGCTACGTGAGCGACCCCGCCGACCGACTTGGAACGCGGCGACGGAGAACGAACGATGCGGAACAAGGCCCTTGAAGCAGTGGAATCGCGACACCTTCGCAAAGACCTCGTCGACTTTCGCAGCGGCGACACAGTGCGCGTTTGGTGGAAGATTCGAGAAGGCGAGAAGGAACGTTCTCAAGCTTTTGAAGGTCTGGTGATCAAGAAGACGCGAGGCACTACGGACGCCACGTTTACGGTCCGCAAAGTCAGCTTCGCAGTGGGTGTGGAGCGCATTTTCCCACTCCACTCGCCGCGCTGGGAATCCATCGAAGTCCTGTCCCGGGGCAAGGTGCGCCGCAACCGCCTCTTCTATGTTCGCGGCCTCCGCGGCAAGGCGTCGCGAATCGCCACCATCGACGACCATCAACGTGAGGGAGCGGCTCCAGAAGCTTCCTAGCCGGTGCTGCGGACGCCCTCGTTGGCGCTCCAGTCGAGGATGACTTTGCCGCTCATTCCGGTACGCATGACTTCGAAGGCCTCGTTGTAAGAGGCCGCATCGAACCGATGGGTGATCAGGGGACTCACAGAGAGTCCTCCTTCAAGCATGGTCGCCATCTTGTACCACGTTTCATACATTTCGCGACCGTAGACACCCTTGAGCACTAGCCCTTTGAAGATCGCCTTGCTCCAGTCGATGGCGAATTCTTTGCTAGGCAAGCCAAGCAAAGCGACGCGCCCTCCATGAACCATGGTTTCGAGCATCCCGCGAAGCGCGGCTTCTTGTCCGGACATTTCAAGGCCGACGTCGAACCCTTCGGTCATCTTGAGCTCTGACATCACATCGCTCAAATCCTCTTTCGAGATGTCGACAGCTCGAGTGACTCCGGCCTTTCGCGCGAGTTCGAGCCGGTAGGGATTGACGTCGGTGATCACGACCTTCCTGGCTCCAACGTGGAGGCAGACAATGGCCGCCATTATCCCAATTGGGCCCGCACCGGTGATGAGCACGTCCTCTCCGATCAAGTCGAAGGAGAGCGCCGTATGGACCGCGTTGCCGAGCGGGTCGAGAAACGCGCCGGTGTCGTCGTCGATCGCATCGCCGAGCGCAAAAATGTTTTCAGCGGGGAGGGCAACAAATTCCGCAAAGCATCCGGGACGCGTGACACCCATTCCGAGCGTGTTGCGGCACAAGTGGCGGCGACCTGCCCGGCAATTGCGGCACCTTCCGCAAGTGATGTGTCCCTCTCCAGAGACGCGGGCCCCGATTTCTAGTCCGCGCACTTCGCTGCCAACGCGTTCGATGACGCCGCAGAACTCGTGCCCAATCGTCGTTGGGATTTTGATTGTGGCCTGGCTCCAAAGATCCCAATTGAAAATATGAATATCGGTTCCGCATATGCCGGTCTTAGAAACGCGCACCAACGCATCGTTGGGTCCGATGGTCGGAACCGGAATCTCTTCCATCCAAAGACCGGGCTCGGACCGGGACTTGACAAGGGCCCTCACGGAATCACCCCCAACGCCTTGCCAACCTTGGTGAACGCATGCACGGCAACCTGGAGTTCCTCCCGCGTGTGTGCTGCTGAAAGCTGGGTGCGAATGCGCGCTTTGCCCTCGGGGACGACAGGATAGCTAAAGGCGACCACATAGACACCCTCGTCGAGCATTTGTTCAGCAAAATCCCTGGCGAGTCGAGCCTCGCCAATCATGACCGGAATGATCGGGTGCCCCTCACCCGCGAGGCGAAATCCGGCGCCTCGCAGAGCGCCCCGAAACCAGCTGGCGTTGGCCTCAAGGGCAGCCCGATCGGCCGCACCGCCCTGGACCCGGTCGAGGGCGGCCAGTGTAGCAACCGCGATGGAGGGTGCTAATGAATTGGAGAACAAGTAGGGGCGCGCCTGCTGTCGGAGGATCGCCACAATTTCAGAGGTTGCTGCGACATAGCCTCCGGAAGCGCCTCCCAGAGCCTTTCCAAAGGTGCCCGTAAGGATGTCAACTTTCCCTAATACGCCGCGCAACTCAGGGCTCCCGCGCCCCGAGGCTCCTACGAAGCCCACCGCGTGGGAATCATCGACCATCACCATGGCCCGGTGCCTGTGCGCGATCTCTACAATCGCCTCCAGGTTCGCAATGACGCCATCCATGGAAAACACCCCGTCGGTGACGACCAACTTGAATCGCGCTGCGCGTGCCTCGGAAAGGCGGCTCTCCAACTCGCCGAGATCCCCGTTCGCGTAGCGAAAGCGCTTGGCCTTGCAGAGGCGGATTCCATCGATGATCGATGCGTGGTTGAGCGCATCGGAAATGACCGCGTCTTCCGCCCCGAGGAGCACCTCGAAAACGCCGCCATTGGCATCCCAACAGGACGAAAAGAGAATGGCATCGTCCGTGTGGAGGAATGCAGCGAGGCGCACTTCAAGCGCGCGATGCGGTTCTTGGGTGCCGCAGATGAAACGCACTGAAGCCATGCCGAATCCGAAGCGATCGAGACCATCTTTGGCTGCGGCGACGAGCTTCGCGTCCGCCGCGAGCCCGAGGTAATTGTTGGCGCAAAGGTTCAATACCTCACGTCCGTTCTGGAGCGTCAGGCGCGTTCCCTGTGCGGAGGCGATGACGCGCTCAGATTTCAACAACCCTTGGGATTCGAGGGCATGGAGTCGCCCTTGGAGGTGCGTCCGAAAGTCGATGTTCATAGCAGCGGCGCCCCTAGCACAGCTTGCGTGCGCAACGTTGCCTCACGGCGCTTGCCTTCCCGCGCGCCTTCGACTACCGGCGCTCTTCAAACCTCAAGGACCGAGTATGGCAACTGAACGAACCCTCTCCATTTTGAAGCCGGACGCACTTGAAATCGGTGCCATCGGACAAATCATCGCGCGATTCGAAGCTGCTGGACTCAAACCCATCGCGATACAACTGGCGCACTTGTCTACAGCGCAGGCGCAAGGATTCTACGCAGTCCACAAGGATCGACCGTTCTTTTCCGACCTCGTGCGCTTTATGACTTCTGGGCCCATCGTCATCCAAGTCCTGGAGGGCGACGACGCGGTGAAGAAGAACCGTGAGCTGATGGGTGCAACAGACCCTGCGAAAGCCACCAAAGGTACGATTCGTGCCGACTTTTCGAAGAGCATCGACGCCAACACGGTGCATGGTTCTGATAGTTTGGAGAACGCGAAGGCAGAGATCGCCTACTTTTTTAGCACGATCGATCAGCACACCTACGCTTGGAAGCGCTGACTACGGCGCCGATCGACGTAGCGGCCCTGCGGATGCCCGAACTGACGGCATTCGCAGTCGACGTTCTCGGAGAGCCTCCCTATCGCGCGCGTCAACTCTACCAATGGATACATAAGCGGCGGGCGACGCAGTTCGACGCGATGACGTCGCTTTCGAAAACCCTTCGGGCACGTCTGGAGCGCTGCGCCGCGATCCCGACCTTTGTTACCGACGCGACCCAAAAGAGCACCGATGGAACGGTGAAATTTCGCCTCCGCACCGGAGATGGGAAGTTCATAGAGTCGGTCTATCTGCCTTCCGCGGATCGCAAGACCCTGTGCGTCTCTACGCAAGTGGGTTGTGCGATGGGGTGCCGGTTTTGCGCGACGGCTCGGCTGGGATTTCAGCGGCACCTCGATGCTTCAGAAATCGTAGGCCAGGTCCACCTCGTCAACTCTTGGTTGGTGGCCCAGGGTGAGCGCGGAGAACGTCCCCTCACCAACTTGGTCTTCATGGGGATGGGGGAACCGCTTCACAACTTCGCTAATGTGATTTCGGCTCTCGATATCCTCGTTTCCAAGGCTGGGCCGGATTTCTCTCCTCGCCACATCACTGTTTCCACCTCTGGATTAGTGCCACAAATCTCGGCTTTTGCAGCCGCGACAAAGGCAAAACTGGCGATTTCTCTGAACGCATCGGACGATGACACCCGCAGCGCGATAATGCCGGTGAACCGCAAGTGGAAGATCGCCGATCTCCTCGCCGCGGTCCGGCAGTTTCCCTCATCCTGGGGGAGAGAAGTGACATTTGAGTATGTCCTCCTGGGCGGGCTCAACGACACGGAAGACGACGCCAAACGTCTTTGCGCGCTGCTCTCTGGAATCGAGGCCAAGGTAAATCTCATCCCTTTCAACCCGACACCGCCTTCACCTTTTGAGACGGTGACCGACGAGCGAGCGCGGCAGTTCCGCGAAATCCTTCAGGCGGGCGGGATCCGGGCATTCATCCGCGAGAACCGCGGAGCGGATATTGCGGGAGCTTGCGGTCAGCTTGCGGGCCAGCCCGCCAACGCTTGACAGGCGAGCGTGGAACGACGATGTGTTGACGTGGGTTGGACGCATCCGGTAGGAGCGCCAGCCTCACACGAGGAAATCAACTATGTCCGTCACCCTTCGGCTGGCCCGCGCCGGCGCTACAAAACGTCCGTACTACCACGTCGTTGCCGCAGATTCGCGCTCGCCCCGTGACGGCCGCTTCATCGAAAGTATAGGAAGCTACGATCCCAATCACGATCCGGCAAAGTTCACCATCGACGAGGCGCGCTGGACCCACTGGGTTCAGACTGGAGCGCGCCCATCAGACACGGTGGCCCAACTGTACAAGCGCGCGCACCGAGCGTGAACGCCGCGCGATGACGGAACTCATTGCGTTTATTGCGAGAGCACTCGTCGACAATCCCCATGCTGTAGAGATCAAGAGTTCGTCGGGGCCAAGCGGTACGGTTTACGAGCTTCGCGTGGCCAAGGCGGATCTCGGGAAGCTCATTGGGCGCGAAGGGCGTACCGCGAGCGCGATTCGCACTGTTGTCTACAACGCTGCGCAACAGGCTGGAGAACGCGCAACCCTTGAAATCGTCGAGAGCGCCGCCCAAGCCCCTTCCGCCGAGTTAGGGTAGCAATCCTCATGGAGCAGTCGCTCCTCCAGTGCGCCGTGGTGTCAGGGGTTCATGGCCTTCGCGGTGAGTTGGTGGTGCGCCCATTTGATCCTGCGTCGGAGGCATTGTCCCAGTGCACGCGCGCAGTAGCTCGCCTTCGCGACGGTACCCGCATGACATTGAAGCTGGAGTCGGTGCGTCCGCACCGCTTGGGTACGCGCCTCGTCCACGTTCATGGTGTCACGAATCGCACCCAAGCCACTCCACTCCATGGGGCAACGCTCTTCGTATTTCGAGAAGACCTGCCAGCGCCTGCGCCGGGCGAGTATTTCCAAGGAGATTTGATCGGGTTGTCCGCCTCCAGTGATTCCGGGGAATATCTCGGGGAAGTCACTGGGTTGGAGAGCTACGGTCCAACCCCGAACGTCGTGATTCGCCACGGAGATTCCGAACTGGTGGTCCCGTTTGCCGAAGATTTTGTCGTGGAGGTTGATCTAGCCGATGGTCGCATCATCGTCCGCGTTCCTCAACCGTTCGAGCGTTTGCCGTGAATCCATTCCGATTCGACGTTGTCACGCTATTTCCAAAAATGATTGAAGCGTTTGCCGCCGAAACAATCATCCGGAAGGGCATCGATGCAGGGCTCATCGAAGTCGCAGCGCAAGACCTCCGAAGCTACGCGAGCGACCGGCACCGAACTACGGACGATGCGCCATTTGGGGGCGGTGCAGGGATGGTGATGCGCATTGAACCGCTCGCCGGGGCCATTGACGCAGCGAAGAAAATGAATCCTGGCGCGCCGGTGGTGCTCCTCACTCCCAGAGGACAACCATTTCAACAATCTGCGGCAGAGGCCCTGGCCCAACGATCTGGCCTGGTTCTGGTGTGCGGTCGCTACGAAGGCGTGGATGAGCGCGTCGCGACGCTCGTCGAGTGCGAAATCTCACTGGGAGATTTCCTGTTGAGCGGCGGTGAGGCTGCAGCATTCTGCATACTCGATGCGGTTGCCCGATTGATCCCTGGGGTTATTGGCAATGCGGCTTCCCTCGACCAAGAAAGCTTTCAGGGCGGAATTCTCGAATACCCGCAGTACACGCGCCCCGCCTCCTGGGAAGGCCAAGACGTTCCGCCAGTGTTGATGGGCGGAAACCATCTGCGAATCGCGAGATGGCGGCGTCGCCGTGCGCTCCTCGACACGCGAGAGCGGCGCCCGGATTTGTTTGCTCGGGTGGCAGTTTCGGAGTCGGACTTGAAACTGATCGCAACGCCTGAAGAGGCCCTCTGATCTCTGACGCGCGCGTCTAGACGAAAAGGCTCGAGAGCGATTCCGCTCGGTAAATGCGCGCGATCGCTTCGCCGAAGAGGCGCTCCGTGCCGACAGTCCGGATTTTCGGGCAAGCGAGCGCGGACTTTGTGAGCGCGACGGTGTCGGCAACGACGAGTTCACTCAGCGACGATTCGTTGAGGCGAGCGATTGCGGGCCCAGAAAGAATGGGGTGAACGATGTAGGCTGCCACGCTTCTTGCGCCTCGCGCCTTGAGTTCCGTTGCGGCGGAAGTCACGGTCCCCGCGGTATCGATGATGTCGTCGATGATAATCGCGTCTCGACCTTCCACATCGCCGATAACATTCATCACTTCGGAGGCGTTGGGTCGAGGCCGCCGCTTGTCGACAATTGCAAGTGGGCAACTCAGTCGTTTGGAGTAGGCGCGCGCGCGCTCAACGCCTCCGGCGTCCGGGGAGACGATCACCACCTGCTCTGGATCGAGAAGCTTCCGTATGTCGTCGAGAAATACCGGCGAAGCGTACAAGTGGTCGCTCGGAATATTGAAAAAGCCCTGAATTTGCCCCGCATGCATATCCATGGAAACGACGCGCGTGACGCCACTCGTTACGAGGAGGTCCGCCACCAATTTTGCAGTGATCGGGGTCCGGGCAGCCACCTTGCGATCCTGCCGTGCGTATCCGTAGTAGGGAAGGACGGCGGTAATGGAATTGGCGCTCGCGCGCTTCAGCGCGTCGCACATGATCAATACTTCCATGAGGTGATCGTTCACCGGAGGTGAGGTGGATTGAACGACAAAGGCGTCAAAGCCACGAACGTTTTCACCGATCTCGACTTGAATCTCGCCATCGGAGAAGCGCCCGACTTCCGCCTTCGAAAGTTGGCGATGAAGGTAGTCGCAGATCCGGATAGCAAGTCCAGGATTGGAATTGCCGCTAAAGACCTTAAAGTCATGGCTTATCGGCATGGTCGCCCCCTAGCTTAGGCGCGCAACTGCTACAAGTGAGGCATCACTGCGTCCTGCCGGACGCCCGATACTCTGGACCTCTTGACACCAGAGGGACAATGCCTAATGTGCTGCGCTCACAAGCTCTATCAAGGAGTCATCGCCATCGCGAACGTTCGAGATCAAAGAACAGACCGCCGGATTAAAGCCCGTGAGGTCAAAGTCATCGGCCCCGACCGCGAGCAGCTTGGCAACATGCCAACCGAGCTCGCGCTGCAGAAGGCGCAGGCACTCGGGCTAAACCTTGTGGAGGTCAATCCGATGGCGAAGCCTCCGGTCTGCCGAATCATGGACTACGGACGCTTTAAGTACGAAGAAAAGAAGCGCGCCAACGAGACCAAGAAGAAGCAAGTGGTGGTCAAGCTCAAGGAAGTAAAGCTTCGTCCGAAGACCGAGGACCACGACTACGAGACGAAGGTCCGACACGTTCGCGAGTTTCTTGAAGAGGGCAACAAAGCGAAGATCACGATCATGTTTCGGGGTCGCGAGATGGCCCATCGTGAGATCGGCACCCGAGTTCTCGACGACGTCGTCGCCGACTTGAAGGACATCTCTGTCGTGGAACAAACGGCGCGTCTTGAGGGAAGGCAAATGTTCATGATCTTGGGGCCAAATGCGAAAGTCGCG
>JBGSMZ010000002.1:0-2413 GCA_041739845.1 Myxococcaceae bacterium
GCCATGAATGTCTATCAACTCCTCGGCGGACTTCGCTCCGGGATGGGCTACTGCGGAACGAAGACCATTGCGGACCTCCAACAGCATAGTCGGTTCGTGCAAATCACTGCTGCGGGGCTACGCGAGTCGCACGTGCATGACGTGATCATCACGGAAGAAGCTCCCAACTATCGCCTCGAATGATTTGTCCCATGACATCAGGACACGACCGCATCATCATTCTCGACTTCGGAAGCCAGTACACGCAGTTGATCGCGCGCAGGATCCGCGAATTCAATGTCTATTCGGAGATTCGTCCTCCGACGGTCGGCGCCGCAGAGCTTCGCGCCATGAAGCCCTCGGGAATCATTCTCTCCGGGGGCCCCGCTTCTTTAGAAGAGGAGGGTGCTCCCAACTGTGACCCTGGAATGTTCGACCTCCAGATTCCGATCCTCGGAATTTGCTATGGGTTTCAGCTCATCGCCAAGCGTTTCGGCGGTAGCTTGCGTCGGCACAGCAGGCGAGAATTTGGCCCAGCGGTCATTCGCATTCTCGAAAAGAGCGGACCCTTTGCTGCGTTTCCCAAAGGCAGTGAACACAAAGTGTGGATGAGTCACGGGGATGCCGTAGATTCGCTTCCTCCAGACTACGTAGCGCTGGCGACAGCGACGGACGGCGTTATCGCGGCCGCTGCGCACACCAGACTGCCGATCTATGGCCTCCAATTCCATCCAGAGGTCGTCCATACGGCCATTGGGAAGGACCTGCTCAAGGAGTTCCTGTTTGGGGCCTGCAAAGTACACGGCGATTGGACGATGCGCCGCTTCGTCGACTCCGCGGTGGAGTCAATTCGCGCGACCGTTGGCTCGGGGAGGGTAATCTGTGGACTTTCCGGTGGCGTCGACAGCTCCGTCGTTGCGTTGCTCTTGCATCGGGCCATCGGCGATCGCTTGCAGTGCATTTTTGTCGACAACGGACTCCTTCGACTCGGAGAGCGCCGCCAAGTGGAAGAAGTCTTTTCCGGGATGTTCGAGGTCCCTCTCCTCACCATTGATGCAAGAGAGCGCTTTCTGGCGCGTTTGCGGAATGTGGTCGATCCGGAAGCGAAGCGAAAGGCCATCGGCGCTGAGTTCATCGCCGTGTTTGAGGAGGCAGCGGCAAAGTTTACGGATGCCGCGTTTCTTGCCCAAGGAACACTCTACCCGGACGTCATCGAGTCCGTGTCCGTCCACGGTCCGTCAGCAACCATCAAGAGTCATCACAATGTTGGAGGCCTCCCTAAGGGAATGAAGCTCAAACTCGTTGAGCCCGTCCGCGAGCTCTTCAAAGATGAGGTCCGTCAATTGGGCCGTGAGCTTGGCCTGCCCGACGCATTGGTCGATCGCCACCCATTCCCCGGACCAGGTCTCGCCATTCGCGTTATTTCCGAGGTGACCGACGCACGTCTGGAACGTCTCCGAAAAGCGGATGCAATCTTCCTCGAAGAGCTCCATCGAGGCGGCGTGTCCAAGGCCGTTTGGCAGGCGTTCGCGGTGTTGCTCCCGGTCAACACAGTTGGCGTCATGGGCGATGAGCGCACTTACGAGAATGTGTGCGCATTGCGCGCGGTGACTTCCGTGGATGGAATGACAGCAGATTGGGCGCGCCTGCCGTACGAGGTGCTGGCACGCGCCTCCGCCCGAATCGCCAACGAGGTCCAGGGCATCAATCGGGTGGTGTACGACGTGTCTTCCAAGCCGCCCGCAACTATCGAGTGGGAATGAGCCCGCTTGAAGCTCTCGGATTGCAGCATCCGGACCGAGGAATCGAGCGACGTCGATCATCGAACCATTGTCGTTTTTTGTTAGGAAACGTCGCTAGGGGCCGATCTCTACGGCACTTTGACGTATCTGCGTGCGTAATTCGCTCAAGCGGGCGCTGGCGCTTATTACTCCCTCAACGCGTTTATAGAGCGATAGCCAACCCTGCCAGTAGCTGCCCTTGGGAGCCATGTTCCTATCCCAGAGATCCTCCCACCACATCGACCTATGAGCCTCTTTAAGCAAAGACCCCGGGTGGGTGTTCCCGTTGATCAACAGCGTTATGAAATCGGGCATCAACTGATAGCCGAGAACGATTACGGGGGTTCGAGCCCGCCTGTACAGAAGCTCGAGCGTCAAAAAAAGGTGAGCAAGATCCGCTTCGCCGACAGTACCGATTTGCTCTGATACATGGATCGAAGTCGCGAACTTCACGAAATGCCCGTCCTCCGATTCCTTCGCGATGAACAGCTCACCCGCAGGACTTTCCGCACGGATGAGGTGTAAGACTTTAAGTCTGCTGGTCGACTCCTCGTTGCCAGAACCCCAACTCAGCAGCCAGTCCACGGCCTCAATGGGGTTTCTAGGAAGGCTTACGGGATTCACCGGAAAGGGCGCATTGTCGCCGTGTTTGA
>JBGSMZ010000004.1:0-33320 GCA_041739845.1 Myxococcaceae bacterium
GGCGTCAGACCCGGTTCCGGCGTCAGACCCGGTTCCGGCGTCAGACTTGGTCCCAGCGTCATTCCCGGTCCCGGCGTCAGACCCGGTTCCAGCGTCAGACCCGGTTCCAGCGTCAGGCTTGGTTCCGGCGTCAGGCCCGGCATCGGTTGCGCCACCGTCGGTCACGCCACCATCAGATCTATTGGTGACGCCTCCGCATCCCGAGAGCCAAAGGCCGCACAGAATGGCGACTGTAGGCAACACGATGTTCGGACTTCGATTGAAACGCGTATTCATAGAATGGTCCTATTTCCTTTTCTTCGGATGGGGCGAGCCCCGAATGCCGAACAAGTGTAGGTAATTGCGGATGTTTCGATAGCCTCTGTGATTGATAATGTCGGCAACCTAAGGCCGCAATCAGAAGCGATGAAGATCTTCGCTGACGAACCCGAAGGCCACAGCCGCATTGGGAGCGGGGGATGGATGACCGCAGAATGGCCGTCACGGTAGTTCTTTACCATCCCTTCGCGAGACCACTTTCCGAAACCTCTTCGACGAAGAGCGACCTCATTTGCTGGTGCTGATGAGATGCGCTCTAGGCAGGAAGACGGCTCCGTGCGAAACGGCGTCCATGGATGGCGCCTTCCGCACCCAGGCCGATGGGAAAGGGTTCTTCCTCGAATCTGGAGACCCATCTGGAGCCGCTGTACTCGTCCTTCACGGATTCACCGGTTCACCCTGGGAGGTGCTTCCGATGGGAGAAGCACTCGCAGCGCGCGGACTGCGGGTTGCGATTCCCTGCCTGCCCGGCCACGGCGGCACCCCAGAGGACCTCGACGCATCGCGCGGCGAAGAATGGCTGACAGCGGCCGCCAGCTCCCTTGCAACACTCTCGGGCGAAAGTGACCATGTTTCCGTCGTCGGGCACTCGATGGGGGCACTTTTGGGAGTGCTCCTCGCTGTTTCTCCGTCGAGCACAGTCCGAACGCTCGCGCTGCTGGCACCTGCGGCTCGCCTCAAGGGAATTCCCACGTTCATCATTCCTCTCCTCGTTGCTGCGAGCCGCCTTCACTTGGTTCCGCGGTTCATCGTCAAAGAAGGCGTCGATCTCAGTGACTCTGGGGAGCGCGTCAATGCACCGCTGCTCTCGCGAATTCCTACCGCGCGCGTCGCAGATCTCTTTTCTCTTCAAAAGAAAGCCTGGAGCGCAGCACCGCGAATTCCATGCCCAACCCTGGTGGTTTGCGGGCACGAGGACCATGTCGTAGACAATGATGCGGCCGTTGCGTTCGCGCAGCGCATCCCTCGAGCGCAAGTCGAAATGGTGCCCGGCGCGCACCTCATCGGCCGCGACACTGGGCGCGCCCAGGCGGTCGCGCTGGCGAGTGCCTTCTTGGGAGTGTAAGGCGCGCCATGCGTCGAATCTTTCGCGAACTCCCACCGCCTGGAACCCGAATCGGCCTCGCCTTTTCTGGCGGATTAGACACGCGCGCCGCAGTCGCTTGGATGAGCCGCAAGGGCCTTCAGGTTTACGCCTACACTGCGGATCTCGCGCAACCTGATGAGAGGCGCCCTACCGATATTCCGGCGGTCGCACTCGCGCATGGTGCTGCGGGAGCGCGGCTCGTCGAGTGCCGCGAAGCGCTGGCCAACGAAGG
Organism: Myxococcaceae bacterium; assembly: GCA_041739845.1. Taxonomy (GTDB): domain Bacteria; phylum Myxococcota; class Myxococcia; order Myxococcales; family Myxococcaceae; genus JBGSMZ01. Next base: position 1,638 of record JBGSMZ010000004.1, read on the forward strand.
CTTGGTGGCCATTCAATGCGGTGCCTTTCACCTAGCGACTGGAGGAAGGCGCTACTTCAACACGACGCCGTTGGGTCGGGCGGTCACCGCGACCGCGCTCGTCAAAGCCTTCTCCCAAGACGACGTCCACGTCTTTGGCGATGGAAGCACCCATCGCGGAAACGACATTCAAAGGTTCTTTCGCTACGGCATCCTCGAAGACCCCCAGCTCAAGGTCTACAAGCCTTGGCTCGACGCCACCTTCGTCAGCGAGCTCGGCGGACGCGAGGAAATGTCGAAATTCTTGGAATCGCTGGGGTTCAAATCCAGCGTTACCTCCGCAAAGGCCTACAGCACCGATTCCAATCTCCTGGGCGCCACGCACGAGGCCAAGGACTTGGAAAGCCTCGAGAACTCGATGCACGCCGTCGAGCCCATCATGGGCGTCGCCCATTGGCGAAGCGACGTTGCCATCGCCACAGAGGAGGTCTCGGTGCGCTGGGAAGCGGGCCGCCCGACTACCCTCAACGGCACACGCTTCGCTTCCCTCTCCGCACTCTTCTTGGAGGCCAACGCGATCGGCGGACGTCACGGCTTGGGGATGAGCGACCAAATAGAAAACCGCGTCATCGAAGCCAAGAGTCGTGGCATCTACGAAGCGCCAGGAATGGCGCTTCTGGCCACAACCTACGAGCGCCTCCTCTCCGCCGTTCACAATGAAAACACGACGGCGCTCCACTCGGATTTGGGGCGTCGCCTCGGTCGATTTCTCTACGAAGGGCGTTGGTATGACCCGGAGGCCGATATGCTCAAGCGCGCGCTCCAAGACTGCGTCGCTGGGTTCATCGATGGGGAGGTAGTGCTCCAGCTGCGCCGCGGCGACGACTACACCATTCTCGCCACGCAGGCCCCCGGCGGCGCCTACGATGCGGATATGCTCTCCATGGAGAAAACGGCAGGCATGTTCACTCCGCTGGATCGCATTGGAGCGCTCGAAGTGCAGTCGATGGGAGTGCTCGCGAGCCGTGCTCTCCGTCAGCGCCGCTGAAAACACTTGCGTCCGAATCCGGTTGGCGTCACTCCGTCAGTGCAGGGCGACAGGAGGTCATTCCAATGGAGGAGACGACCCACCTTCCTCTGGGCGATCAGCGAACGGGGCGCTTCTACGGAAAGGACATCCTTTCCGTAGCCCAGTTCACCCGCGAGGACGTGGAGTACATCTTTGGAGTGGCTCGTGCGATGCGCACGATGGTTGCCCACGTGGGAACCGCAAGTCTCCTCAAAGGGAAGATTCTCGCGAACCTCTTCTACGAACCTTCGACGCGCACCCAAGCGAGCTTCATGGCGGCGATGCAGCGCCTCGGCGGGAGCGTCATTCCGATTAGCGAGGTGCGCTACTCCTCGGTTTCGAAAGGCGAATCCCTCCCAGACACGGTGCGCACCCTCGAGTGTTACGCCGATGTCATTTGCCTGCGCCACCCGGAGGAAGGCTCCGCTGCAATCGCAGCAGCAGCGGCGCACAAACCCATCATCAACGCCGGAGACGGAATTGGAGAGCATCCTTCACAAGCGCTCCTCGACCTTTTTACGATTGCGCAAGAGCTCGGTGGCGTCGATGGCTTGACGATCACGATGTTGGGCGACCTCAAGTTTGGGCGGACGGTGCATTCGCTCGCCCGCTTGGCCTCGCTCTTTGGGACGAAGCTCAACCTCGTTTCCCCTGAAATTCTCCGCATGCCGGCTGGAATCGTTCGCGAGCTCACAGACCGGGGAATCTCGCTCGCGGAGCACGACACGCTGGGGACCCTGATTGAAAATTCCGACGTGGTGTACGTCACCAGAGTCCAGAAAGAGCGCTTTTCGGACTCTGACAGCTACGAGCGCTTGAAGCACGCATTCGTCGTCGACGCTGAAGTGATGAAGCGGGCGAAGCCCAAGATGGCGCTCATGCATCCGCTTCCGAGGGTTGGAGAAATTCATCCCGACGTAGACCGGGATCCACGCGCCGCCTATTTCCGGCAGATGGAATGCGGTCTCTACGTACGAATGGCGCTGCTGGCGATGGTGTTGGGCAAAGCGTGAACCGTGCTCACCATGCCTTCCCCGGTCCAGCTTGAAATGGCGGCAAAAGCAGCATTGGCGGGGTCCTCACGGGCAGCAAAGGCTTCGCAGACCTCCGTGAGCGTTTGCCCTTCCATCGCTCGTTGAAGAGCCAGCGCTTCATCAGCAGGCACTTCGACATGGAATACGGTGAAGCCTTGGCGCCACACGACCACACGCTGCAAACGTGCTTCCGGAAGGACTTCGGGCTTATTGAACACTGAAATCACGTCGTGAGAAAGCGCGAGGAGGTGTAGCGACGGTTGCATCGACATCACGGCCCACCCAAATGCACTCCCCAATCGGGCGAGTGCCGCGGTTTCGAGCGTTGGCCCGTCAGGAGCAATGAACGCCGCTGTCCGAGCTCGCTCGAGCGCCGCCAAATCTCTGTAGAATAGTGGAACTTCCTGGGTCGAGAGAAATTCTGGAAGTCTCGCACCAATAAAACTGAGCGAAGGATGGGTAGAAATGTTGGCGACCAAATACTTCGAACACATCGCATCGAAAGCGTCGTCGCCCATGCGCGCTCGAAGCCGCGTGTAGTCATCGCGCAGCACATCCCGAATTCGAAGCCAATACATCTCGGCGTAAATGTTGACCCGATCCGTAGGCGAGAGCGCGCCTCCGTGCACGAGCGCATCTGCATCGTCAATGGCATCTGGTGCCGTGAGCCAGCCAAAGACGCGATCTTGCAACGCGGCGAGGGACGGCGCGGAGGCACTCACGACTCCCGAGAAATCTCGCCTCGTCGAAGGAGCCCCGGGAGCTTCCGGTGCGGGCACGGGAGGAACGGGCTCTGCGAGCGCTTTGGCCGCCACCGATCTTGCGATTTCGGCTTCAGCGAGCAGCATGTCGAGCTCGGGAACTGCTTCATCCCATTCAATGAGCGCGGGAACATTTCCAAAGTGCAAAACCGCTTCCCGATAGAGTTCCCATACCGGCGTGGAAACGTGGCCTTCATGCGTGTCCAAGATAATGGGGCCACGGTTGTCGTGACCCGCGAGATGGAACTGCTTCACGGATTCTCGCCGCACACCGTGAAGGTAGTCGCGCGGTGCGAAGCCATGGTTGTGCGCACTCACGAAGATGTTGTTGACGTCCAACAGGATTCCACACCCTGAACGGCGGGAAATTTCGTTGAGAAATTCCCACTCTTTGTACTGGGATTCTTTGAACTCCATGTAGCTCGATACATTCTCAAGCACGAACTGGCGTCCAAGGTAGTCTTGAAGCTGCTGCACACGCGTCACGACGTGCCGCACGGCTTCTTCGGTGAGAGGGAGAGGGAGCAGGTCGTGCACGTATTTTCCGTGAGCGCGACCCCAACAAAGGTGATCGGAAATCATTGCCGGTTCTATCTGGTCGGCAAGTTCCTTCAGTTGCTTCAGATAGGCCGCGTCGAAGGGGTCCACGCTTCCTATCGCCAACGAAACTCCATGAAGGACGACGGGTCGGTCTTGTCTGACCTTGTGCAGGACGGCAAGAGGCCGCCCGCCAGTCCCCATGAAGTTCTCCGAAATGGCTTCCAACCAGTCGACTTTCGGGCTCCCATTCAGAAACTGCGAATAGTGTCGGGTTCGAAGCCCGACGCCGAAGCCGAGTGCCATTGTCGGTTGCAACCTTACTTCGCGGCGACGATCTTGCCGCCCTTGGCCTTGCAATCCTTCTCGTTCATCTGCATCCAACCCTTGCCTTTACAGCCATTCTCGCCTTTGCAAGCGTTCTCGGCAGAAGCGCAGCCGCCCTTGCCCTTGCATTCGTTGACGCCCGAGCACTTCACTTCGCCGGCCGCCTTTGCGTCCTTCTTGGCGCCGCCTTCTGCGAGTGCAGAAGTCGCAAACAATGATGCAACGGCAGACGCTACCAAAACTCCCTTGTTTACCTTCATGGGTGCTTCCCTTTCAGATTCCTACGTTTCGTACCTATGAGCGGCCAGCGGACCCTATGCCCACTGAGACTCGTTGCTGCTTCTACGACAGATGATGCTTTTGGTTTCCTCTTGAAAGCTTAAGAACCTCTACAGAATCTCTTCGACGAGGGATTCGCCGGAACAATTCAAATGGCAGGATTTAACTACCGAGATTTACTCCCCCTAGGCTTCAGAAACCACCTGAAGAGTAGTTGCGCATGACGAACTTGCAAGCCTAGCGCAACCCCCCCATAAGTGATGCAAAATCCTCCGAGAATCAGTAGGTTGGCCGGGATCGACGGCAACTGCGGCGGTGAGAGGAAACCTCCCCCCCAAATGGTGAGCGTCTTCGTACCGAACGCAGCTCCCATGATCACCTTGATTCCAATCGCCACGACCCCAGCGGTGAGTGCGGCGCCGTACGTTCGCCCTAAGCGAGGAACGGCGGCGATTACTCCTTTCTGGAGCGCGAGCGCGCGACGGAGCAAGAACCACTCGAGCCACGCCGTGCAGCCCGTTGTAGCTGTAAGGAAAACGGCCCCCAACTCTTTTGGAAAGGCGAGTTGATCCGGCAAAATGAGGACTGCATAGGTGCCGATGACGACACCGACGGCGACGCGCACGGCAGCAAACCGGAGCGGCGTTTTGGTGTCGCCAAACGCGTAGAAAGCCGATGCGTAGAGGCGCCCCGCAGTTTGAGCCGGAAGTGCAAGGCCGCAACCGATGAGAAAATACCACGCAAACCGCGAATCGTTGGGACCATAGCGATTGGATTCCAACAGCAAACCGCTCAAACATTCACCCAGCAGCAGAAACGCAACTGCCGATGGGGCAATGAAAAATGACATCCGCTCCAACGCGATCTGGAGGCGAGCGCTCACTACCGCTTCTCGACCGGCCAGTTCACCGCGGGCGACCTCCGCCGAAAGCTCCGGGAGCTCCGCGGCGGCGATAGCCATCCCAAAGAGGCTTACCGGGAGCATCGCGATGGCTTGAACGTAGTTCATCGCCGAAACCGCGGCACTCGTCGTCAGTGACGCGAGAATGAGGTCGACCCAAGCGCTTACTTGCACGACTCCGCGCGTCAAAACGGTCGGAAGAAATCCGCGAATGACCTGTTTCACCGCTGGCGTTCGAACGTTGGCCCATGGAAAGAATGTACGAAGTGCCCGAAGCGACGCCGGAAGCTGGATCCCAAACTGGAGAACGCAACCAGCCACGTAGGCGATTCCTACCAACCGAATGAGAGACGCCTGGTCCCGGTGACGAAAAGCCAGGAGTGCCGCGATGATGACGACGTTCCAAGCGACCGGCGCCAAATACGGCAACCGAAATTGGCGATGGCTATTGAGAATGCCAAGGCACCATGCACTCCCTACCAAGAATCCTGTGGCTGGAAAGGTGAGTCGGACGAGGGCGATGGTGAGTTCCCGCTCATGACCCGAAAACCCAGGTGCCAAGGCGTTCACCAATGGCCCTGCGAAGGAAACTCCCAACGCGACGATGACGCCGACGACGAGCGACAGCAAACCAAAGACTGTTCCGGCGAGCGCGCTCGCTTCCGCGTCCTTTCCCTGCGTGCGAAGGCCGGTGTAGGCGGGAATGAACGAAGCGGAGAGACTTCCTTCTCCGAGGAGATTCTGGAGGACGTTGGGAATTCGCGTCGCCGCAGCGAACGCGGCGGCAGCACCGCTGTTTCCCAAGTAGCGCGCGAAGATCCATTGGCGCAGGAAGCCAAAAATTCTCGATACGAGGATTCCGGTCGCCACAGTGAATGCGTGGCCGCCTCCCCGATCGTTGGGTCGTCCGTCAGTCATGCGCGATAGTTTGCTGAGGTCTGGAATGCAGTCGTTCCGCCCTAGTCGTGGTAGATTCGGCGACCGTTGGTGGCGTCAAAGACCCGAAAAATAATTTCCGACGATTCCTGAGGTGAAAACTGTGAAGCGAATTCAACAAGCGATGTTCCTTGGAGTGACCGCCCTGTTTGCAACACATGTGCAAGCGCAGACGCGAGAAATTGAAGGCGGAGGGATTCATGTCTCGATCAATGGGACGAGAGTGGATGGGATGACCAACGCAACCTTCGAGAAAGTCAAAGTTCAACTCGATGCCCAGGGCAACGTCCTCATCGACGCACCCGGGTATGTAATCAAGAAAATCACTCGGGATGAAGTCAAGCCCCCGACCATGCTGACACGGCACTACTTCCTTGTAACGGACCAAAGTGTTCCCGGTATGGCCGAGTATGATGTGGAGATTTCCATCAATGGAAATCCCTTCCGCACGGTTCGAAGTTCGGAGTCGATGGTGGCTGTCGAAATCACCCCGGCACTGCGCTTAGGACTGAACGCCATCTCGATGCGAGCGACGAAGCGACTGGAGCATGCAGGCAGCCCCAAGAGTTCTTCCAAGAGTTTCTACTTCAAGATCATCATTGGAGAGGGAACGCAAACCAGCGGTCAAATGAACGTGACCAAGCAGCTGATTACTTTCTTGCGAACAGCCGCCGATACGGGCGACTCGACCCAAGAATTCACGCTCGAAGCGAAATAATTCCTTGCTTCGAACGCCCTCCTCATCGCTGCTGGTAGCAACCCTCGCGGCAGCAGCTTGCGCGACGGCGGCTTGTGCGACGGCGGCTGCCACCCAAAACCGGGAGAGCGCACAAATCCACTACGACATCGCGGTGCGTACCGTGGTCTCTGCTCCACCGACGTCGCTCAAGGAAGTGAACGAAGCGCTGAAGTTGAATCCGGACTTTCCAGAGGCACTGGTGCTCAAGGGCATCTTGATGCAGCACTCCTTCGGACGCATCCAGGAAGCCATGGGCTACTACACCAAGGCCATCGCGCTGCGGCAACCCTATCCAGAGGCGGAAGTGAGCCTCGGAAACGCCTACCTCGACTTGAAGGAGTACGACCAAGCAATTAGCCACTATGAGCGCGCCCTTTCCGAGCCAACCTATGCAACGCCCTTCTTGGCGCGCGCCAATTTGGGTTGGACTTTCTACAAGAAGGGCGACTTCGAGAGAGCGATTCAGCAGCTCGAGGCAGCGCGAACGCTCAATTCAGGTTTCTGCCTTGCCTACATTCAGCTCGGCGAAGTCTACCGCGCAGTAGGCAATGAGGCCGAAGCTTGCCGACAATACGACACCCTCCGGGAAAAGTGCTCTGAGCGCCCCGAAGGCTACCTTCACAAAGGCAAGTGCCTTGCGGCTAGGCACCATTTTGAAGAGGCGCGCAAGGAATACGACCTTTGCGCGGAGAAAGCGAAGGACGACAAGACCAAGGACGAATGCCGCAAGTTGCGCGATGCCATCGAGTAGAAGGTCCGGCGTTGGTTCACCATGCGCGATGATTGCGGAGTCCTTGGGTGGAGCGGTTTCAAGATAGGGCGATCGTCCTCAGTGCAATCGACTACGGCGACGCCGACAAGGTTGTGCAGCTCCTTACGCGGGACCGCGGCCGGGTATCCGCCTTCGCCGCTGGTGCGAGAAAATCGCGGCGCCGCTTTCAGGGCAAACTGGAACCCTGCACGCTCCTCGCGGTGCACCTTGCCGAACGGAGCTCCGCAATGCTTCGGCTCGATGGAGCTGAAGTCATTGAATCGTTTCATCAGCTCCGCGCGAACCTCCCTACGCTCGCGCGCGCGCTCTACGCGTTGGAGCTTTCCCGCGAGCTCGCGCGGGAACAGGCACCGCAGTCCGAACTTTTCGAATGCCTCGCGACGCACTTGGAGTCGCTCTGCGCCAGCGCCGGGGCTCCGCAGACGCTGCGCTTCGAGCTCTCCGCGCTTCGGCATGTCGGTTTGATGCCGAGCGTCGCCCGTTGCTCTATCTGCGGGCGCGCTCCGGGATCGCATCCCCGCTTCGATCCATCGCATGGAGGCGTGGTTTGCGACAACTGCGCGTTTCGGGCACCCCGGGCCGCTCAGGTCTCTCCCGCAGTCCTCCAGGCATTGACGACGGCGCAAGACGGCTCCGTCGAAGTCTCCTCGCCGCAAGTGCTTCGCACTGCGCGGGAGACGCTCTCGGGGTTCATCAGCTACCACCTGCGGCGCGAACTCAAGTCGCGTGCGTTCTTGGAAAGCGTCGAAGCGTAGCGACGACGCCTCAATCCAATGGCGCTGGCGCTTCCTCGCGGAGTCCCAGTTCCTTCATCTTGGTCTGGAGCGACTTGCGACTGATTTGGAGGAGTTTTGCGGCGCGGGTAACGTTCCCCTCGGTCTTTTCGAGCGCCTTCTTGATGAAGCTTCGTTCGATTTCGGCTTGTCGCTGGCGCACGAGGTCTTTGAGCGGAGTTTCTCCTGGTTCCGCATGAATCGTCACGGAGCCTTCGTGGGCTTCGGAAGCTCCAACCCGAACGGCTTCCGGCAAATCGCGGGATTCTATCGTGGGGCCGTCCGCAAAAAGCAGGACGCGCTCCATCAGGTTTTCAAGTTCGCGGATGTTGCCGGGCCAGGGGTAGGCGCGGAGCAAATCGAGAGCCTCTGGGGAAATCCCTTCGATTTTCTTGTTGAGCTTCGCGTTGTATCTCTCGATGAAGTGGGATGCCAAAGGAGCGATGTCGTCGATTCTCTCTCGAAGCGGAGGGAGGTGGAGGGGCACCACATTCAACCGGTAGAACAGGTCCTTGCGAAACCGCCCGGCCTCGATTTCTTCCTCGAGGTTGCGATTGGTTGCGGCGATTAACCGGACATCGACCTTCGTCGTCTTGATGCCGCCGACGCGCTCGAACTCGCTCTCCTGAAGCGCGCGCAAAAGCTTCACCTGCATTTCAAGAGGGACCTCGCCAATTTCGTCGAGAAAGAGCGTCCCGCTATCTGCAAGTTCAAAGCGACCAGGTTTGGAAGTCACCGCACCGGTAAAGGCACCGCGTTCGTAGCCGAACAGTTCCGACTCCATGAGGTCTTTGGGAATGGCGGCACAGCTAATCTTGATGAGCGGTCGCGCACGCCGCGATGACCCTTCGTGCAAAGCCGCAGCGACGAGCTCTTTCCCCGTTCCTGATTCTCCGCTGATGAGAACGGTGGAGGGCGTATCTGCAACCCGATCGATGATCTTGAAGACGTGCTGAATTTGAGGACTCGTTCCGATGATCGCAAGGCGTCCTTTGCCGTCACGCGTAAAGGTCGCATGGGCGGCCTCATTGGTTCGAGCGGCCTTCGCAATGACGGCGCGGATTTCGGCATTTTCAAAAGGCTTGGTGATGTAGTCGAAGGCGCCGAGCTTGATCGCTTCCACTGCGGAATCGACGCTCCCATGTGCGGTGATGATGATGACGGGGACGTTTGGGTACTTGTCCCGAACGTGTGCCAGCAGGTCCATGCCACTGACCTTGGGCATCACGAGGTCGGTGACGACGACATTCGCTCCATTGCGCTCGAGCTCTTCGACGGCCGAAGCGCCGTCTTCGGCCACGGCGACCTCGTAGCCATCCTTCCGCAGGACGGCGGCCAAGATTTTTCGAAGGTTGGCTTCGTCATCGACAACAAGAATTCGGCTCACAGGGGGCCCTTAATCTGTTCCGCCGCACTTCGGTCAACAGCATTTTTTGCCGTTGCCAATGGATGAACCCCTCTCGATTGCGCTAGGTCCCTTGCCATGCATCGCCCACCGGCAGCACTTCTCTTTGACCTCGATGGCGTATTGGTCTCAAGCGTCGCCGCCTGGTTTGGAGCCGTGGAGGCCGCAGGGACCGCCTTTCGCGGGCGCGCCGTTTCGCGGGAAGAGTTTGATCCAACCTTCGGCCAAGGAACACAAGCAGACATCGGATGCTTCGGCTTCGACTGTTCGGTGGAAGAACTCGATGCGTTCTACGACCGCGCATTCGTCAATCACTTGAGCGCCGTTTCAGTGGACCCTTGGGCGCACACTGTGCTTGCGCGTTTGTGCAAAGCGAACTGGAAGATTGCCCTCGTTACGAATACCCGCGAGCCGACGGCTACCAAAATTCTTCAGCACGCTTCGTTGGAGAAATATTTCCCGATTCGAGAATCCCCCAGCGCGCAGCTCTTGCCGAAGCCCGCTCCAGACATGCTCGTCGACGCCTGTCGGCGCCTCCGCGTCTCACCTGCGCAGAGTTGGATGATCGGTGATTCGCGATTCGATCGAGAATCCGCCGCCAACGCGGGTTGTTCTTTTGTTGGAATGCGCTTCCCTGGCGATTCGCGCATCGAGGAGCTCACCGAGCTCCTCCAACTCGTCGGCCTCCCTGACGACGCTTGATTTGCTGCACCACTCCCGTTCCCGTAGAAGCTCTCGCACCATGATGCAGGAAAAGTACGCGCCAGCGGAGATCGAGGCGAAGTGGCAAACTATTTGGGCCGAACAAGAGACTTTCCGCCTCGGGAAACGGCCCGAGGCTCCCAAATGGTACGTCCTCGAAATGCTCCCCTATCCATCGGGGGCGTTGCACATGGGGCATGTGCGCAATTATATGCTCGGCGACGTCATCGCCAGGTACCAGAAGATGCACGGCTTCGAAGTCGTGCATCCCATGGGATGGGATGCCTTTGGGCTTCCTGCGGAAAACGCAGCGATTAAAGACGGCGTCCACCCGGCGAAGCGGACCCAAGAAAATATCGGCACGATTAAAGCCGCCATGCTCGCGCTCGGGTATTCCTACGACTGGGAGCTTGAGGTCAACACTTCAGAACCAGCTTACTACCGCTGGAACCAATGGTTCTTTCTGAAGATGCGCGAGATGGGCCTCGTCTACCGGCGCTTTTCTCGCGTGAACTGGTGCGGCGAATCCGTCGATGGATCGCACCCGTGTTTTACGGTCATCGCCAACGAACAGGTAGCGGACGGATGCTGCGAGCGCTGCGACTCCCGCGTCGTCGACAGAGAAATGCCGGAGTGGGCGTTTCGCATCACCAAGTATTCTCAGGTGCTGCTCGACGCACTGGACGACCTTCCGGATTGGCCAGAGCGCATTATCGCTGCGCAACGCAATTGGATCGGGCGGAGCGACGGTGCCGAAATTGATTTCGCCGTGGCCGGGGACGAACCCATTCGCGTCTTTACGACCCGCCTCGACACGATTTATGGATGCACCTTCGTCGTCGTTGCGCCGGACTCGCGGGCGATTCGCCTCGCCACCGATGCGCAGCGTCCGGCTGTCCGCGCCTTCGTTGCGGCGGCAGAAGCCCAATCCAAAGCGGAGCGGACTGCCGAGGGCGCTGTGAAGGAAGGGCTCTTCACCGGAGCGTATGCCGTTCATCCGCTCAGCGGAGCGCGCATCCCGGTCTGGGTCGCGAACTTCGTATTGAGTGACTACGGCACCGGTGCAGTAATGGGTGTCCCCGCCCACGACAGCCGCGATTTTGCATTCGCTGCGAAGTTCGATCTTCCGATTCGCCGCGTGGTGGCTCCCGGAGATGGCAGCACGGAACCCGAAGGTGCTCCCTACACCGAAGAGGGAATCCTGATGGACTCCCAAGAGTATTCAGGAAAGACCTCAGCGCTGGCGCGGAGCGAAATTGCCGCGACCCTTTCCGCAAGAGGTCAAGGCAAGCTCGCGGTGACTTGGCGGCAGAAGGATTGGGGCTTTTCTCGTCAGCGCTACTGGGGAACGCCCATCCCCATTGTTTATTGCGACCATTGCGATCCCTCGCGAGAGGGCATTTCCGTTCCCTATGAAGACCTGCCGATCAAACTCCCGGAGATTGAGACGGAAAAAGTGCTCACCGGGAAAGGGGAACCGCCGCTTGCCAAAGTCCCGTCGTGGGTTGATGTGAAGTGCCCTCGCTGCGGAGGCGCCGCGAAGCGCGAAGTCGAGACGATGGACACCTTCGTGGACTCGTCTTGGTACTTCGCCCGGTACTTGTGCCCCACACACGACAAGGCTCCAGTCGATTTGGCGGTCACCAAGCGCTTCCTTCCCGTCGACCTCTACATCGGTGGTCCTGAACACGGAGTCATGCACCTTCTGTATTTCCGCTTCTGGACGCGGGTGATGCATGAACTTGGTTTGGTGAATGTCGATGAGCCGGTGCGAAAGCTCGTCACCCAAGGCATTGTCAATGGAGCTGACGGGCGGAAGATGTCGAAGCGCTGGGGCAACGCGGTCCCTTCGACGGATTTGGTCAATCGCGTAGGTGCCGACGCAGCGAGAATCTATGTGCTCTTCGCTGGTCCCCCTGAGCGCGACTTTAGCTGGAGCGATGAGCAGGTCGAAGGTGCGCTGCGCTTCTTGCGGCGGGTGTGGAATCTCGCACGCGCGTTTGCGCCAGCGGAGGGTGCGCCTGTTGTGGACGTGGATTCGCCGTCTGCGCGCGCGCAGGAGCTTCGGCGGACTTCCCACAAAACGATCAAGCGAGTGACCGAAGCCATCGATCGCTTTTCGTTCAACACCGCCATTTCCGCAATTATGGAGATGGTCAATGCGGTCATCGCCATCAAGGACCCTCACCAGCCCGGTGAAGTCGAACAAATCCAATCTTCCGTACGCATTGTTTCCCAGCTTCTCCTTCCGTTTGCGCCGCACTTTGCCAATGAAATTGCGCAGGCCTATGGCGCAACCGTTCCGCTCGAAGAGCAGGCATGGCCGACGTTCGACCCCTCGCTGGTGGTAGATGATGTGGTTCCCTACGCGGTGCAGGTAATGGGAAAGTTGCGCGCCGAAGTCTTGGCCCCACGGACGGCCACCGAAGCGGAGGTTCGTGCCATCGCGGAGGGCGACCAAAAGATTCAAAGCGCCCTTCGTGGCAAAGTGGTCAAGCGCCTGGTGTTCGTCCCCCATCGCCTCGTCAACTTCGTGGTCTGATGCGGCGCTGGGCAACTGCGATCCTCCTGGGAGTTGCGCTGGCGCTATCCGCTTGCGGCTATCGGTTCGCCGCGAATGGCAAACTTCCCCCGGGCCAGTCGGCGGTTGCGATTCCCATGTTTGTCAACCGCACGGCGGAGGCCAACGTGGAGGCCTACCTCACCGCGGCCTTTCGTGAGAACTACGCCCGTCGAGGACTGCTGGGAGGGGATTCTAGTCCTTCACGCCTCGAGGGCACGGTCACCGCTGTCACCATTTCACCAATCCTTGCGGCACCGGGGCGCGATCCCACCTTTCGCATTCACATCCGCGTACACCTCCAAGGCGCAAAGGCGAGCGGAGAGGTCGTTCAGGCTTGGGTCGATGAGAGTGAGGAATTTCCCTCCGGTGGCGACGTGGTGCTGACCGGAGCGAACCGGGAAACAGCGCTGCGAAGGCTCGTGGAAACCGTGGCCCGATCCGATTCGGCGCTTCTCTTGGTACGCTAGGACGCCATGATCGGTGATGAGACCCCAGTGCAGGTAGGATTGATGGATTCTGAGCGTGCGCGAACCATGGCGACGCTTCGGATGCTTCACCTCCCTCTTCCGAGGCGCATTGGGCGAACGCTGTTGCGTACCGCGATTGCCGCAGCAGTATCGGCAGTCGTCACCCTGACGCCCTTGATGCACCTTTTTGGAATCCTCGGATTCTTGATCGCTGTTCCATTGGTCGCGGTGCTGACGTTCCGGAAATCCGTCATGGTCGTCGGCAACCAGTCCCTCTCCTGTCCGAAATGCGGAGCACCGGTAGCGGTCAAGAACAAGCAAGGTGGCTGGCCTGTTCGGCTCCATTGCGATGGCTGCGGAGCGTCGGTCGTCGCGAGCGACGCCAGGAAATCCGGGGGCGCCCAGGATTAGGCGTCGCTCCTCGGTTGCGCAGCGACGGCGCGCTCGAGCGCTGCAAATTCTTCAATCGCGAGGGTCTCGGCGCGCCGCCTTCCATCGATGCCCGCAGCTTGCAACGCGGTTGCGACATCGAAGCGCAAGGCTTCCGATTGGCCACCGCGGAGCGCATTGGCGAGGGTCTTTCGTCGCTGTCCAAACGATGCTTTCACGATTTGCTTAAACCGCATCGGATTCTCCACCTGGGCCCTCGGTACCGTTCTGCGTTCAAGGCGAATGACGGAGGACCACACTTTTGGAACTGGGAAGAAGAGCCCCGGTGCCAAGTCCCGACAGTGTTCAATTTCAAACCATAGGCCCAACAAGACCGTCAGCAATCCATACGCGCGGCCCCCCTCCGATGCGGCGAGCCTGAGGGCGACTTCCCGCTGCACCGTGAAAACCGCGCGGCGAACGGTGTCGCGCTGGTCGAGCACTGAAAAGAGGATGGGACTGGTGAGATGGTAGGGGAGGTTGCCAACGACGATTGCGTCGGTGACGCCCGCCTGCGCCGCGAACTGAAGCGTGGCGGCGTTGGCCTCGATGACCTCAACACCGGGGATCGATTGCGCCTTGAGCGCCGACGCGAGATCCCGATCCCTCTCTACGGCGATGACGCGCGCACCGGTTCCGCTGAGGGCGCGGGTGAGATGGCCGAGTCCAGCGCCAAGCTCAACGCACACGTCAGTTGCGCTGAGGCGGGCAGCCAGCGCGATGGATCCCAACGCGTTGGAATCCGCGAGGAAGTTCTGTCCCCAGCTTTCCTTCGGTTTGAGGCCGAGCGCGCGCAGTTGCCGCTTCGGAGATTCAGTGCTCATGCGAGCGCTTGCTGCATTTCTTGAAGTGGTCGTTGGTCTTCTGGAAGATTCTCAGCATAGATGCTGTGGAGGAGGGTGGCATGTTCGGCGGCGGTAGCTTCCGACCAGTTCGTGGTGTCGATGGGATCGAGTACGCGAATTGGCAGATCCATCGCCTGGAAGTTGAAAAACTCGCCCTTTTTCCAATTCTTGTGCGCACCTTGGATGACGATTGGCACCACCGGGAGCCGGGTTGCAATGGCGAGATGGACAAAGCCTTTCTTCAAGGGCTGGATACGACCATCCTTACTGCGGGTGCCTTCGGGGAACACCAGCGCTCCGAGTCGGTGCCTTCGCATCAGGTCCGCGACATCCGTAAACGCTCCGATGGCGCGCGTGTGGTTCTCTCGGTCGATGAGCAAGTGCCCAGAGATGGCAGCGATTTGCCCAAAGAACGGCGTTCGTAAAATCTCCTTTTTGAAGATTCCGCAGCAGCCGAACGGTGCGAGCCACACGCATAGGAATACATCGAGCGCGGAGGTGTGGTTGACCAAGTAAATGGCCGGCATCGACGCTCCAATTTTCTTGGGGTAGTCGATTTGCGGTCGCACCCCGGCGAGGGCGACCACGGTTCGACCCACTATTTTTCCATAGAGGTTTGCGAGCTTCAGGCGAAGCATGCGCGATGGGAGCAGCAGCAAGAACAGTGGAAGAAAGACGACCGAAGTCACGGCCAGCATAAGAAAGCCGAGGACAAGGCGTATGACCGACGTGAAGGTGCGCATGGGACCAAGGCTCTATGCGAGCGCGGTCACGAGGCTGTCACGCAGCGCTGATTGACGCTGTGCGCAGCGGAAGGCGGGCCTCCACCGATGGGGACCATTCAAGCGCTTCGCTCCCGACCGCGTGGCAATCATGCAGCAATGGTGTATCTTCTCCCTTGGTTCTTTCAAAACGGGGGCGACAAGGTTTCGACGGGGACATGAGCGGTTCCTGGTCGCGCGCCGAGTGGGCACACCACACTCGTAAATCCAAGTGAGCAATCCATAAAAGCCAACGACAACGTTGAGCTTGCGCTCGCCGCCTAAAAAACGGCAACGCACGGCCTCCTCGCTTTCTGACCTGTGAAGCGAGGGAAGGCTGTCATCGATGCAGGTCTGGCTTTCGAACGCGTCTAGGCGGACGAGAGCGAGATGCTGGTACTAGGACGGCTCGCCATCATCCTGCCCAAGGGAGGTTGACGAGCGGCACCAAATCTTGTGGCTACGCGCGTAGTGACCAGAAGCCAACGGTTTCCGGACCCGGGTTCGATTCCCGGCGCCTCCACAAAGAAGATGCCCAACGGTTCTCCGTTGGGCATCTTCTTTGCGGAATCCCGCAAACACGCGGGGCTTCGTGCGGAAGCCTGCGGACTCCGCCACCCGACCATCCGACCTGTTTTGGACCACCTTCTGCTCTCTCCGCCCCAATAGTCTTCTGCTCTGTTTGCGCGCCGAAAAGGCTCAAAGTCCGCAAAGGACATCCGTGGACCCTCACAAACAAAGGGTTTGCGCGCGGACGAATCAATCAAGTTTCATTTCGGCATTGGTCAGCGGAGGGAACTCCTACCCGCGCTCAACCTTTACGCCGCTCATCCAATTTGCGATTCGTCAGATAACGGCATATGCTTCTGACAAAGGAGTCGCCACCATCAGCCATCTCGCCGAAAATGTTTTGTCTGCTGCCCGCACCATGCCAAGGTCGATTCGGCGCTCGCCCCCCCTTCAACTGAGTCAGCGATGCAGGCCATTGAAGCGAGTGGTGGTGAGACGGTAGTAGCCAATGGTGCGGCTGAAGCCAATGCGCTGGGTTTGACCACGCAGGTACCGACGCGCGAAATATTTTTTACCTCTGGTCCATCCCGCAAACTGCAACTGGGCAATCGTTGCATTGAGCTCAAGCACGGTAATCGCTGGCAGTTATTGCTGGGCAAACGTCCGGCAGGCATGGCGATTCATGCATTCTATTGGCTGGGTCCTGAGGCTGCACCAGCGGCGCTCACACGACTCCGCACCACACTGTCCGAACCTGAATGGGAGGCTGTGCGCAGTGCGCGAGCCATGTTGCCGAGCTGGATGGCCAAATCGGTCAGCGAGGCATGACGCATGGCTGAGCCATGGTTTTCACTCAGCCGGGATGATCAGGCTGAAGGTACAAATACCGATTATTTCGCAGCAACCAGTGCTCAACTGCAACTCATCCCAACCGGTGACTCATTGGCCGCTCTGGAGCAAGATTACACCGCGATGCTCGAGGATGTCCTGCATGCGCTTGACCAGCCCAGCTTTACCGACATCATTGACCAGTGTCGTTCACCTTCAATCTTGGTGAGGGAGCCTTGCAACGGTCGTCACTGAGAAAGAACGTCAACCGGGTTGAGCATGGTGAGGTTCCGGTCGAGCTGATGAAGTGGGTGTGGTCAGCAGGAAGGACACTTCCTGGGCTGATGCGTCGGCGGCAGTCCGACAGTTCGTTGTATAGCGCGGCAACGCTGGGTGGTAGGTCACGGATAGGGGCAGATAAGAACTAACTCTGACAAATAGGGTGACGCCCTCCCCTTTGTAAAGTAGCATGGCCCCAAAGGGTGGTCACACCGCTCAGCGGTGCATTTTTCAATGCCGGAAACACACCATATCCGACCGTTGGTCGCGACATTCCAATGAGAGCTTGACTGTGCAACTGCATAATCGATGTCTAACTTTCAATACTTTGCATTTCATTTTCCATCTTGCCGTGCAACTTGTGGTGCTTTTAATCATATTCGCTTTTGGCCTTCGTTTGTTGAGTATTGATTTAAGCGTTCCTTTCAATTACTGGGGGGATACGATTTGGTTCTCCGTACCAATTAAAGGCATGATTGATAACGGATGGGCCTACACTATCCCTGCATTGTCTGCTCCCTTTACATTTAGTGCGGCAGCATTCCCCTCCATGACGCATACTGACTGGTTTGTCATGAAGGTCATTTCATTAATCGCACCCGAAGCCGGAGTGGTGTTGAATGTTTTCTGGCTTTTTTCTATTGTACTTACGGCGTGGTCCGCAACCTTCGCCTTGAGTCTTCTTGGCGTAAGAGTGTGGCTGGCTACCGTGCTCGGATTGCTTTATGCAGTCCTTCCTTTTGCCTTGTTAAGAAATGTTGCGCACATTTCACTAGTGTATTACTGCGTCCCCTTATTAAGCCTGTTGGCAATTTGGATTGCACAAGGCTGCGACCTCCCAATGTCCAAAGTGATTCGTTGGGTGGGTTATGCGGCTGCAATCGTTCAAGGTTTCGATTATATTTATTTCAGTTTTTTCACTCTGTTATTGCTGACTTTTGCAGGCTGGTTTGGATCGGTGCGCACACGTTCTTGGCGCCCAATCAAGGAGGCGACTCTAGCTGGCCTCATTATTCTGGTTGCCGCATCAATTAATTTAGCGCCCAGCTTTCTAAGTTGGCACTCCCATGGTAAGCCGCCAGACATCTCGTACAAGGTATCGGCGGAGGCCGAAATCTATGGGCTCAAGATTCGAAAAATGTTAGCGCCCAACGAAGCGAACAAACTTCCCTTTTTTAGTCAGTGGGCGCAGCACGATAAACTCGCCGCGTTTCCAAATGAGAACGAAAATGCCACTGCACGACTCGGCCCCATGGCCGCCGCCGGTCTGCTGTTTCTGATAATAGTCTCACTGAGACTCGTTCGAGTTCGCGATGATCTAGAGTTAAAACCAATAAAACCCATTGCGGCTCTCACTCTTTTTGTGGTTTTGTTTGCGACCGTTGGAGGTTTGGGTGCAATCTTCAACTTGGCTTTTACTGAATTCAGGACTTATAGCAGGTTTTCGGTTTTCATCGCTTTTTTTGCATTGTCCGCAATCGCGTTGTGGTGGCAAAATGTTTACCGGCATGCCTCGTCACGCCTTAGGAAGCTGATGCTTTCCGCTGGGTTAGTAACTCTGATCCTATTCAGCTTATACGATCAGCTGCTTGATCTGGCTTTTTTACGCAATCAACGCCCTGATCAGGAAAGTCAGACTACGCAGCTTCGGACGCTCGTCAAACAGGTTGAAGCCTTGGTCCCTCCTGGTGCCTTTGTATTTCAGCTTCCAATTACTCGATTCCCGTCCGACGGTGGGCTGGGGCGTATGCTGCCGTATGCACATGGCCAAGCCTATCTGGCTTCCTCGAGCCTTCATTGGAGTTGGCCTTCGTTCTCTCAACGGCACCGTGCTTGGCAGGATCAGATCCAGGGTTTGCAAGGGACAGAATTGGTTAAGGCATTGTCTTTGTCAAAGTTTAGGGTGATATGGATTGATCGTTTCGGTTATCCAGACAATGGAGAGCAGATATTGTCTTCTTTAATCGCTGCAGGAGCTAAAGAACTTCTCCCTGGAGCTGACCAGAGGTTTGCGATTCTTGATCTCAATGACGTGACGATTCGGTTGCGGCAAAGCATCGGCGATAAAGAATTTGAGAGACAACAAATTGCTCTTCTTGATGTGCCAACCGTGTCTTGGACGGATGGTTTTTATTCGCTGGAACACAACCCCCAAGGAACACCGTTCCGCTGGTCTCAGGGGCGAAGCGAGATCGAAATACGTAATTGGAGCAGTGCACCACGCTCGCTATCCCTGTCCTTTTCCGTGGCATCTTACAAAAGTGGAACGCTAACGGTCTTGGCTGGCGATCACAAGTACTCCGCTTTTGTTGCGGCCACGCCTGTGTCTATGACTTTGCCGATAGAGCTAGGGGCGGGGAAGAATCAGATCGTGAGTTTTGCAATTGATTCTGGAAGGATCGACCTTCCACCCGGAGAGATGCGTAATCTACATTTTCGTGTGATAGATATGCAGTTGAAACCAGTCACAAATTGAAATCGTTTGTTTGGAGAAGATTGTGGATTTTGAAGGCAAGAAGATATTAGTTACTGGAGCAGATGGCTTTATTGGTAGCCATTTGACAGAGGAGTTGATGAGGCGGGGTCACGACGTTCGAGCATTCGTCTATTACAACTCCTTCAACAGCTGGGGTTGGCTTGACACCCTGCCGCCGGAGAAGGCGCGCGCGCTGGATGTCTTTGCCGGTGACATACGCGATCCCAATGGCGTCGCCAAGGCGATGGAGGGGTGCGATGTTGTGCTCCATCTGGCCGCGCTTATCGCCATCCCCTTCTCGTACCACTCACCGGACTCGTACGTCGATACCAACATCAAGGGCACGTTGAATGTACTGCAGGCCGCCCGGCGCTTCGGCACCGAGCGGGTCGTCGTGACGTCTACCTCCGAGGTTTATGGGACTGCTCAGTACGCGCCGATCGACGAACTACACCCGTTCCAAGGGCAGTCGCCATACAGCGCGACAAAAATTGGCGCGGATCGACTGGCGGAGTCATTTTTTCGGTCATTCGGGACACCGGTGATTATTGCCAGGCCCTTCAATACCTATGGGCCACGGCAGTCGGCGCGCGCGGTGATTCCAACCGTAGTCACACAGCTGCTTTCCGGCGCGACGAGCCTGCACCTTGGCAGCCTAAGCCCGACGCGCGATTTCAACTTCGTCTCGGACACCGTCGACGGCTTTATCGCGCTAGCCGAGTGTGATGCGGCAATCGGTGAGGAGGTCAATATTGCGACCGGTGTCGAGCACACGATAGCTGACGTAGCCAACTTCCTGATTTCTGAACTTAATCCCGAAGCGAAGATCGTTACCGACGAACAGCGCATGCGCCCTGACGCATCGGAAGTGTTCCGCCTCATGGGCGACAACAAGAAGATTACTACACTGACAGATTGGCGCCCTGCTCACGATCTTCATGCTGGGCTAAAGGAGACGGTTAATTGGTTCCGAGTGCCGGAGAATCTGTCACGATATAAAGCTTGGCTTTACAACCTGTGATGGAAACATGATGAGAGCTATTATTCTTGCTGGCGGTAAAGGCACACGCCTTCGCCCTTATACAACGTTAATTCCCAAACCGCTGGTTCCGCTGGGTGGCAAGTACTCAATTCTGGAAATTATCATCCTGCAGCTTCGTGAGGCTGGTGTTTCGCATATCACGCTGGCGGTTAACCACCTATCCCAGTTGGTCATGGCTTATTTCGGCGACGGCTCGCGCTTAGGAGTCCACATCGATTACTCGCTCGAAGAAGGTGAGCTCAGCACAATTGGCCCATTGACCTTGATCGAGGACCTGCCCGAGTCGTTTCTTGTAATGAATGGCGATATTCTCTGCGACCTCAATTACCGGGCATTCTTCGAAGCCCACGTGGCCGCTGGCAGTGAGATTTCAGTTTCCGCCTTTCGGAGGCATGTCAAGATTGACTTCGGCGTGTTGCGCTACGACGTTTCTGGACGGCTCGAGGGCTTCCAGGAGAAGCCCGAATACACTTTTGACGTCAGCATGGGCATATCCTGTATCAATCGTTCCGTAATCCAGGCATTGCCCCGCGGACAGAAATACGGGTTTGACAACCTGATGATCGACAGTTTGGCAGTTAACCGGCGCGTCGATATCCGGCCATTCGAAGGTTACTGGCTAGACATTGGACGTCCGGACGACTACGAATATGCTGACGCGAACTTCGACGCTCTCGCCACCCGCCTAGGCATCCAATGAGCAGGCGAGTACTGATCACCGGAGCCACCGGTGCATTGGGGCAAGCGCTCATGGGGCGCCTACGAGCAAAGCCGAGTGACTTTATTGTCTTCGCTCCCAGCCGGGGCCATGACAACGATTCGTTGGATCTGCGAAACCACGATCAGATCGTACGCGCTATCGAACGCACGCGGCCTGACCTGATCATGCACCTCGCAGCGACGTTTTCGAACGAGTTCGACGATGCGTATGCGGTCAATGTGACTGCAACCCGACATATGCTTAAAGTCGTCGAAGACTCAGGCCTTTCCATTCGCGTCGTGTTGATCGGGTCGGCTGCAGAATACGGATCAGTGTCAGATGAAGAGAATCCGATCGTCGAAGACCGCGTCTTGCGCCCGGTATCGGTCTATGGCATGACCAAGTCTTGGCAGACTGAGCTTGCCTATGTGCACGCAAGCCGTGGCGTGAACGTTGTGGTGGCGCGCCTTTTCAATCTGGTCGGTCCTGGCCTCTCGGAGCGCCTTTTCATTGGACGCTTGCATAGGCAAATTGACGAGCTGCTCCGTGGCGAGAGGGTGAGGATCGAAGTCGGTCCGCTCTCAGCAGTCAGGGATTACGTCCCGACGGATGATGCCGTTACGCAATTGCTGACCATAGCTGATTTCGGCGAAGCGGGCAAGGTTTACCACGTCGCCAGCGGTCAGCCGGTCACGATGCGTGAGTTGCTTGCTCGAGAGCTCGCCGTCCGCGGGTTGCACGACTCCATCGTCGTCGAGAGAGCGGACCTGTCGAACCGGCGCGGTTACGATGTACCGTCGATCTATGCCGACATTAGCAAGACAACTGCGCTGCTGAAGAAATGGGGGGGCCCATGCCAGGAATGAAGCTAACAGTGATAGCTCCCGTCTACAATGAAGAGGAAGTTATTGAAGCATTCCATGCTCGTCTGAGCGAGGTGCTGGCGTCCTTGGCTGACGTTGATGCGAAGGTCCTCTACGTTGTAGATCGCTGCACTGACAACACACTCGCGGTTCTGCGTGCACTCGCAAGGCGTGACCCGCGTGCTAGGGTCATTGCATTGTCGTCACGCTTTGGACACCAGATGTCACTGGTCGCAGGAATTGATAACTCTCTTGATTCCGACGCGATTGTCATGATGGACAGTGACCTGCAACATCCGCCGGAACTAATCCCGGACCTCATTGACAACTTCCGCCTTGGCTTCGAGGTCGTATATACTGTTCGTCGAGATACGGAAGCCATCAACCCTCTTCGTAAGTTGGCCGGAAACATCTTCTACCGCTTGCTTGCCAAGCTGTCCCGCATTCCCATGAACGCCAATGCGGCCGATTTCCGGCTGATCTCGGGTCGGGTGGCCAAGCTCCTATCGACGGACTTCAGCGAGCGCAACATGTTCCTCCGCGGAATCTTTACGTGGATCGGATTCCGTCAGACGGGCATTGAATACGTTGCACGGAAGCGCGCTGGCGGCCATTCGAAGTATTCACTCTCGAAGATGTTGCAACTGGCCACATCCGGCATTCTTTCGTTTAGCACCAAACCCCTGCAACTTGGCATCGTTATTGGGGTTCTATTTTCCTTACTGTCTTTCATCATGATTGTGTGGACAGTGGTTGCGTTTATTACCAACAACTCAATCCCCAGCGGGTGGGCGACGATTGTAGTTTTGCTATTGATGTTCAGTGGGATTCATCTGATTGTTTTGGGGATTATCGGTGCCTACGTCGGTGGTATTTACGAAGAGGTAAAGAACCGCCCGCGCTACATCATTGACGAGGAGATTTCATGTGATGAACAAGCACAACGTTGACTTCGACGATTACACAGATAATTACAACAGCCTGCTACGTGAGAGCACCGGCTTTTTCACAGAAGGCGAGGCCTATTTTGCACGCTACAAGGTTGATATCCTTCGACGCGAGGTTCCTACTACCCCGAAGCGACTGCTTGAATACGGTTGCGGAATCGGACGTAATATTCCCTACCTCCGTGCGGCCTTTCCCCAAGCGACGATCATTGGATCAGACATCTCTTCCGCCAGTTTGAAGATCGCATCAAAGGAGAACCCTGGCGTAGACTTTTTCACCGAACAAGCCGATATCGATGCTGGCGACCCATACGAGGTCATCTTCATCGCAGGCGTCTTCCACCACATACCGGCAAAGGAACGCGCTGATGTAATGAAGACGCTCTACCAACGGCTATCCCTCGGCGGAATGGTTGTCATCTTCGAACACAACCCGTTTAACCCGGTCACCCGGAGAATTGTGAACGACTGCCCATATGACCGAGATGCAGTTCTCCTCAGACCATCGGAACTCAAGGCTTTGCTCGAAGGTGCGGGGCTGCCCGTGCGCCGCAGCGCCTACTGCCTGTTCGTGCCGCCGTCGCTAACTGCACTGTTGCCGCTCGAAACGAAACTCGGCTGGCTACCCTTGGGTGGACAGTACTGGGTAAAGGCCACGCGGTCCGCATGAATCAATTCATTAGGTTCATTCTGGTTGGTATCGTTAATAGCGGGTTAGGCTATGGGATCATCTTCGCTTGCATGTATCTGGCCGGTTTATCACCCGAACTCGGTAAGGTAATCGGATATATGCTTGGATTGGTTTTTTGCGTACTTGCTTCATCGACATTTTACTTTTCGGAGCACCCAGGTACGAAGGACAGACTTCGTGCGCTTTGCTGTCGTATTCCTGATTGCGTATTGCGCCAACCTTGTAACACTAATCGTTCTGGTCCGCGCGATGGGCGTTCATGCTGGGCATAGTCAAGTCATCGCAGGCGTCGTCTATATCGGCACTTCCTACCTATACAACAAGTACTGTGTCTTTCAATCAGCTGTTAAGCCGGCAAGCCAGTAGATGAGACTGCCGCACATCCCTGGATCACTGGAGCAGCCTTTCTATCGCAAGAACCATTTAACGTTTTCTTCAATGAATCTGCATCTTCGACTGAGCATGATGCGGAGTTGCAAGCAGCAGGGCAGGTCCCAATGAGGGAGATGCCTTGCCAGGCTACAAAGAGATCGAACTCGTCCGCAAGGGGAAGGTGGCAGGGTCCGGAAACGGCGGACTTCTCAAACCTATAACTTTTGCGGGGTGACGTGATGGATTGTTAGATGTGCGGACGGGGTTCGATCGTGGAAAGCGGAATCGAGCTGCAGCCCATAGAACGTTGTTCATAAAAGGCACGGGCACTGGTTCTCTGATACCATTCCTACCTTGATGCTTCAGACTTTGCATGTTTCCGCAGCACTCTTAACGGTTGCAAATGCGTTGAGATAGGTTGATGTGTCTGTGGTTGCCACCCCACCATAATGGAAGTGGTCAACGGTTCTGGGTTGGCGCTTTTTCCTTCGTGAAGTCGGCGGAAGGTGTTTAACTTCTTGAATTAACACGCACCCTTCTTTTTAGCCAATTCTCGCGACCTCCAGCAGCTCCATTTTGAGCCAATCTCCAGAGAAATTATTGACCCCCCTTCTACCTGTATACCGCAGCCGTCTGCTGGCCACCTGCGCTCTATCAGCAGCTCTGTTTGGCGCTTGCACTCGCAGCCCGGCGCCAGAACTGATTTTTCACGGCGGGCCGGTGCTCACCGTCAACGCGCATGACGAAGTGGCCGAAGCCCTCGCCGTGCGTGACGGGATCATCCTTGCCGTAGGCAAAGTGGCGGACTTGATGAAGCTTAAAGGTCCAAAAACCGAGATGATCGACCTGCATGGCCAGACCCTGATGCCCGGCTTTGTGGGGGCACACGAACACCCCACGCTCCGCGCCATGTTTAATGGAGCGGTGAATCTATCGGGCTTCACCTACAAGACAAATGCCGAAGTTTGGCAGGCGCTGGGTGCGGCGGTGGCCGCCGCACCCAAGGGGCAGTGGTTGTACGCGTTCGGGCTCGACCCCATTCTCACACCGGACTTGCGCATACCCACGCGCAAGGAGCTCGACGCCATGGCCCCGGACCAACCGCTGGTGCTGGTGGCGCAAACCATGCACTCCTATTGGGCCAACTCCAAGGCGTTTGAGGAGGCGAACATTACACGCGAAACGCCAGACCCGGGCTCCGGTGCGTACTACGAACGCAGCGCCCAGGGCGACCTCACCGGTTTTGTGGCTGAGATCCGCGCCGCCGGGCCGCTCATGACAAACATTCAATCGCCCTGGAAGGTTTATCAGCGCTACGTCAACGTGCTGGATGGCTTGCTGGCCAATGGCTTTACCACGGTCGCCTCGCTGGGCTACGGCGTGCCGCCGATACTGGCGCGCGTGGCGGCATCGAAGCACCTGCATCCG
Source organism: Myxococcaceae bacterium (assembly GCA_041739845.1). Lineage (GTDB taxonomy): Bacteria > Myxococcota > Myxococcia > Myxococcales > Myxococcaceae > JBGSMZ01. Next base: position 27,053 of record JBGSMZ010000004.1, read on the forward strand.
CGCATTCGCCAATTCTTTTACCTTGGGGAAGACGAGTTGCGTTACCTGCCTGACTCGGCGCAAAGCGACAACCCGTATTTTCGTGTGCTGGGAATCAAGCTCTGGGACGATGGATCACCTACCACCGGCACCATGTACACCAGTACCCCGTACCTGGACACGCCGTTGGTGCGAACGCTGCACATCAAGCCGGGCAGCCACGGTGCGGCAATGATTGAAGAGCAGGCGTTGATTGACAAGTTGCGCAAGTACACCGCCCAAGGCTGGCAAGTGTCCATCCACAGCGAGGGAGACATCTCCAACCGTGAGGTGCTGCAGGCCATCGCCAAGGCGGGCGTACTGCCAGGCGCCGCGCCGGTGGTGCGCATGGAGCACGGCTTATTCCTGCCACGGGAAAGCCTGGAGCAGATGGCCCAGCTCGGAGTCACCGTGTCCTTCCACATTAATTACATCAAGTACTACGGCGATGCACTGGCAAACGAAATCGTCGGCATCCAAGCCGCCCAGCACATCCTGCCGGTGCGCACCGCCTTTGCACAGGACGTGCACCCTACCTTGCACGCCGATAGTCCGATGTTTCCAACCGAGGGTTTTTCCATGATGCAAACGGCCATAAGCCGGGCCACCAGCACCGGCCAATTGCTCAACCCGGAGCAGAGTATCAACGTGCAGCAGGCGCTACGCGCCATGACGATCAACGGTGCCTACCAACTGCGCCTGCAAAACCAGACCGGCAGCCTGGAGCCGCGCAAGTGGGCCGACCTGCTGGTGGTGGCGCGCAACCCCTACACCACGCCCGTAGAACAACTCGACGCCATCAAAATACAGGCGGTGTATGTGGCAGGGTTGCAACAATTTGCAGCACCAGGAGTCAAACCCTAAGCCGGAGGTCCAGCTGCGTTGACCCGATCCCCGGGGTTCCTCACGCCGTGCGAACCAGGGACGCCCCAGCTCGAAAGAAGTGAACCCTGGGGTTAGGCCGGACGAGCCGGAACCAAACAAGTAATACCATGGGGCATCTCAACGGATGCGGCAAGATCATGGAAATACAACTAGTCCATCGTTACGCGGAGAACATGCACAGAGTGTTGTCGTGCTATGAGCACATCGTGATCAGCGGCACCATACCAGGGCGTGTTACACCGACGGCATAGTCTTTTACCTGTATAGATAACCAGTTACCTGTATGTCCGGGGCGTGCGTTTCTTAGACTATGCCCGGTCTGCCGAGCCGCCGCGGGACCTTGTCCGCAGTCGGGCCTTGGAAGTGTGCACAGCCACTAGTATCGAGATTGAGCAAGTCAGACAAATTCACATCCGCAACGGCGAAATGGTGCAGCGCGTGTCTACGTCCAGGCGGTGAGGCCCTCTTCGTTAGACGCGCCCTCCGGTTTGACCGGCGAGATGAACCTGAACCCTTCCAGCAGGGCCCGCCGGAGCATGGGCCGCACTCGAACGCGCCCAATCTCGCGGTGCAGGCATGAGCGAAGCCAAGTCCACAGGCTTTGATGCGCGTTCGGCGACACCGAAGATTCCCGGCGCCTCCATGTGCTGCCTGTGGGTCGTGGCTTGCGGCCCAGCGCACGCCTCAGCCTTCGACGACGGTGGGAGCCGGCGTGGGGCTACCTCCAAAGCGCAAGTAGAGAATTGGAAGCAGCACCAGCGTCAGCAAGGTGCTGCTGACGAGGCCACCGATGACTACAATCGCCAGGGGCTTTTGGATTTCTGACCCAGGTCCCGTCGCAAAGAGCATCGGCATGAGGCCGATGGCCGTCATGCTGGCGGTGAGCACTACCGGGCGCAAACGGCGCATCGCGCCATGGACGACGACCTCGCTCAGTGCCATGCCGGCGGCGCTCAGTTGGTTAAAGTAAGTCACCAACACCACCCCATTGAGGACCGCAATGCCCAGCAACGCAATGAAACCCACTGAGGCAGGTACGGAGAGGTATTCGCCGGAAATCGAAAGCGCCATGATGCCGCCGATGAGCGCAAAGGGGATGTTGCTCACAACCAGTGCGGCCTGCTTCAGGGAGTTGAAGACGCTGTAGAGAATGAAGAAGATGAGCGCGAGCGCGAGGGGAATCACGGCCGCAAGACGCTTGGCTGCGCGCTGTTGGTTCTCGAACTGACCGCCCCAGCTCAAGCGGTAGCCCTCCGGAAGCGGCACGTCTTTCTCGATGGTTCGGCGCGCTTCTTCCACGAAGCCCACCAGGTCGCGGCCGCGCACATTGGCGATCACCACCGCATTGCGCACTCCGAGCTGACGCGCGATTTGCACTGGGCCTCCGACGCGCTCGATGGTCGCCAATTGACTCAAGCTCACTTGCTGCCCGTTGGGCAGTCGCACAGGCAAAGCCGCAAGGATTTCAGGAGTTTCCCCGGCCCCGGAAGCGCGAAGCATCAGCGGGTAGCGACGGCCAGCCCTCTGAATGATTCCCACCTCCGCGCCTTCGATTTGGGTGCGCAGAAGTTCGCTGAAGGAATCAACGGAGAGACCAAAGCGCATGAGCGCATCGGTGTCCGGTACCGCTTGGAGGTAGTTCATGCCTTCATTGGAGACGTAGTACACGTCTTGGGCGCCTTTGATGCCGCGCAGCGCAGTCGCAATCGCGTCGGACTTGGCGTTGAGTATGTCGAGGTCTGGCCCATAAACGCGAACGGCCAGGTCCCCGCGCACACCGAGAATGAGTTCGGATACGCGCATCTCGATGGGTTGGTTGAAGGCGAAGGCGACACCGGGAAAGTCCTTGAGCACGTCGCGGATGGCGTCTTGGATTTCTTCCTTGGTATCGAAGCGCCACTCGGCCTTGGGCTTCAATGCAAAGAAGGCATCGGTCTGGTTGAGACCCATCGGGTCGAGTCCAATTTCATCGCTGCCCGCGCGCGCCACCGCCAGTTGGAGTTCCGGCACGCGAGCCATGACTGCCTTCTGAAATGCGGTATCGATGGCGAGCGCCGAATCGAGGTTGATCGAAGGCAACTTTTCAAGCTGCACGATGAAGCTCCCCTCATCCATCGTCGGCATGAAGGTCTTGCCGATGCGCAGGTAGAGCGCTCCGGCGATGATCAAAAGTCCGAGCGCGCTGCCGACGACGATGCCTGGCCTTGCCAGCGCCCAGCGAAGTCGCGGTTCGTAGGCAGCAGAAATCTTCCGCGGAAGCCAGGGGTCGTCATGGCCTTTCAATTTCAGCAGCAACTTGGCAGCCAAAGGGATCACGGTAATAGAGAGCAGAAGGGACCCTGCAAGCGCGTAGAGAATGGAGAGCGCCACTGGGGCGAAGAGCTTGCCCTCCAAGCCTTGCAGGGCGAGCAGCGGCACAAAGACCAAGGCGATGATCGCCATGCCCGCCGTCACCGGAACCATCACTTCCTCCACCGCGTAGAGCACCAGCCGGTTCTTGTTGCGATCTTGCTTGGCGCCGCCGTGATCGGCCTCGTGCAGGTGAACGACGATGTTCTCCACCACCACCACCGCAGCATCCACCAGCAGGCCAATGGCAATGGCGAGGCCGCCCAGACTCATCAGATTCGCGGTGAGGCCAGTGCCGCGCATAAGAATGAAAGTCCATAGAGCGGACAGGGGCAGCACCAGTGCGACAACGAGAGCTGCACGCAGATTGCCGAGGAAGAGCACGAGCAAGATCAAAACCAGCGCGACGGCCTCGATCAAGGCTTTGGCCACCGTGAGCACGGCGCGGTTGACGAGTTCTCCCCGGTTGTAGAACGGCGAGAGCACGATTCCCTTGGGGAGCAGCGGCTTGAGTTCCTGGAGCTTGGCCTCCACACCCGCAACGAGCGTACGGGCGTTGGCTCCCCGAAGGCCGAGCACCAGTCCTTCTACGACCTCGCCCTCGCCGTTCTTGGTGACACCACCCATGCGGGTCAGCGCGCCGACGCGGACGTCTGCCACATCGCGCACGCGCACCAGCGCTTGGCCTTCAGCACGCACCACGAGGTTTCCGATGTCGTCTACCGTTCGCAGTCTGCCCTGAACGCGCACCAGCAGCGCTTCTTCACCCTCATCGATACGGCCCGCACCGTCGTTGCTGTTGAAGCGCTCCAACGTCTGGCGCAAGACTTCGCTGGTAACACCCGCGGCCGCGAGTTTCGCGGCGTCTGGCACGACTTCGTAGCTGGTGACTCGACCGCCGAGGGAGTTCACGTCCGCTACCCCCTGCACCGTGCGCAAGGCTGGACGCACGATCCAGTCCAGTACCTCGCGGCGCTCGGCGAGGGATTGCGGACCATCGACGGTAAACATGTACATTTCCCCAAGCGCGGTGGTGATAGGCGCCAAGCCGCCGGTAACGTTCCCGGGCAGGGCGTTCCAGACCCCATTGAGTCGCTCGGCCACCTGGCTGCGCGCCCAATAGATGTCGGTGCCATCGGCAAAGTCGAGCGTGATGTCGGAAAGTCCGTACTTGGTGGTCGAGCGGAGCATCGTTTGCTGAGGCAGTCCCAGAAGCTCCAATTCAATGGGAGTAGTGACCCGGGTTTCCATTTCCTCCGGAGTCATCCCCGCCACCTTGACGATGATTTTGACCTGCGGTGAGGAAACGTCAGGAAAGGCGTCAACCGGAAGATTGAGAAATGCGTACGTGCCGGCGCCGATGAGAATCAGCGTCGCGAGAACGGTCAGCGAAGGCCGGGTCAGGGCGGCGCGAGTCAGTGCAATCAACATCGCTATTGGATTCCCCCGTGGCCGAGCCAAGCACCCTTGATGGCAATCGTGCCGCTGGCGGCGATTGGGCTTTGATCGCTGAGCGACCCCTGAACCGTCGCCTTGCCATCACGACTCCCCAACACCTCGACCGGCACCGCGCGGAAACCCTGAGGCACCCGCAAGAAGACGAAAGCATTTCCGCTGTCGCGGCTTATCGCTGAGGCCGGAACGATCCACCCGGAGTGCTCAGCTGAAAGCACAATCAGGCGCTGGACTTTCATCCATTGCCCGGGACGCGCTCCGGACGACCCGGATGGGAGCGCGGCTCTCACGCGGACGGTTTGCGCCATCGCATTGGTGCCCCAGCCAGTCTGCTTCACAGTGGCCGCTCGGCCATCGGGCAGCGCGAGCTTGTCACCCACTTTGAAGTCCGCGCTCGCGACCGGAACCTGCAGTTCCAGCATCAACTTGTCCGCATCCACCAGGCGCAAGAGCGGATCGGCTTCGTTGACGCGCTGCCCCAGGGTGACAAAGCGTTCCAACACTGTGGAGGCTGCTGGCGCCCGTGCGAGCATCCGGCCCGCTCGAGCATCACTCATACTCAAGCCGATGAGCTTGAAGCGCATCCGCGCAGCGGCGAGACGAGCCTCCGCCTGAGCGGCCATCTGCTCGCTCGACTGCACCCGCCGGGCAGCGATGATACCCTCGCTATGTAATGAGCGGTCGCGATCGCGTTCGCTCACAGCCAGTCGGGCCGCTGATTCGGCTTGAATCAGGTCCGCGGCCATCTGGGGAGCTTCGGCGCTGCGGAGCTCCACGAGAACGCTGCCAGCGGCGACGGTGTCGCCTTCCGACACCGGCAATCGCACAACGACCCCGTCGGATTGGGCGGCGACGATCCACTCTCCGTCGGGATCGGCGATCACGCGTGCGGTCAGTTCGCCACCGGTGGCAGCAGTGGCTGGCAGGGGAGCGACGAGGGTGATCCCGAGACTGTTCATCTGTTCGGCGCTGAAGGGAATGGTTTGGTCTTGGGGACCAGCGGCATGGACGAGGCTGACGCCGAGCACGGAAAGAAGCCGCAGCCCTTTCAGCGAACAGCCGTTGAATGGGGACGTCATGGCAACACTCCGTTGATTTGATTGAACCGCGCAATCGCGCGTGCGTAGGCAATACCGGCGAGTCGGTAGGTGCGGTAGGCGTCCGCAGTCCGGATTTCTGTAAGCAGGCGTTCGGAAAGAGAAGTTTCGCCGAGCGCATAGGCTCGGCGTGAAAGAGCTACCTCGGCTGTAGCCAGCTCGTTACGCCCGGTGGCATCCTTGAGTGCAATCTCGCGGGCGTGCAGCTCGTGCTCTGCCTCGTGATGCATGACCTTCGCCTCCAGGGACATCTGGCCGACGGCGTCCCGGGCACGAGCGGCCTCCAGAACCAGCGGCGCCAGAGCTGCTCTCCGGTGACTCGCCCCGCCAAATGGAACGAGAACCTGGGCGGCGACACTCAAGACATCTGGGGATCCAGCTTGTAAATCACGCCGCAAGAGGACCGCCAGACGCGGGCTGCCGGAGCCTTCGGCCTTGGCGGCAGCCAGCGCCGCTTCGGCGCG
>JBGSMZ010000032.1:0-7624 GCA_041739845.1 Myxococcaceae bacterium
TACGAATCCCGCAAGGTCGCCGATGGCCCGGGTGGGCCCCAACAAAGTGAGGATTGCTTCTGGAAGAATCGCACTCAATCGGAACGGCGGCGCAAATCGTGCTTCCTCGATGCATGCACCGGATTCGGAGACCAGCGCCAAATCGAGCGTCGCAGAGGAACTATCGAGGCACAGCCACACAGCTTCAGCGGAAGAGCTTGGTGATGTCGTTCTTGAACACCAAGACGACGAGGAGCGCCAAGACTCCAAACCCAATGAGGTTCGCAACTTCCCGCGCGCGGGCTGGAATGGGTCGCCTCCGAATCCCTTCCCAACCTGCCGCCAAGAGCCCAAACCCATCGAGGATCGGTATTGGCAACAGGTTCACGAGCGCCAAGTTCACAGAGACGAGCGCCATGGCCCGCAGAAAGTCGTCCACTCCGGCTTCAGCGCTCTTGGAGGCGACCTGGAAAAGCAAGATTGGCCCTCCCAAAGACTCCAACGAAATGTCTCGCGTGAACAACTTGGCGAAGAGTCTTGCAATCTGCCCAATGGCCTCCGGTACCGTCTTGATCGCCGCGATCGCCGCGTCGGCTGGTCCGAGCGTCACAAGTATCCGCTCTGGACTGACGAGCGGCGCAAGTGGATCCGATATTCCCAGGTAGGCGGCCCGAGGCCGGATGCCCAATTCGTTCACTTGCCGTCGATTCTTAAAGTCATCGAGATGCTCTTCCAATCCTTCTGAGACCCTGGCCTGCTTTTCGATGCCGCCGCTCATCCAGGTAAGGGTGAAGGGCTTGCGATTGAGGGCGCGAAGTTGGATTTGAAAAGCGGACCAGGAGGTGAGCGGCTTCCCATCCATTGCAAGCAGCCGATCCCCTCGCCTGATTCCCGCAGCCGCTGCTGGACTTCCAGGAATAACGTCCCAGGCCAAGAGGTCGGCAGCTTCGATACCAATCGCATTCCAAGCGAGTCCCTCGCCCTTAGGAACGGACGCCGCAACAATCTCGGGAACGACGACCATCGCTCCCCCGATCGGAAGAAGATGGCTCCGCAGCACCTCCATCGAAACGATCTTCCCAGCGCGCGCGATCGCAACGCGCAGGTCCAACTCCTCTCGAATGGGGTTGCCATCGACAGCGAACACCCTGTCAAAGGATTGCAACCCAGCTTTCTCGGCAGCGCCTCCTGGAAGTACTCCAAGAAGAGGCGGGCGTCCGACGGCCGAAATTCCAAGCAATCCACGCTGGACGCGTTCGAGCGGGTTGTTCTCAAATGTCGCCATCGGGAGCACGGAAAGAACCTGCTCCTTGCCATCGCGCGCAACCGTAACGTCGACGGGAGCCTTGGGGTTGGCCTCAAGCGCACTCCGGATTTCATCGAATGATCGAATCGGCGTCGTGCCGACGCGCAGCACCGTGTCGCCTGCCTTGATGCCCGCGGCTGCCGCCGGAAAATTGGGCTCGACCCATCGGACCTTGGGAGCTATCGCCGAGTGGGTTCCCAGGAATGCAAAGAAGAAAGCAAAAACCGGGAACACCAAGTTAAAGAGCGGCCCTCCACCGACAATCAGGAACCGTTGGTACCAGGGCGCGCCGAGGAACGTTCGCCCGCTATCGACTGCATTGACCTCATCGCCTGGGTTCTGCCCGGCCATTGCAACGAACCCACCCAGTGGCAGGGCCGCGAGCTGGTATTCCGTTTCACCGCGATGGAAGCTGAAAACCTTTGGTCCAAAGCCAATGGAGAATTTGACGACCCTGACCCCGCATAGCTTCGCGAAAACAAAGTGCCCCGCCTCGTGAACAGTGACGAGCACGCCCAGGAATATTGCAAAGTAGATTGTGTCTTGGAGAGCCGTCATGGGGAAGCGAAAGGGACTCTAGCAACAGTCTCGGGGCGAATGGATGCTGATTAAAGGGGAAGGAGTGTGCGCACGTTCCGAATATAGAAGAGCACCCACGGCGCTATGAAGAGAAGGGAGTCGATGCGGTCGAGCATTCCCCCGTGTCCAGGAATCGATCGACCCGAATCCTTTACGCCAAACGACCTCTTGAGCATCGACTCACAAAGGTCTCCCAGAGGACCCAGAATTCCTCCCACCGCTGCGAGCATGCCGCAATCGCCGAGGGTGAGGAACTTTGCAAAGACTGCGCGCAATACCAGGAGCAAGCAAAACGCTCCTGCAAACCCCGAAAGGAATCCTTCCCAAGTCTTGTTGGGACTGACGGTCGGAAACAACTTGTGGCGACCAAACAATCGTCCACCGACGTAAGCGGCGGTGTCGTTTCCCCAGGTCACCGTCAACGCGGCGACGACCCACCAAGCTCCATCGGTCGTCCCTCGCATCGCCGCCACGCACGCGAGGCCAAATGCTCCGTAGACGAAGGACGTCAGGAGGTGCGCCGAGGCCGTTGGACCACCGGCATTGTCTCCGGAGAAAAGGTACCAGGTCCAGCCCAGGAACAAGACGCTTCCCGCGGCGACGACGCTCACCGTAGCCGCCGCATCGGGATAGCCACTGGCCACAAACGGTACGAGTCCCGCCGCCAGCAGCGCAAAAACGCCAGCTGGTGTGACGCGCTTGATTGCCATCTGTTGGTATTCCATCGCGCAGATTGCGGCGGCAACGCCCAAGAGCACGCCAAAAGCGATTCCTCCGCGTGCGATCGCGAACAGAACAATGGGCAGCAAAACCAGCGCACTCACTATTCGAAGTACCAGATTGGCGCTGGCGGAAGTCATCGCGCAGCGTGCCGCAGCGGCTCTTGCTCCGTCAGTCCAAAGCGTCGATCGCGTCCCTGAAACGTGGCGATTGCTCCCAACAGGTCGCTTGCATGAAAATCCGGCCACTGCTTGTCGACGAAAACGAGCTCCGCATACGCGCTCTGCCAGAGCAGGAAATTGCTCAGGCGATGCTCACCGCTCGTGCGGACCACCAAATCGAGACACGGGAGGTCGCTCGTCCAGAGGAGGCCGGCGACAAGCGTTTCGTCTACTTCGCCAGGTGAAAGCCTTCCTTCGGCCACGCCGTCGGCAATCTTCCGAGCCATGGAGACGATTTCTTCGCGCCCCCCGTAGGAGAGGGCCAGCGTCAACACCATTCCTTGGTGGCGCGAACTCGCGCGCCGCAGCGCATCGAGAGGAGTGCGCACCAGGCGCGGAAGGCGATCGAGTTCTCCGATTGCGTTGAGGCGAATCTGGTTGTCGAGGATTTCAGATCGCTCGCTCTCAAGGAAATCCGCAAGCAGCGCCATGAGACCTGCGACCTCTCGCGCTGGGCGCGCCCAATTTTGGGACGAGAATGCATAGAGCGTCAACGCTTTGATTCCAATGCGCCTCGCGCATCGGGTGATTTCACGGACCGCGTCGCTTCCTCGGCGATGACCCTCTAGACGCGCTTGAGAGCGTGCTCTGGCCCACCGACCGTTTCCGTCCATGATGATGCCGATGTGGGCCGGGAGCGGACGAGCGGCAACTCGGCGTTCGTGTTCGGCGAGCGCATCTTCACACGGCTCAGGCAGCATCGCGCCAACCTACTCGAATGGGGTATCGCGTCGAGTCGAAACTCTTTGGAACGGCCGCGCACCGAAGCCTTCGACAGCCGCCGTCGTTGGATCTACGATCGCGACATTGCGATGACACCCAAGGTCATAGGTCCCTATTCGGTACTCGAGCGTTTAGGCAGCGGAGGGGCGGGAACTGTCTACCGGGCGCTGGATCGGCGCAACGGAGAGCTTGCGGCTCTTAAGCTCCTTTCAAGAGGTCACGACCTGCATCCGAAGGCCTCGCGCCGCCTCGCGCGCGAATTCGAGACTCTTCAAAGCCTCTCTCACACCAACATCGTCAAAGTGTACGACACCGGCGTCTTCCATGGGTTCCCCTACCTCGTCATGGAACTCGTCGAGGGTCTCATGCTGCGCCAATACCTTTCGCTCTCCGATGAAGACCTCACAAGCGATAGCGCACTCGCGCATGCCATCGCGGCCAACGCGCAGACCGTCTACGGAAGCGCAACCAACATGCCTTCGGATTCCGAGACGTCCCAGAAAACACCCCTCTTCGATCTCGCGAAGTACGTGGTCGAAGCCCCCTCCGAAGTGGGTGAAATGGAGAGGCGCGAGCATGGAAGCGCGAGCCTGCGATTTCTCCTCCCTGAACCCGGGTTCGACGCGAACGACGCGCCTCGACTCCGTAGCGCCGCGTTCAATAGGGAGCCTGAAGCTCCGTCGGTGGACGCTCTCCCCGCGCGTCCATCGGCGGAGGAACTCGCTGACCTGAATCGACCCCAACGCGTGGGGCGACTCAAAGATGCAATGCTTCAACTTTGCAAGGCCCTGGCGTACGTGCACAGCGCCGGTCTGATCCATCGAGACTTGAAGCCGAGCAACGTCATGGTCGATGAGGATCGGGCGGTGCGGCTCATGGACTTTGGTCTTGCGAAGTACATCTCCGAAGAAGGAATCGTCAGTGGCGATGAACGTCTGGTAGGCACAATTCGATATATGGCCCCGGAGCAGATTCTCGGTGAGCGGCTGGATAGTCGAACGGATCTCTATGCATTGGGAGTTATCCTCTACGAGCTCGTCACCGGGCGAGCTCCCTTCAGCGCCCGCTCACCTTACGAGCTTTGGCGGAAGGCTCTCGAGACCGAGCCCCCGGAGGCGCTGGAGGTCAATGAACGCGCGGATCGCACGTTGGGGTGGATCGCGCATCGCTTGATCCGAAAAGACCCGGCGGATCGATTCCAGACCGCCGAAGAGGTTTACGAGGCTCTCGTCGAATGACTCAGGAGTTTGAGGTCGACGCGACTGACGCCGGGTCCCGACTCGACACGTTTCTTTCGCGTCGCCTCCTGGTCTCGCGTCGCTCTATCCAGAAATTGTTGGAGGCGGGGTCCGTCAAGGTGGACGGATTGCGTGCGCGCAAGGGCAGTTTCGTCTCCGATAAACAACGCGTGGAAGTGGAACGTGAAGCGCTCGATGCAGGGAGCGCGATCCTTCCTTCGGACGCCAAGCTCCACATCCTCTGGGAAGACGCGCATCTGGTTGTCGTGGACAAGCCCTCGGGTATCCCTACCCTGCCGCTCAAACCCAACGAAAACGGAACCCTCGCCAATGCGTTGGTCGCACGCTACCCAGAGATGCAAACCGTCGGTGACGACCCACGAGAAGCCGGGCTCGCGCATCGCCTCGATACGCTGACATCCGGGGCCGTTGTTGCGGCGCGGGATCGCGCGACTTGGGAGGCCCTCCGCAAACAGTTCAGTGCCGGCGGACAAATGGAAAAGCACTATGCAGCGGTTGCTGTTGGACCTCTGGCGGACACGGGAGTCATCGAAATTCCGCTAGAGAACGCCGGGGATCACGTGCGCCATTCTGCGGATGGTCGCCCGGCGAGAACCCGGTTCACCGTCCAAGCTCGTCATGGAGCCCACGCTTCCGTCGCTCTGATCCTCGAAACGGGATTGATGCACCAAGCACGGGCGCACCTCGCTGCAGTAGGTGCACCGATCCTCGGGGACGCGCTCTATGGTGGGCCCGCATGGATCGGTCTCGAACGCTTCTTCCTCCATGCATCTCGCCTGGTCTTTTCGCATCCCAAAACGCGTGAACGCATCGATGTCACCGCGCCGCTCCCCCAAGCCCTGGCGGATATTTATCGGATCATTTTTCGATCCTCGAATCACGAGAAACGGCAGTGACTTCACGGCAGCGCGTGATTGTTCACGTCGACATGGACGCCTTTTACGCTTCCGTCGAGCAGCGGGATACCCCAGCGCTTCGCGGGAAACCGATCATCGTCGGAGGGCATCCAACCCGGGGCGTTGTACTCGCCGCGTCCTACGAGGCGCGAAAGCTCGGCATACAAAGCGCGATGCCCATGGCGCGGGCGATGCGCATTGCGCCTGGCGCCATCGCTGTTTCTCCGCGGTTCAACGCTTACATGGCTGCCAGTGAAGAGGTATTTCGGATTTTCGAATCGGTCACTCCGGAAATCGAAGCACTCTCGCTCGACGAGGCATTTCTGGATGTCACCGCGTCGCTCTCCTTGTTCGGCACCGCGCAAGCGATTGCAACCAAGGTTCGCAAGCGCATTTTGGACGAGGTTGGGTTGCCTGCGTCCGCCGGAATTGCTGAGGTAAAGCTGGTGGCAAAAATAGCTTCCGACCTTGCAAAACCCAATGGTCAACTGGAAGTTCTACCGGGAACGGCGCAGGCATTCCTTGCACCGCTGCCCGTTTGGCGACTCTGGGGCGTTGGCCCCAAGACGCTCGCCCATCTCGCTCGAGAAAGCGTGCGCACCATCGGTGACCTCACCAATCGCTCACCCGAATGGTTGCGGCGGCATTTGGGTGCATCAGGACTGCGCCTACGGCAACTGGGGCTCGGAGAGGATGTGCGTCCCGTCGCAACCGATCGACAGGTCAAGAGCATCGGCGCTCAAGAAACGTTCCCTCAGGACGTCACGGATCTCGGAGCACTCCAGGTTGCGGTCCACCAGCACGCGCTCAAGGTTGGCAGGCGCTTGCGCGCCTGCCGACTGCGTGGGCGCACGGTCCAACTCACTCTCAAGTTTTCGGATTTTCGCCAAGTGACACGCCAATGCTCACTCGAACCATCGACCGACGATGGGCAGGCAATCTACAGGGCGGTGCGCCGCCTTTTGGAGAACCATCCGCGACCGCAACCGATTCGCCTGACCGGGGTAGCGGTAAGCAACTTCTCCCCCGATCGAGGACCCGCAGACCTGTTCGCCTTCAAAGCGGAGTCAGCCGAGAATCGCATCAACGCGACGCTCGACCGAATCACCCACCGCTTTGGCCACGCTGCCATTTCCACGGCGGACGTGCATGCGACTGGGCGATTCGATCGCGCGACAGATGGTTTCTATATCGAAGAGCGGCGCCAGTCCGCCGCGCGCGCCGAGACTGCGCGAGGGGACCTGGAACGCGCTGGGCGACTGGAGGAAGAATCCTAGTCCGCTTCGCTGATCCTCTCAGTGAGGGGCCAAGCAGACCAATCTTTCCCTACTTTGCAACTTTGGTGAGCATGCCATTGCGGACGGAGTAGCGCGCTTTCCTTGGCACCGTTGGTTTTGCCGACATGGGCTGGTCGTCGCCTCTGTCGAGATAGTCCACGGTCAAAACGGCGTCTTGGTACGACAGGCGAGTGACGGCGATGCGATCGCCGAGCGTTTCCAGGTTCGATCCCTTTTTCCCCGAGTCTTCCGAGGACACGATTCCGACGCTAACAAACGTCCCGGAACCACCGCTCTCTTCGACAACCACTACGGCCGTGAATCTCTCGCCGTTGCGGCCCAGAAAGTCCTGGTGGAGATTTGGCGCGCGCAGGAGTGTGTAGGTGGCAAAGAGCGAATATCCAAGGTCGTCGCTGAAGGGCTTCAAGGTGTCAGGATCCACGAACCAAAGCCGAGCGCCGGCAGGACATCTCCCTTCGAAACGCGATTCCGCACCCTGCGCAGGTGCGCTTGGATTTTGTGCGCGTCCGTCGGCCCAAAGGCATTTTTCAAGAACTGGGCGATTGGTGTCTTGGTTCACGACTCCAGTCCCCGCAGAGAGCTTCACTTTCGAACCGTCCTCTTCGGTAAAGGTCGCTTCCATTGGCTGAGGCTTCGATCGCGC
>JBGSMZ010000046.1:0-22331 GCA_041739845.1 Myxococcaceae bacterium
GAGCTGGTCGCGGTGGCGATCCCTCGGACCGAGGCGAGCGCGGCGGGAGGCACTTTCCGCTCGGACCAGTGGCAGAGCGCGTCATCGGGCTCGCTCCCTGTGACGTCCTCGTGGTGAGTGACTGAACGGCAGCAACTTTCGGCCAGAGGGCTTTGGCTCTTGACGGAGCGCGAGGCGCGGCCTTTAAGCCAACCATCGATGCGCCCACTCAAGACGCTCAAACGGCTCTATGACGAAGATTCTCACATCGTCATTCAAGAGCGTGGTTCTCCACCGCGGGTGATGTTCTCCGGTGAGGACCTCCTCGTGGAAGACCTTCCGGAAGGAACCCGGGTCGTCTTTCCGCGACCTCCGCTTCAGGGAGTCCCGAACGTCAAGGCGGCCATACGGTACGCGATCAATCGCCCCGAGAACATGGATCCGCTCCATGCGCTCCTGACTCCGCAGATGAAGGTGACGATTGCCCTCGACGACATTTCCCTTCCGCTTCCGCCGATGCGTACTCCGGATGTGCGGCAGACGGTTCTCGAAGTCGTCCTGGAGCTTCTCGCAGACTCCGGAGTAGACGACGTTCACATCATCATTGCCACCGGCCTCCATCGACGCATGACGGAGGGCGAGATGAAGCGGATGGTGGGACAGAAAATCTTCGATGCCTACTACCCGGACCGCTACTACAACCACGATGCTGAGGATCCGGACGGTATTCTCGAACTCGAACGCACCTCCCATCAGGAGGTCGTAGCGATCAACCGTCGCGCGGCGGAGTCGGACCTCCTGATCTACGTCAACATCAACTTGGTACCGATGGATGGCGGCCACAAGTCCGTAGGCACAGGCCTTGCGAACTACGCGTCACTGCGAAGCCATCATAATGCGCAGACCATTCGAGACACGGAATCCTACATGGAGCCCTCCAAATCAGCGCTCCATCGCTCGACAGACCGAATCGGTCGCGTCATCGACAAATCGCTCAAAGTCTTCCACATCGAGACGAGCATCAACAATCGGATGTTCGGTGAGCCCGTTGGCTTTTTGATGAAGAAAGAGGAAGAGTACACAGAGTTCGATCGCCTGAAGCTCCTCGGCATGAGAGCGGCACTTAAGAGAACGCCGCGACCATTGAAGCGAAAACTCTTCTCTCAGATTTTCTCTCCCTATTCGGTCACCGGGGTTTTCGCAGGAGCGACCGAGCCAACCCACCAAAAGACGTTGGAGCTGAGCTGGAAGCAGTACGCGGTGCCATTGAAGGGCCAGTCGGATATCGTGATTTACGGAATCCCTTACGTTTCACCGTACAACGTCAACAGCATCCTCAATCCTCTGTTGGTTCAAGTGATGGCGTTGGGCTACCTCTTCAACTTGAATCGAGGCATCCCGGTCGTGAAGAAGGGCGGGGTCATTATCTTCACCCACCCTTGTTTTGACGAATTCGACCCCGACCACCACCCGTCTTACATTGAGTTTTTCAATCGCTGCTTGCCAGAGTCGCGCGATGCGAAGGTTCTTGAACACAAGTACGAACGCGAATTTGCGGAGAACCCAAGCTACGTCCACCTTTTCCGCAAAGGGAACGCCTACCACGGGGTCCACCCCTTTTACATGTACTACTGGGGTGAGAATGGTCGCCAGTGGGCGGGCAAGGTGATCGCTGCCGGAGCCGAGAACACACACGTCCCTTCGATGATGGGTTGGGAGCGCACCGACACCCTTTCCGAGGCTATCGAAGTCGCTCGCGGGTACATGGGGAGAAGCGCTTCAATCACGTTCCTCCACCTCCCGCCGATCCTCCAGGCAGACGTAGCCTTGTAGGGAAGCCCCGGGCTGTGCTGCCTCCCAAGGGATGATTTGCTGCTCTCCCTCCCGACGGCCCCCTGGGAGTTTAGGCTGAAAGCGGACTTTGCTCCAGCATCGGCTGCGAATCTACCGACGGCGCGATTCACCACCACGGTAGACAGGTGCTGCGGAACCGCCCCCACTGCGAGACGAAGGAGCAGAGGATCGGATCGTCGCAGGAGCGCTCGGCGCACCGCGGAACTGTGGCCGGTTTCCCAGGCTTGGCGTACTTTGGAAATTGCGTTGTTCAGGTGCGCTGGGACGGCTGCTCTGAGGCGTACTCCGATACTGTGGCGTGGCGCCGTTGGGCGACGGTGCGCGCGTCGCCGGTGATGCACCTCGGTACGGATTTGGCGCGGCCTGCCGAACGCCGGGAGAACTCCGGTAGACTGGGGGTGCAACACGGGCATTCGGTCGCGCGCCAAAGCGCGTCACCGTGCCATCGAACGCGAGCGTCCGCCGAACTGGTGCCACCCGCGCAACGCGGTTCACCGCATCGTAGGAGGGACCTGTGCTCCACTCTCTTGCGCCGTACCGCACGTGTGGAACTGCGCGTGTGGCGGAGTAAACGTTCCGATAGTTTCCGTACCCAACTCCGTAGCGCGTGAGGTAGCGAGAGCCAAAGTAGCCAGAGGGAACAAAGTACCAGCGCGGCTGATATCTACTGCCGGCCCAGCGGGGAGCGAGCGGAGCCCATCCTGCATAGCCACCGCCCCAGCGCCAATCCACCCAGGATGGCCCCCACACCGTATCAGGCCACCACACCCAACCAAAGGATGGATCGTTCCACCAACGACCGTAGTGATAGGTGGCCCAGCCAAAGGGAAGGGTACTCGCGAAGGACCAGCCGGCATTGGTCGAAACCCATTGTCCTGAAGAGGTGTACGGCAGAAAATTCGAACCCACGAAACGCGGTGACGGGCGCCAAACCCGGACACCGTTGACAAGCACCCAATCTCCATAGGGAGCGAGCGCATCGTTGAAATCAGCGACCGAAGCTACAACCGGTACGTCGCTCGGTTGGAGCTGCAAGGTCGCGGCGTGAACGGCGCTTGCCTCTCCCTCGCCTTGCGGACTTCGCCAAAGTTCATTCTGATCAGACCACAGGCCAGGTTGATTGGGCCCAGGACCCGGATTGGCCTCTGGCGAGCCGTAGTCGTCGCTTTCATCGCCTTCGGCGTAGCCATAAGCGCTCTCGTCGTCGAAATCGGCAGGCAATGGTTGCGCGCGCCCTTCCGAAGGTTGCTCCGCCTCATTGACGATCACCAAGGGAGGCGGTGTCTGTGCAAGCGCGGTTCCGCTGGCGAGGAACATCAGACAAAGTGATTGGCGTGTTTTCATTGCGTACAAACCTCCGTTCGGTGACTTTGACGCACGAGCGCCCAAGGTATTTCTCTTCCAATGCGAACGGATCATCATACTCTAAGGAGTCACAAAGTGACATCGCTGCGCGCCAGTGAAAGATGCGCAACCAGCTGGCGGGGAAAATGAGCGCATCGATGTTGAAGCGGCTCCGGCGCCGCCTGCGCTACTGGCTCATCAAGCTTGCGCTGTATCTCTTCGGTTGGCTGCCAGCGCGCTTCGCCGGTAACGTCGGCGAGCGCTTGGGCGCCCTTGCTTATCACCTCGCGAGGGGTGAGCGGCGGAAGGCATTGGCCTCGGTGCATCGCGCTTTCCCTGAATTGGATGCCCTTCAACAGCATGCGCTTGTTCGCCGTAATTTTGTTCATCTTGGTCGCGCTGCCGGTGAGCTCGTTGCGATTCGGGACATCGACGCGCACGCGGCGGACTGGATAGACTGGCCCGCCGCGGATCGCGCCGTGCTCGATGCCGCGCTCGCCCATCGCAAGGGCATCGTATTTGTGACCGCGCACTTGGGGAACTGGGAGCTGCTCGCTCGTACCGTAGGCAGGAGTGGCTACAGTGCGTACGCGGTGAGCCGAGAGGCGTCTGATGGCTGGATGTCTTCGCTCATCGAGAGGTTTCGTAATGGAGGAGATGTGAAGGTCATTTGGCGGGGCGCCCCGTCCGCGGCACGTCAAATGGTGCGCGCGCTCCGCGAGAATGGGGTTTTAGGAATTCTTATCGACCAGGACACGCGTGTCCAATCGGTGTGGGTTCCCTTCTTTCGTCACCCCGCCAAGACACCACGCGCCGCTGCGGACTTGGCCATCCGAACTGGAGCACCTGTCGTCGTTGGCTTTGCCGCTCGCGATCGCGATGGGAAATACCGAATTGCCATGCGGGAGATTCCAGTTCCTCAAGGCAGCAACGCCGTCACTGAACTGACCGCAGGACTTACCAGCGCTATTGAAGCAGGAATCCGTAGCTATCCGGAACAATGGGTTTGGATGCATGAGCGATGGAAATCTCAGTCACCTCCGCGCGACCAATAGCGGAATCGCTTCACAGACCGTGGAGGACCGCATCGATGCTATTTTCTCGTAGGGAGGTCGCTCATGATTCCAACGTCAGTACCGTTCGAACGCTTTGCCCAGCTCTTTGAAGTCGCAAAACGCGCGATTCCCACTGACCCCAATGCGGTCCAGCTCGCCACCGTCGATGCACGGGGTCGCCCATCGCTCCGTACCGTTCTCATGAAGGACTTTGATGAGCGCGGCTGGGTATTCTACAGCAACAAGAATAGCCGCAAGGGTCGCGAGCTCGCCGCCCAACCCTTTGCGGCGCTGAACTTCTATTGGCCGGAGCTCGCTGCGCAGGTACGCATCGAAGGGACAATCCAGGACGTTCCCGAGGCCGAGGCCGATGCCTACTTTGCGAGCCGTCCGCGGGAATCCCAACTTGGGGCCTGGGCATCACGTCAAAGCGAAATCCTGACTGACCGTAGCCTGTTGGAAGCGCGCCTCCTGGAAGCCACGACCAAGTTCGAAGGCCTCCCAGTAGCGCGCCCTCCCCATTGGGGAGGTTGGCGATTGCACCCAGACCGGGTGGAGTTTTGGAAGGCTCACCCACATCGCTTGCACTGGCGCGAGGTCTACACGCGGAACCCAGACGGAGGGTGGGCGCTTACCCTCTTAAACCCTTGATGGTCGCTCGGTTCACCTTGCGGTGAGCTGCGATTGCGGCGAGCACTTCTTCCGCGTGACCTTCGGGCTTCACTTTTGGCCAGATCTTCAGAACCTTTCCATCGGGACCGATAAGAAACGTCTTGCGCAAGACTCCAAAGTATTTCTTCCCGTAATTCATCTTCTCGCCCCAAGCTCCAAATTGCTCGGCGAGTTCGTGCTCCGGGTCGGAAAGCAAGGTGAACGGCAAGTCAAATTTCTCAATGAACTTCTGATGCCGTGGCCCTCCATCAGGGGAAGCACCAAAGACGAGCGCACCAGCGCGTTTGAAACGCGCATCCGCGTCGCGAAAGGAACACGCTTCTACGGTACAGCCCGGGGTGTCGTCTTTGGGGTAGAAATAGAGGACGACGTATTTGCCTTCACCGTCGCGCTGCGACGCGGCGCTTCCATCTTGGTCTGTCGCTTTCCAACGCGGCGCCTTCTTTCCTTCTTGAACCACGGTAGTCCTCCGGTGCTGCGTCAGGGAATCTGCATGAATTGGCTGGGATCGACAACGCCCTTTTCCGGTTGTGTCTCCGTCGGTTCGGTGCCCTGTTTGAACCAAAGCACGATTCCGCCGGTCGGCGAAGGAACCAAGAGACCGGTCTTCCGGTCAACTCTCGCTTGCACCAGTGACAGGGACGCCGACGGGACGAATTCCGGCTGACTGCGCCCCTTGAGCGCGTTCCTCATGTAGTCGAGCCAAATGGGGAGAGCCGCACGACCCCCGGTCTCATAGCGGCCGAGCGGATGCGGGTTCATGTCGTAGCCAACCCATGCGGTCGTGACCAAGTCCTTGGTGAAGCCGTTGAACCAGCCGTCGAAGGAGTCGTTGGTGGTCCCGGTCTTCCCTGCCGCAGGCTTTCCGAGGCGATTGGCCTGTGCCCCGGTGCCCTCGCGCACGACGCCGCGCAACAAGTCGGTAATCAAGAACGCCGATTCGGGTTCCACCACGGCTTCGCCCCGTTCTGAGAGCTGCGCATAGCCCGCGGCAATGCGATCGCCGAGGGATGCCCAAGGGTCATCGTAGGCCGTATGGTCCTCCAAGGTACGGCCAAAGCGATCTTCGACTTTTCGCATAAAGTAGGTTGGCTTCTTGACGCCCTGGCGATCGATGGTGGCGTACACTTGCGCGAGCTCGTACGGGTAGAGACATGAGCTTCCAAGCGCCGACGAATAGTTCGTGTTGATGGTGGAATCGAGAATGCCGTCACCGTTCGTGTCGACGTGATCCGAAACGCCGAGGGATGAAACAAACTGCGCGATTTTGCGAATTCCTGTGCTCTCTGACCCCTCGCCCAAAAACCTCGAGAGCGCGATGAAAGTCTTCACCGCGGGGATGTTCATCGAGTTGATGAGCGCGTCTCGAAGCAGAACCTCGCCTTTGAATCCCGTGTCATAGTTCTCTGGCTTCCATCGATTTTGGTTTGTCGGGTCGTCGTAGACGATGGGGCTGTCGACGATGACCGTCGCTTCGGTCCATCCCATTTTGTCGAGCGCTGCCAAATAGACAATTGGCTTGAATCCCGATCCCGGTTGGCGGCAGGCCTGAAACGCACGGTTGAACTCATTGGCGTCGAAGTCGTAGCCACCAACCATGGCCACCAGGTACTGTCGGTTGGGTTCGATACTCACCAGTGCCGCCTGGGGTTCGGGCTCTTGCTCCAGTCGCACGATGGTCCCTTGGGTTGGGGTCTTGCGCGCCAGCGCTTCGCTCCAAGATTCTTGGTCGTCGACCAGCTCGCGCGGTTTGGAAACCACGCGGACCACGACGACATCGCCTACGCGCAGCGGCCCCACGTCGTCGATGAGCGCATAGGGGTAGGAACGCTCCGGATTGACCGCGCGTGCCCAGCGCATCCCCAAGGCCGGCAAGGTCGCAATGAGGCCACCAACGTCGATCTCCGCTCTCGACTTGTCGGATGCGATGGCCGTCACTTGGCCTACGTAGAGGTGACCTGCGGTCAGCTTTTCACCTTCCAACGCACTACGGCTGGTTTCCCGAAACGCTGTGCGCTCCGCCTGCTTCTCCAGATGCGCAACCGGTCCCCGAAAGCCTTGCCGTTTGTCGACTTCCAGAAGACCCTTGAGAACTGCAGATTGTGCGGCGCGCTGTTTCTCCGAATCCATCGTCGTGAACACTTGAAGTCCTTCATTCAAGAGCGCTGCGTTGCCATAGCGGTTCACCACGTCGCGGCGAACTTCTTCTGTGAAATAGGGGGCAAATCGATGGAACACATCTTCTACCGGAAAGACTTTGACCGGTGCCTCGAGCGCTTGCGTGAACTCGGCGTTGGTGACCATGCCTTTGGCGAGCATTTGCCGCAGCACGTAGCGTCGTCGCTCGAGCGCCGCGGCTGGATTTCGAAAGGGAGAGTAGTTGGTCGGGGCTTGCGGAAGACCGGCGATCAACGCCATTTCAGCGAGCGTGAGCGCGTCCACTTCCTTGCGAAAATAGTTTTCTGCAGCGGAAGCTACCCCGTAGCTATGGTGCCCCAAGTACACATTGTTGAGATAGAGGTAGAGGATTTCTTCCTTCGAAAGCGCTCGCTCCAGGCGCATTGCCAAAATCGCCTCCCGAAGCTTCCTGGTGAGATTCTTCGCCGTTGCATCACGGTAGCCTTCGGCGGAAATAAGGATCGCCTTGGCCGTTTGCTGCGTGAGCGTCGAGCCACCCTGGATTCTCCCTTTCCCGGTGAGCAGCTTGATTGCAGACTTAAGCGCAGCGCGGAAGGTGCTGACCGGATTGATGCCGGCATGGTCAAAGAAATCCGCGTCTTCCGCGGCGATGAAAGCTTGGACGAGGCGTTTGGGAATTCTTTCGTAGGAAACGACTCGGCGGCGCTCACGATAGAACTCTCCGGCGATTTGCCGGTCATGGGTAAAAACTTCCGTGAGCACCGGCGGACGGTATTCGTCAACGCGCGGAATCTCTGGGAGTCCCGCTCCCAAGGTCCATCCAAACACGACGAAGGCGCAGGACCCCGCCGTAAGCAAGACGAGGGCGAGCCACCCGGCGATTTTAAATGGAATCTTCCACCAGGAAGCTTGGGGAATGTCCTCGAGCTGGAGCGTCATGGCGATAGCTGCGCGAGCCCAGCGCGCGACAGAACTTCTTTCAACTCGAGGGGGAGTGGTGCGTCAATGACCACGACATGTTGGTCGCTCGGATGGGGAAACTCGAGATGCTCTGCGTGCAGAAAAAGCCTCCGAAGGCCCCAGCGCGCTTTTGCTTCGCGGTTGAAATGGAAGTCTCCGTGCTTGGCGTCCCCGACGACAGGGTGCTCGATCGCCGAAAAATGTCTTCGGATCTGGTGATTGCGGCCCGTTTCAATCGCGCAGCGGAGGAGGGTCACCTCGTCGTTCCGGTCCAAGGCCTGCCACCGGGTCTTCGCCTCTTGCAGGTTGGTCCCGCGCTTTCGCCGAGAGGCGAGGGACTGCTCATGTTCCGCCAAAGGGATGTCGACGCGTCCATTGCGCTGGCTGAAGGTCCCCTTGACCAACGCCAGGTAGCGTTTCTTCGCGGCGCGAGCGGTGAACACGTTGGTGAGGTGAACCATGGCGCGCCGGCGCTTGGCGATGAGCAGAACTCCGCTCGTGTCCCGATCCAAACGATGCGCAGGTGAGGCATTGAACTCATTGCGGGTGGCGCGTGGTCCAAGATAGGCGCGCACGACGTCGACAACCGTTCCGGTGGTGATTCCTGTTCCGGGATGCACTGCCATCCCCGGTGGCTTGTCGATTGCCATGATCCAATCGTCTTCAAAGAGCACCTTGGGCGCGACCTGCCTCCGCGCATCGGGACTTTTGGGTCCCGCGAGATCCTCCTCCCGTGCGCGCACCTCTATTTGGTCGCCGACAACCAAGAGCTGTCCCGGTTGCGCTCTCCGCCCGTTCACTTTGACACGCTTCAGGCGAATCATCTTGAACAGGTGGGACGCTGGTACCGCCGCCAAGAGTTGACGGAGATACTTATCGAGGCGAATGCCAGCAAAATCTTCACCCACCGGGTACACAATCATCGCTGGAGCGGCATAGCCGACGCGCGCGGATCGTGCACGCAACGCGCGTGCTCGCTGCAACCGTCGCCACGGTCTCGCGACGATGTTAAGGGTAATTCGTTCGTGCTGAAAATCCTTATTGAAGACGGCGCTGGCCAAAAAGTCACAATCCCGTTGACGGGAGAGGAACTAACGGTCGGGCGCAGCGAGGAAAGCGGAATTTGCCTAACGGACCGCAATGTTTCTCGGTTTCATGCCCGATTCGTCAGTGCGGGAGGGCAATCAGCCATCGAACCCGCAATCCAAACGCGGTGCGCACCGCAGCGGCGCTGCACCCTCGTGCTCATCAATGACCGACCGATCGCTTCCTCAACGCTCCTCGTTCCGGGCGATGTGATTCGCATCGGTGACTATCGCCTCGAAGTCCAGTTCGATGAAGCAGCAGGGAATGAAGCTCCATTCCCCTCGCCAACACCGCCTTCCGCCCCGACTCTCGTCGGCAGACTCGCCAAGACGATGCCTCCCCCGACGCCGCATCCACTCCTGGTGCAGGCGACAAGTATTGTTGCGCTTACGCCTCCACCCCCAACACTCCGAGGCAAGTTCACCGATGGGGGTTCAGCGATGTCGGAAGGCGACCAAGGTTCGAGGGCCGTCGATGAAACCGACGCGCCACCCAAGCGGAGGCGTGCTGCGGTTCTCGTCATTTTGCTCGTACTGGGTGCGGCGTGCCTTGCCGCACTGTGGTACCAAGTCGCCGAGAAAGTATCCTCTCGAACCGACACGTCCAGCCAGACTGATAGCCCATCCGTTTCATTTGGTGTGATTCCCGATGCCGCAGCTTTTGCTACCGACGCGGGCGGTGCCGAAGAGAGTTCGATACTTCCCGACGATCTTCGAGAAATAGCGTGGATTCGACGCGCAGACCTTCAGTTGAAGGCCAATGACTTCACCAAAGCAGCAGCGGCGCTGGAGGCATGCGTACGCGATATCCCGAAAAGTTCTGAATGCTATCGAAGGCTTGGGGTAGCCTACGGGACGGCCGCCACAAAGACCAAAAACGCTAGGCTGCGCATCAAAGCGACCAAAGCTTTCAAGAGCTACCTCAACCTCGCTCCTGGAAACGACCCGCATCGCGAGAGTATCGAAAGAGCCATTGCTCGTGGGAGTCGCCCCACTGAGTGACCTGAGGTAAGGAAGTGTGCGGAAAGTATGTTCCCGCAAGAAAGGCGACGAAGTGCGCGGTACACAGCAAATTCGCATCCTTGTAGTCGACGACGAGCCAGACAATGCAGAGCTGTTTCGCACGCTCTTGGCCAAGGATGGCTACACCGTCACTTCGCTCACCGACCCTACGCAAGTGATGCCAACGCTGCGCGAGGGAGATTACCATCTCGTCATCCTCGACATGATGATGCCGAAGATGTCGGGATCGGAAGTCTTGAGCCAAATTCGCGAGTATGACGATGACATCGCAGTTGCTGTTGCCACTGGGTTTCCGCAGGTCGAAACCGCTGTCGCGGCACTCAAGAACCAAGCGTCCGACTACCTAAAGAAACCCGTGGAGGCGACCGAATTCCTTGAAACGGTGCGCCGCGTACTTGAGAGGAAAGGAATCACGCGAGATCCTGAAGCGGAGCTCCACCGCGCAATCGGTCGGTTCATCCGTGAAGGGCGAACCCGGCAGAGCCTCACCCTCAAGCAGCTCGCACGCCGAACAGGGCTGTCGGTTTCACTGTTGTCACAAATCGAACGCGCGGAATCTTCGGCTTCGATTTCATCGCTCTACCGAATCGCGAGCGCGCTTCGGGTCCGAATGAGCGAACTCTTCACCGAAGTCTGAGCCGGGCGCTAGGCTCCGGCGACCACACGAGCAACCCGGACCATCGCGCCAGTCACCGCTCCTACGGGCCCCATCAAGATCTTCCCCGCGACGAGAAACACTGCAATCAACGCAATCGGCGCGTACTTCCCTAGGTTGTGCCACCTCTCCTGCAACGAGTCGGGGAGAAACCAGGTGATGACGCGACTCCCGTCGAGCGGGGGTACGGGGATGAGATTGAAGATTCCTAGGCTCACGTTCAGGAGGATCGCTTGCTCAAGGAACGCGCGCCATCCTTGGGCTTGGTCGTAATACCCAAACCGGTAGATGCCCCCGAGGACAACCGCGCAGACCAACGCCAGGATGAAGTTGGAAATTGGTCCAGCGGCTGCGGTGAGGGCCATTCCCCCATTCGGCGATATGCCTCGTCGAAATCGGGTGGGGTCGACGGGCACCGGTTTCGCCCAACCGAATGGCACGCCCATAAGCGGCAAGGCGATGGTGCCGATGAGGTCCACGTGCACCAGCGGATTGAGGGTCAACCGACCCATGCGCGCCGCCGTGTCGTCACCCAACTTGTTTGCGCTCCAGGCGTGCGCCCACTCGTGCAGTGAAAGGGAGAGCACCAGCGGTATCAACATCATCAGGCGCGGTGCGAATTCGGAGGCGAAGTTCATGTCTCTGGTTCGGTCACTGTTACCAGGTCGAAGTCCGGAATGTGCTCTTTCATTGAGCCTCGAATCCGTTCGATCAGCGCCGCCTCGATTTGTCGTACCCGCTCCCGAGAGACGCCCCACTCGGCGCCGATTTCCTGAAGCGTGCGCGGGGCGTCGGCCATGAGCCGCACGTCGAACAAATAGCGATCCTTTTCGTTGAGCGTCGCCGCAAAACTTTCGAGGCGATCGCGGAACACCTGGCGCAATTGCTCGTCGCCGAGGAGGTGTTCGGCGTCGGCCTCTTTGTCCGGGAGCCTATCGCCGCGAGTGTCTGAGCCCTCCTCGTTCGGATTCATCGGTGTATCGAGGGACAATTCGTCGCGGCCAAGCCTTCGGTCCATTTCTTCGACTTCGGCTTCGGTGACGCTCAAGCGGTCGGCCAAAAGTTTGGGCGTCACCTCGTAACCCTGTGCCGAGAGCCGCTCCTGCTCTTGCCGGAGCTTGAAGAACAACTTTCGTTGGGCTTCGGTGGTCCCGATCTTCACCATCTTCCAGTTATCCATGATGTAGCGAAGGATGTACGCACGGATCCACCAGGCAGCGTAGGTGGAGAGCTTTGCGCCTCGGTCCGGATCGAACTTCTTCACCGCGTGCATCAAGCCCACGTTTCCCTCTTGAATCAGGTCCAAAAGGGCTATCGGGTTGCGATGGTATTCGTGTGCGAGCTTCACGACCAAGCGGAGGTTGGCGGCGACGAGGCGGTAGGCGGCGCGCAGGTCACCGCTCTCTCGGAACCGCCGTGCGTAGCTCGCCTCTTCCTCTCGCGATAGCAGCGGGTGCCTCTTGATTTCGGAAAAGTAGGTGGAGAGCGCGTCGCGTCGGGCAGGACTTGCCTTTCGATGGGAAAGCGCCGTCGCCTTGAGGTTGGGGACCAGCGTACCGTCCTCGCCAACTGCGAGCCCTTGGGACGCATCATTCGAGACAGGGGTCTCGGAAAGCGCAAGCTCCACCAGGTCGCCTGTATCCTGCGCTTGGGAAGGGGTCCGTGGGAGAGCAACGCCCTCGCTCGTCTCAGGGCGAGCCTTCTTCCGTGGCTTGCGCGCGGAGGGACCCGGAGCCCGTTTCGCGACTGAACTCTTGCTAGCTGCTTTCCGCGGAGCCATCGGAGACTTCATAGCCCAAAAGGCCATCGGACAGGCTCCGGATGCACCGAGCCATAGTGGCAAGTTTTCTCACTCCTGGTGGCTGCTGCACTCCACCTAGGCTGCGACTTTACTTGGGATGGGAGCGCTCTTCGTGGGCTGACCAGATTCAATGCGCATTCCGTAGAATGACCGGTGAACAAAGAAAGCCGAAATCAGGAAGAATACCGCTGACAGGGTAAGCGTCACCGCGTTGGCTTGGAAGCCAAACACCGCAAGCCCATTCACGTCCCGTCCCGTTTCCACTTTGCCAATCTCGTAAGCGAGTTCCACTGCCAGGAGACCAAAGAGCGTCGAGAACTTGATGACGGGATTGAGCGCCACCGACGAGGTGTCCTTGAAGGGATCGCCAACCGTATCCCCTACGATCGTGGCCTCATGGAGCGCAGTGCCCTTGGCCTTGAGCTCTGTCTCGACCAGCTTCTTTGCATTGTCCCAAGCGCCGCCAGCGTTTGCCATGAACACCGCTTGGTACAGCCCAAAGAGCGCAATCGAAATGAGGTACCCGATGAAGAAGTACGGCTCAAAGCAAGCGAACGCGAGGGTTCCAAAGAAAATAGCGAGGAAGATGTTGAACATTCCGCGCTGTGCATACTTGGTGCAGATTTCAACCACTCGTCGCGAGTCGGCCACGGAGGCCCGCGTCGTGCCCTCGAGCTTGATGTTGGCCTTGATGAATTCCACGGCACGATAGGCCCCCGTCGACACCGCCTGCATGGAGGCTCCGGTGAACCAGTAGATCATTGCTCCGCCCATGATCATGCCGAGCAAGTACGGCGCATGGACGAGAGAAAGGTTCACGACGAGATTGGGATCGAGACCGTTCGTAATTGCGTAGAGTATCGAGAAGATCATCGTCGTCGCACCGACGACGGCCGTTCCGATGAGCACTGGCTTTGCCGTGGCCTTGAAGGTGTTTCCCGCACCGTCATTCTCTTCGAGGAATTCCTTGGCTCTTTCGAAATTGGGCTCGAACCCAAAATCCCTCTTGATTTCCTCTCTGATGTTGGGTGCCGACTCGATCAACGACAGCTCATAGATCGACTGCGCATTGTCTGTGACTGGACCATAGGAGTCGACGGCAATCGTCACAGGGCCCATGCCCAGAAACCCGAAGGCGACGAGTCCAAACGCAAACACCGGAGACGCACCGAGCGCGCCGGCCATCGGGAACAATTGGGATAGGCCCATGGTCGAGACGCCGTAGGCGACTCCCATCAGGCCTACGAACACGAGGCCCAACCAGTAGGCGGAGAAATTGCCAGCAACCAGGCCCGAAATCACGTTGAGCGACGCTCCGCCTTCCTGAGAGGCTTTGACAACCTCGCGCACGTGCCGTGATTCCGTCGAGGTAAAGACCTTGACCATTTCTGGGATGATGGCCCCCGCTGCCGTGCCGCAGGTGATGATGAGCGAAAGCTTCCACCACATGGTCCCGTCGCCCAGTTGGGGAATCAGCAAATACGATGCGACAAACGTGACCAAGACGGAGAGCACCGAGGTGAGAATGACCAGCTGGGTGAGCGGCGCCTCGAAGTTCATCTTGAGCGCATTGCCGTAACGGGCGCGCGCCAGTGCTTCGTTGATTTCGTAAGCAACAAAGCTGGTGATGAGCATCACGACGCGCATCGCAAAAATCCACACCAGAAGCTGGACTTGGATCGCTGGGTCGTGAGCGGCCAAAAGAATGTAGGTGATGAGAGCGACGCCGGTGACGCCGTAGGTTTCAAAACCATCGGCAGATGGACCAACCGAATCACCCGCGTTGTCGCCGGTGCAGTCGGCGATAACACCTGGGTTGCGCGCATCGTCTTCCTTGATCTTGAAGACGATCTTCATCAAGTCGGAGCCAATGTCCGCAATCTTGGTGAAGATACCGCCCGCGATCCGAAGCGCGGATGCGCCGAGGGACTCGCCGATTGCAAAGCCGATGAAGCATGGCCCTGCGAGGTAGCCAGGAATCAAGGTGAGGATCGCCAACATCAAGAGCAGCTCGGTGCTGATGAGCATCATTCCTACCGACATCCCGGCCTTCAGTGGAATCTGGTAAGTCCCAAAAGGCTTGCCGCGCAAGGAGCTGAACGCTGCGCGCGAGTTGGCGAAGGTGTTCACGCGGATTCCGTACCAAGCAACCCCGTAGCTTCCTGCGATGCCCACCATGGAGAACGCGAGAATGATGAGGACGCGAACCGCTGTCGGAATTTCCGCTGCGGCCCCCTCCACGGGGACCATGGAAAAATAGGCGACGATGACTACCCCGATAAAGAGCTCAAGGATCAAGATGAACTTGCCTTGGGTGATGAGGTACTGCTTGCAGGTTTGGTAAATGAGCTCGCTTATTTCGAGCATTGATTTATGGACGGGCAAGTTCTTGAGCTGGGTGTACTGCACGAAACCGAAGACCAGTCCGAGCACGGCGACGAGCATTCCGAAAATCAAGAGTGAATGGCCGTTCACGCCGAGGAACGACTGCGTCCTCAGGTCCGGGAGCATCAAGTTGGCCTCAGACGCGAAGGACAGCGCCGGAATCACCAAAGCAAACACTGCAGCAAATCGCTTCAAACTCATGAAATCCCTCACGGTACGGGTGATGATGTCGCGAGGCCCATAGCACACCTCAGGATGAGAAGAGTGGGAACGCTCGCGCCAGGGGGTGCGGTGCATGGCTGCAACCGTCGGCCAGATGCTGCCTACTTCTTCTTGTCGGCCTTCTCGGCCTTCTTCCCTGTTCGAGGCTTGGTTCCCTCAAACAAGGCGTCGCTAGCAACCGCACTCTCGCCCTTCTTCTTGAGGAGTGCGTTCACCGCGCGGAGAATCTTGCTGCGGTTCTTGCGCGTGATCGCATGGTCAGCGACGGCCGCGTCGATGTGCTTTCGCGTCACGCCTCGCCCGGAGTTTTCCGGTTTGCCGATCTCGAGTTCCGCGTATGTCTTTCCGGGCGCTCCTTTGACCGAGCGCGTGTGCATACGCTTGAGCAGCAGGGCGCGCGCAGCGGCGTCATGCTTCTCTATCCGCTTGCTCACAGTGACGAGCTCCTCAGCGGAAATTCCCTTGGATTTGACGAAGTCTTGAAAAGTTCCCATTCGAAGCGTCCCCAGACCAGAAAGTCGCCGAATTTGCAACCTCTGTTGATCTCCAGGGTGCTTCAATGTATTGGACCGGCTCCTCGAAGGAGACCCCTCGAATCATGGCCAAAAAGTCGTCGATCCTCAAAAATGACAGGCGTCGGGCGCTGGTGAACAAATTCGCCCCGAGGCGCAAGGCGCTCAAGGCCACCATCAAGAATCCAGCGACCAGCCAAGAGGATCGGGCCTCCGCACAGATACAGCTTGGGAAGCTGCCCCGCGACTCAAATCCAGTCCGCGTGACGCTCCGCTGCAGAATCACCGGACGTTCGCGTGGAAACCTTCGCAAATTTGGCCTTTCCCTCATTCAATTTCGAGAAATGGCGCTTCGCGGTGAGCTTACTGGCGTCGTCAAGGCCAGTTGGTAAGCACGCGCCACCGGAGATAAACGCATGAGCAAAGTCTGCCAAGTCACTGGAAAGCGCCCGTTGGTGGGGAATCGGGTGAGCCACGCGAACAACAAAACGAAGACGCGGTCTCTGCCCAACCTTCAAAAGCATCGCTTTTGGATAGAAAGCCAAGAGCGCTGGGTCACGCTTCGCGTTTCTGCGCACGGTCTCAAAGTGATTAACAAGCGCGGAATTGACGCTGTCGTGCGCGAATTGCAGGCAAAGGGCGAAATCTAACCAAGGTCCACCTGTGTTGAGCGGCTCCCGGGGTTTGCGCCCCGCGCCGGAGCGCCATCCTACCCCCACTGAGGTTGGTCACTCGATGCCTTGGCTCCTGCAGGCAGGCGGGCGCCCGCCCAAGACGGCCGCTGCGGCAGCCATTACCTGCATGGCGGTGGACGTCGCGAGACGGAGGCAGGAGTAACCGGAGCTAAGCGCTCCGCCGCAACACCGCGAGGGCGAGCATCGCGATTCCCATCAGGACGACGTAGCTTGCGAAGACGCGCTCCAATCGGCGGACCGAGATCCGATTTGCAATCTGCGCGCCTACCAGCGACGAGGCAATGAATGCGATCGCGATAGGCGCGATGAGCCCCCACGGGAGCGACGGCCGTTCCCGCGCATAGACCAAGACCCCCGGTAGCCCAATCGGGGCAAGGAGCATCGCCAAGCTCGTCACCTGAGCCTTGCGTTGCCCAAAGCCGAGCGCGCGCAAGCTCGGAATGACGATCATTGCACCGCCGATGCCCAAAAGCCCCGACGAAAACCCAGCTGCCACACCAATGAGGGCCAGCATCGGGTAGCGCTTTTGCGCATTGGGATTCTCTGGTGCTTGAACGACTTCGTTCCCGCCAGCTCGCCGCCACACGTTCGCCGCAATGAAGAAGAGGAGAAGCGCCAACAGCGCCTGGAGTACCGAACCCGGGAGACGATTGGCGAAGATACTTCCCAGTGGGATACCGGCAATAAACCCAAATACCGCAAGGCCGACCGCGGCCCACGGAACTTGAACTCCTTTTGCCCGATAGGCGAGAAGCGCCGGAAGGCCGAGCGGAGGGAGCGTGGCGGCCAACGTGAGGCCTTGCGCGTCTTGCTGCGCAAATCCTAGGAGCATGACGAGCAGCGGCACGAGCACCGCGTTTCCGCCAACCCCAAAAATCCCCGCGAGGGAACCCGCCGCTGCTCCTGCGATTGCGGCGAGGCCAATTTCTATCACCGCGGGAGCGCTCCTCGACGAATCACCAAACTTGGATGCGCTTTTCTGAAGGCAGCGCCAACTTGTCGGTGAGCTTTACATCAAAAGCTTTGTACCAAGCATCGAGGTTGCGAACCGTGAGCGCTCTGAACTTCTCAGGGGAGTGTCCGTTGGTTGCAACAATGATCTTCATAAGGGCATCCCGCGTTATTTCCCGCCACCCTTGCGCGAACGCGATGAAGAACACCTGATCCGCGGAAAAGTCCGCGGCCGTACGCACGCCACTCGGAGGCATCGTGCCGTCAACCGCACCTTTGGTTCCACCGGTTGCGGCTTTCCAGGCGTCGTAGGTCGCCGCCAGTCCGGCGACGTCTGCAATATTTTCACCGAGAGTCTGGGTGCCATTGATGTGAAGTCCCGGGAGAACTTCGTAGGCATCGTATTGCGCGACCAACGCGCCCCCGGCACGCTTGAAGCGTTTGAAGTCTGTCGGCTTCCACCAGTTGAACAGCCGACCACTTGCATCAAACTCTGCCCCCACGTCATCAAAGCTATGGCTAATCTCATGTCCAATAATGGAGCCCATCGAACCGTAGTTGGCCGCCGGGTCCGCGTCGACGCTAAAGTACGGCGGCTGCATGAACGCAGCGGGGAATTGGATCGCATTCTGGAGCGGCAGATTGATCGCGTTGACTACCTGCGGTGACATCCACCATTCGTCCCGATCTGGCGCCTTCCCGAGCTTCGCAACTGCAGTCCTAAAATCGTACAGCTCTGTGCGGTCGATGTTCCCAACGATGTCATCTGCAGCGATCTCCAGGCCATCGTAGTCTTTCCACTTGTCCGGGTACCCAACGCCCACTCGGAGGGTCTTGAGCTTCTGCACCGCCTGCTTTTTGGTCGCCGGCGTCATCCAGGCGAGCTTTTCGATGCGAGCCCCGAACGCTTTGATAATCCCGGCGACCATCTTTTGAATCTCGGCCTTGGCTTCAGGGGAGAAATTTTTGGCGACATACAGTTTCCCGACTTCATCCCCGAGCATGGCACTGGTGAGATCAACGGCGCGTTGCGAACGTTCCCGTTGCTTGGGCTGCCCTTGCAGCAACTTCCCGTAGAAGTCGAATCGCTCGGACGCGAGGGCCTTGCCCAGAAATGCGGCGCGCTCGTCAATAGCGTGAACCGTCAACCAGTCCTTCCAGGCTTCCAAGCCTTCGCTCCCCACGAGCTTGGCGATGCCGGCGATTCCGTTGGGTTGCCACATGTAGAAGCGGGGCTGCTTCTGGAGGTTGGCCGCGGTAAGGAATTGCGTCCAATCGAGCCCTGGAGCTTGCTTTGCGAGCATGCTGCGGAGCCAGGGTTTTGGCTTTTTGATGTCCCCCGTTTCAAGGCGCGTTGCGGAGGCCGCTGCAATCTTCTTTTCAAGCTCGAGAACTCTGACCGCACGTGCGGGAGCTTCGTCAATCTTTGCAAGCGTCAACAGCGTTCGCAGGTGCGCTTCGTACTTCTCGCGCATGCCTATAGAGTGTTCATCGTCTTTCAAGTACAGCTCCCGATCGGGCATTCCCAGGCCACCCTGGAGAAAGTAGCCAACATTGCGCTTGGGGTCGTCGAGGCCCTGCGCGACAAAGAACCCGAACAGATTGGGAGTGTATAAATCTGTAGCGTTGAGCGGATCGACGTCTTGACGAAGGGATTCGCCGAGGGCGAAGGCGAGTTGGCGCTTGTCTGTAATCTTCCCGATGGCGGCAAGGCGCGCAGCGATCGGCGTGATTCCCTTGGCTTCGATACCCGCTTCGTCCATGAAAGACTGGTAGAAGTTCGCGACGCGCTTGGCCGCTGGGTCCGTTCCGGCGTGTGCCTTGGCACTCTGGATGACTTCGGCGGTCTGCGTACGCGCTCGGTCGTTGATGACCTCTAGGTTGCCGTACCGCGCTCGGTCTTCCGGCATCGGATTCTTCTGGATCCAGGTGCCACTTGTGTAGTCGAAAAAGTCGTCACCTGGGCGAACCTTTTGGTCCATCCCTGCGACGTCGATGGAATCGCCGGGGGCAGCTCCCAGCGCGAGAATGGCAATCGTGGTGAGAAGCATCGTCGTTTTCCTTGGTTGGTGACGCCGTGCTCATAGCGCAGTCTCGGCTCTGCGGAAAGCCTCGGACGCGCCCCCAGCGGATTGCCGCGAGCCGTTTCGGCGTTTTTAAAAACCTTAAACCCCAGGGTTCACTTCTGTTGCGCTGGGGCGCCCCTGGTTCGCACGGCGTGAGGAATCCCGGGGATCGGGTCAACCCAGCCGGACCTTGGGGTTAGGCTTCGCAGCATCGCTCCACGGGAGTCGCGCCGACGCCTCGCCTCCATGGTGTGCGCTCGTCTAGAGGAGCTTGGGCGAAGCGGTCCGAAATCGGCTAAGGCAATCTTCAAGCGTTCGCTGAAACTGAAATCCCGTCGCCGCTCGGAAGGCACTCCCGTCGACAGCGATGGGATACTTAAGGTGTGTGAAGCCACCTTGGGGGAGACCCGAAAAGCTTCCTCGACGCCGCATAAAGCGCAGGGCGAGTTCGGGGAGCGCAAGCCCCTCTCGGCCGGATTCGCGAATGACGACGCTCAAAGGGAGCGGAGCTGGGCCGGCCACATTGAAGATTCCAGGTGCAGCCGCATCGACCGCGAGCGCAATGGCCGCTGCAGCGTCATCCTCGTCGATGACTTGATAGGCAGGATCGAACCCGAGAACGCGCGGGACGACGCGATCGCTCAAATATCTGGCCAGCGTTCCAGTGCGAGACTCGCCTAAGAAATAGACCACCCGCAGCACCGTCGTCTTCAGCTTTGGTTCGCGCCATAGCATTTGCGACGCATAGAGATCGGCCGCCGTGAGATCTGCAAGCGCAGCATCACGCTCCAGCCCAGAGGGTGGCTCGTCCTCCATGTGAAAGAGCGGCGCGTCAGCGCTGGCGCCATAAATAGTGTGACGACTGACGAACACGACGTGCTTCACGCCATGTTCTGCACTGAATTGATAGAGCGCACGCGTGCCCGCCAAATTCGTCCGCGAACTGTCCTCGTTGGGGGCGCGTATGGCGTTGACGGTAGCCATGTGAACGACACAATCGGGATGAAAGCGGCGGATGACGTCGGCTGCCGCGAGCTTTCGAATGTCCGCTTCAAAGAAAGCGATGCCGGATGCGTCAGCGGGCCAAGGACGCCTATCTACAACGGCTACTTCATGGCGGCCCCTTTGCAGCTTTTCCACGACGCGTCGGGCCAACGCCCCAGAGCCGCCAGCGACGAGCACTTTCATTGTGCTGACTCCGACCGCACGGCGTTGGCGTCCAGGATGAGCTGAGCAATGGCACCTTTCACTAAGGCGACGTTTGCACTGACTTCTCCGTCGTCCTCATGCCCGCTGCCTTGGAAATCGAGCGCGCGCCCAAAGACGAGCGCACATTGGGCAGGCAGCGGCAACGGGAGTCCCCAAGGGGTCAATGGAAGGTATGGAACGCCGAACAATTTCCCGAGGCCTCGCGCATTGTAAATGGTGGGTACCGCATCACCGCCTCCAGCGAATCCAAATGGGATGATCGGCGTCTTCGTTTGGAGCGCGAGGCGCATGAAGCCATGCCCGAAGTTCACCAAGGTGTTCCGCTCGTTGTAGAGCTTAGAAACGCCGGCGACGC
This sequence comes from Myxococcaceae bacterium, assembly GCA_041739845.1. Classification (GTDB taxonomy): domain Bacteria; phylum Myxococcota; class Myxococcia; order Myxococcales; family Myxococcaceae; genus JBGSMZ01. Next base: position 20,963 of record JBGSMZ010000046.1, read on the forward strand.
CCTCAGGAAACACCAGGAGCATGCGTTCGTCCTTGAGCAGCCGCACCGCATTCTCGCGGAGGCCAGTGAACTGGCCGCAGCGCGCAGTCCACACCGAGCTCAATGGCAACCGGGAAAGAAACTTGTCTGCCATCGCGTGCACCAGGCGAGGTGGCTCAAGTTCCAAGAAGCAGGCCGAAATGACCATGGCTCCGTCGATCGCATAGCCACCTGAATGGTTACCGACCAGCATAGCGCGACCGCTCGCCGGGACGTTTTCCAGTCCGCGCGTTCGCACCCGAAAGTAGCTCTTGTAAAACAGCGATAAGGCGCCGAGGAACATTTCGAGATGCTTCTTCGAGACCCCGTAAGGGTCAAAGCCTTGCGCCCCGAATGTAAGCGCAAGGCGATCGATACGACTCGCTGTGTTTTCCATCATCGCTCGCCCCGCCAAGGAAACATGCTTCGCCCTTGTTAGCTAGCTGACTCGGTGAGGTTTGAGGCTCCCTTTTTGGAGAAATTCTTCGAGTTCCCCAGACACGCGGGAGGCGTCGATCAGCGTTGGGTACACTCCCAGTTGCAATTCTTCTGGTCCGGCCAGCGTCATCACCCAGAGTGAAAGAATGTATTGAGGGGCGACAAGTCCGAAGAGCCGTGATTCAAGTCGCAATTCCAAGCGTGCGAGGTCCAGCGGGTCCCCATCTAAGAGCAAGTCGCGAAGAGATTTGACGACGATTCGGCGATTCCTCCTGGCCGAGCGATAGAGCAGCGTAGCCGCAAAGCCAAATGCGACGGCTCCAAATACCAGCCCAAACTTTCCCATCGGCGTTGCGGTGTCGGAAAAGTGGACGATCGCCGAAGCGGTCGCAACGGAAAGTGCGCCCACGCCCATGTGCAACCAATCGCGCCCGACGTCGATAATCAGGCAGTCACTCCGACTGAGGGTGAGACGAACAGTTCGCATGGGACACAGAGGAGTGTAGCGCGCCGGGAACCGGTTGGGGAAATGGCTGGAGCGGAATCTGCTGCTTTCTTGCGTAGCGCGCGCCTGCGCTGCGGCGGTGCCTCTGCTAGGATGTGAGGTACCAGGGAAGACGAAACGCGATTGCCTTTTGTGAATGGCGATGGAAGCTATGGATCTTTCTCGATGACGACACCGTTGGCCAACTTGAGTGCGCGACGGACGCCCACGCCTGCTGCTTCGAGCACGACAAACGGCGCAGCACATTCCAGCGGAATTCAGTTCGTCCATGACGTGAAGGAAGCCAAGCGCCGCGCCCTGTGGATCCAGGGTGCATTGTTGGCCGGAGTGATCCTCATCGTGGGCGTTTTGGGCTCCGCGTTGCTGGGCACTGCGAAGCCGGCGCTCGCTCGTGCCGTGCTCGCGCTT
>JBGSMZ010000101.1:0-9631 GCA_041739845.1 Myxococcaceae bacterium
CCTAGCTTCTCCTGCATTGGCATCTTCGAGCAAGGTTTCGGCGATGGGTTCGACAAGTCTCGCCACTGCCTCCCCATTGGCTTTCGAGGCGACGAAAGGCGCGTAGGGCTCGCAGAGCGCGCCGCGATTCAATTCCACGCAGAGCATCCGCTTCGGATGCGCGGTCGCATACACCGTTCCCATCGCCGACGGCGCGAGCGTGTAGGTTGCATTTTCTTCCGCAAGAATCTTCCGCCGCCGGTAGTTCGCCAGCAACCTTTTCACCAGCGGCGCAGCGGGAGTGAGCGTGCGATCGGCGTTTGCGCAGATGAGATCCACGATCGGTCGTTCTGGCCAGGCCGCATAGGCTTTGGGTTCGTATGCGGCCTGGAGCGCCTCGACGATCCCTGCGTCGATACGATCAATTCCAACGGTGCGCGGAGCGTAGCTATGGAGTTGCAGCATGTAGCCATTCTCGCGAATGCCGATTTGACGATACAGGGCGCCGATACGCTGGTGGTAGGTGCCGTGAAGCCCCTTCAGTTGACGGTGATCCTCAGGGGCGTCGATATAAGCTGGAAATGCGGCGGTAAGCCCGAACCGCAACACGCCGCGCGATTGCAATGCCTGTGCTTGCCCTTCCGAAGAAGGGTCAATGAAACGGTTGACGTCCACAAAAGTGCGAGGAATTCGACATCGCGCCGTGACAACGCCCCAATGGTGTCGCGCCATTCTTTCTGCAAGCCAGCTCGCGGCCTCCGGGGCGCCAGCGTCGGTATTGACGAAAAAGAAATCGATGAGGTCCTTGGGGAGCTTGCTCTGTATTTTTGCCGCGAGCCGATAGTAGTCGCTCGCTTCCGTTGCTCCATGGGGAACCTCAATAAACAGCCACGGTGCTGCGCTCTGGCGAGGCGGGTGAACAGAAATTTCGTAAATTCCTTCGAGTACTTCAGGAGCAATATCCAGGCGCTCCCTCGTGGCGGCGACACTAGGCATATTCAACCCGAATCGTTTGGATGATCGTTGCCACGGCTTTTTGAACCACTTCCGTATTGGGGTCGCGAAGGATCACGAAGCCATCGCCTTCGTAGGAATCGGACTTCGGCTGCCCAGCTCTTGGCAATCTTGAACGCACTACATACTTCCCGACCGCTTCGTTGGCCTCTTGGATACCTCTCACGCGTCGCACTCGCCCACTCCCAATGCCTCGAAGGTAAGCGCAGCCAACCGCGTATTTTCTCTCGAGTGGACCGTCGAATTCTCCGTCGATGAGCGCCCGTGCCCACCCTCGGTAGAGATCCGCGTCGTGTCCAAAGTTCATCATGTCCACGAAATTGGCTCCTGGGGGCCGCGCTGCGATTTCTCCGATCGCAACTGTCCCATCCTCCCTACGAAACCATTCCATGTGAGTGAATCCAGTCCCCAGGCCAAGCGCGGCTATGGCCTTGGTATTGAGCGCCAACACATCGTCAAACTCAGGATGGATGCTGCGCGGAAACACCACTGTCCACTGGATCCACGGCGATTCCTTCACTTCCAATGGCCCAGGGGAGTATCGCCCCACGTTTACGAAGCGAGGCACCCCATCGATGATGAGACTGTCGCAGTTGTATTCTCGACCCTTGAGAAATTCTTCTGCCAGAGTGGGCTCGCCGGGGTGGGTCCCAACTGCCGCCAATGCGGCCTTGAGCTCCTCGAACGAATTGACTCGCCAGGTCGCTTTGCATCCAACTCCCGCTAAAGGCTTGAGGACCAACGGAAACCCGACGGTGCGCTCAAATGCGACGGCCTCCGCGAGCGACTTGACGACCTGATGCCTCGCGCAGGGCAACCCCGCCCGGCGTAGCGCATCCTTCATCTTCCCTTTGTCGCGAAACAATTCGGACGTCTTGGGGTCCGGACCTGGAAGGTGAAAATAGGCTCGAGCTTCCGAAACAGCGACCTGCACAGGCTCGAGCACCGAAACGATGCGGTGGATGCCCCCGTACGCTTTTCGCACTTTTTCACACGCGGCAATGAGCTGTCCACCATCGAAAGCATCGGTAACTTTCACGACATCTGAAAAAATCCCCCGTGCGGCACGCCCCGGAGCGCGCTGCACGCAACCGACGAGGCGAACACCCGGTAACTCCGAAAATCCTTGGGCAAACCGAAGACTCGCTTCGGCTGGGAAGGGCATCACGAAGACGACAGTGCGCATGCTACGGCTTCTTAGTCTGGTCCACCCGAAGAGTGGCCACAATCGATTCGATTCTTCACCCGAAATCGCGCTAGGACTCGAAGGCACCATGAACGTGGTATTTCTTTCCCCGACCTATCCGCCAGAAATGCAAGCCTATACGCGTGGGCTCGCCGAGGTCGGGGCCCGGGTGTTCGGCGTTGGCGACTCTCATCCTGGTGCAATTCCAAGGCAGCTTCGGAATTACCTTCACGACTACCTGCAAGTCCCGCGAATCCTCGATGAAGAAGATGTGATTGAGAGAGTCACCCACTGGCTGCGAGGACAATCGATCGATCGAATCCTCGCCAATTGGGAAGTCTTGGTACTCTTGGCCGCGCGGATGCGAGAGCGCTTCGGCATTCCAGGGATGACGACTGATGCGGTGCTCGGCTTTCGCGATAAGCAAATCATGAAGGAACGCGTCCGCGCCGCCGGAGTTCGAACCCCCCGCTCGAAGCGTGCGTCCGACGAGCGAACACTCCGCGAAGCAGCCGAGGAGATCGGCTACCCCTTGATCGTGAAGCCGATATCCGGCGCCGGGAGTGCAGATACTTTCCGCGCCTCAAATCCGCGTGAGCTCGAAACGGCGATCAGCGGCGTCCGCCATGTTGCAGAAGTCAGCTGCGAAGAATTTATCGAAGGAGAGGAATTCACTTTCGATACCATCGCCATTGACGGCATTCCTGCCTACACCAATGTCGCCGCCTACCTTCCGAAGCCGCTCATCGCTCGTACCAACGAGTGGATTAGCCCCGTGATCATCACCGTCCGTGACCTTGAAACGCCAAAGCTCCAAGCAGGAATCGCGCTTGGACACCAAGTTCTCAAAGCGCTCCGGATGGGTGACGGGTTCACCCACATGGAATGGTACTACACGCCAAAGGGAGAGGCAGTCTTTGGCGAAGTTGCGTGTCGGCCTGCTGGCGCACACTTGGTCGACCAGATGAACTACACTTCTGACATCGACCTGTTTCGAGAATGGGCGCGCGTTGCCGTTTGGCGGAAGTTTGAGGCCAAGGCGCCCAGGAAGTATAACGCCGCGGTGGTCTTTAAGCGCGCTCGCGGCGAAGGGCGGATTACCCGGATTTCTGGGTTGCGCGACTACCTCCGGAAGTACGGCGCTCACGTCGTCGAAGAGAGGCTCCTTCGCCCAGGGACCCCACGGCGAAATTGGATGCAGACGCTTATTTCCGATGGTCACATCCTCGTCCGCCATCCAGAGTGGGAGGTCGCGCACCAAATGGCTTTCGCTGCCGCGACGGACATTACGATGTACGCAGAATAGTCGGTGGTGAAGATTCCCTCGCGCATTGGGCGAGGGAGTGCTCCGCAGCGCATTCGCTTCCGCACATTGCATTGGAAAAGCGACGGCGTCCAACCCAGAGTACAATGCGCAGATGGCTGGACCGTCATCAAGTTCTCCCGATGGCCGCGTCGCACTCGATGCCGAGGGGGTCGCGCGCGAGTGTGATGCGCTTGAAATGGACATCGCCGAGCTTCGCGCCCGCTACGGGCAATACTTCATTGGAATCGAGCGTGTACCCCCGATCAAGCAACATGCAGCTATCAAGCGTCGCGCGGTAATCCTTAAGGATTCTTTCGTTCGCCAGACCGCTCTGAAGTTTCGCATCCAATCCATCGCTGCCCGCCTCCTCACCTACGAAACGATGTGGACGCGTACCCTCCGATCGATAGAAGAAGGAACACACCGGCGCGACCCTTCCCGCCGGTCGAGCAATACCGGCGAGGCATCGGCATTGAGGAAAGCGGAGGATTTGGATCTCTCGACCTGGGACGAAACTCCCGGTCCATCGGCCTCGCGCCCACAATCGCCAAAGAGTGATGAGGCCGCCATGCGGAGGCTCTTCGATTTGTATCTCACGGCGAAAGAGCGCTGCGGAGAGGACACCTCGCGCTTGACCTACGAGGCGCTAGCTTCGAGCATCCGCAAGAAGATCCCTGCACTGATGAAGCAACACGGCGTGAAAAGCGTGGAATTCAAAGTCGCCATTCGCGACGGTCGGGCGGTGCTTCGCGGGGTGCCGGGGCGAACGCCGTCGGATGAAGGCTAGCCTACCATTCCATCTTTGTGACGACTGGCAATTGAAGGGCGCGTTCGCGATCGAGGTCGAGATTCCCCACGTGCAAAGAAACCGGGGATTGAACCCACTTGTACACGTTGTCCGAAAATGCCCGGATGAAACGATCGACGTGGGCGACGAGGTCAGCCCGTGAAACCTCCGGAAACATTGGCGCCAACGCCTCGACGGTTTCTGAAGCCGCCAGCTTCTCTGCGGCGACGAGGTAGAAACATGCATCCAGAAGTGGGAACTCCATGAGGTCCTCTTCGCCCTTTTGACCCTCTTCCAGCTCTGGCCCCGCCGGTTGCGCGAGCGTTTGGGCGATGCCCGCGTAGCGATGCTTTTCCAGCAGGTACTCGAGCAAGTAGATCACCACAGTCTTGGGAAGGTTGGCGATTACCGCAAGCGATCCCATGAGGTCACCGCCCACCGTCGTGTACCCGAACGCCTTTTCCGACATGTTTCCAGTTTGGAGGAAGAGCCCACCGGAACTGTTCGCCCAGTTCCACATCCGTTGCGCGCGCAACCTCGCCTGAATGTTTTGAAGGGTTAGCGGAGTTGGTGATTGCCCGTTTTCGAGCATTGCGCGAAGCGCATCTACTTCGCGATGAAACGCTTCCTCGATGGAAAGCACCGTGTGCCTGACGCCGAGCGCGGCGGCAATGGTCGCCGCCGCAGATTTGGTCTCCGGTGAGGAGACGTGGCTAGGCATGGAGAACGTCTCGATGGAGACGCCCGAACGCTGCGCGTATCGGTGCGCAATCAGGAGCGTGAGCAGTGAATCTCGGCCTCCCGAAAGGGCAATTCCGATGGTCCGAAATTTTCCTGTCTTCTCATAGTAGTCACCCAGGCCGAGGGCGAGCGCGTCGAGGAGATCCTCGCAATATTTTTCGCGCGCAGGAATCGGTGGGGTCTCGAGCGGGAGGAAGAAGCTGCGGCTCTTCGGACCTGGGTAAGTGAGATTCCATCGAGCCGTTTCGACTCCATCGCAATTGAGAACGCGCACCGCATGTCCGGAAGCCGCCCACGAACGCTGGTCGTCGCGCCAGGTGGTGTTTTCCGTTCGGAGGCGCAGCGTTCGATCGAGATCGACGACTGCACTGCGCCAAATGGGTTTGAACCGAGGGAGCTCGAGTATCGGAAAGCCGTTCTGATTGACGTACCCGCCCCCGTCGAAGATCAAGCCGTCTTGCGCCCCAACCTGGTTCACATAGGCAATAGTGCACTGATGGTCGGAAGCTCTGGTGGCAACGAGCTCACGTCGCGTCGCATCGATTCCGATGCGAAAAGGGGAAGCCGAAACGTTGATAATGAGTTCGGCTCCAGCATAGGTGCGGCGCCGAATCGGACCGTCTGCGCTCCACATATCTTCACAAACTTCGAGACCAATGCGGCCAAAATCGAGGTCGAAAACGAAGTCCCCGAAGGGTACGCCGCGATGGCGCTCACTCATGCCCTCAAAACCGCGCGCCGTCGTTCGCCCTTCGTAGAGAACGCTATAGTTGGGAAGCTTTTCCTTGGGAATGAGACCGAGGACCCGGCCTCCACCTACCAGCGCTGCACAATTGTACCGAAGCCCTTGGTGCGCGATTCCAACACCCAACACGCTACAGAGCGGATAGCGTTCTGTAGCCGTTGCAAAGCGCTCCAAGTGGTCCCATTGGCGATCCACGAATGTCCCCCATTGCACCAAGTCCTCTTGCGGGTAGCCACCGACGAGTTGCTCGGGGAAAACGGCTAGCGTCACCGATGCTGCCGCCATCTCCTCGACATACGCGAGCGCTTTGTCGACGTTGGATTGAACTGCGCCAACAGTGGTTCCGACAGATCCAAGACCAAGGTGAATGAGTCGCATGCTCTGGTGAGGTCCCTACCATGGGTTGGCGCAGGCGTGCCTGGCGTTCCAAAAGCAAGCGCGTTCTGGCGCCCATGGTTCGACACTCCATTCCATTCGAAGTCTCAGCGCGCTATGGAGCGAACTGGTGGCACCCATCAAACTCCGCGGTGTCCTCGTCATCGGGCTGCTCTTTGCGGGCTGCATCGATTTGGGCGCCTGCCCTTCGCCCGCAGGGGGGATTTGTGATCCCCGAAAAGCCAATTGCCCCAAAGATTACTATTGCGCGATTGCGGAGGTGTGCACCAAGACCTGCGTCGACGCCGGGGACTGCTGGGTCCGGACCTCAGATGGGTGCCGAGAGTCGGGACTCCCGGGCCAGCGTCTCCCAGACGGTGGCACTTTCACACAGGGAAGCGGAACCTATTGCCCGGAAACGTTGTCGATCATTTGCCAAGATGGCTATTGCCAAAATCCGGATTGCGTAGACGGTGGATGTGACTACGACGTCTATGGGCCATCGCCCTTCAAAGGGAATCGCTCCCAAGGCCCGAGCAAGTGAACATTCGAATCCTGCTTGGAGTCGCCGCTATGCTTGCAGTCGTGTCCTGCGGTGACGCAGCCATCGGCAACGCGTGTAAGTCCCACGCTGAGTGCAAATCGATTCCTGATGGCTATTGCGCCCGGGCGGAGGTTTGCACCCGTGTGTGCAGTCCGACTACCCCCTGCCCCAGTGGTAGCGCCTGCAGCTTTGAAGAAAGGATGGTCTGCCTCGCCACTTGCGACGTGGACGCCAATTGCTCCAGCGGCTTTACTTGCCAGGACCGTGGAGGCCTTCGCCTTTGCCGGCTGGGCAGCAACCCACTCGCAAAGCCCACGCTGTAACAGACGCTCTAGAAGCGTTCGTCAGCCAATGCCGCAGCGCTCGGGGCGATCACCGGCGGGGCAATCTGTACTTGTGAATTCAACGATGGTTCGGTGGGCAGGTTCAGCGTAAAACGGCTGCCGGTTCCAACTTCGCTCACGACTTGAACGCTGCCCCCGTGGCCCTCCACGAAGCTCTTGACGATCGCAAGCCCAAGTCCCGCTCCTCCATGCTCGCGCGTAGACGAGGAGTCGACTTGATAGAAGCTTTCGAAAATCTGGGAGAGCTGATCGAGGGGAATTCCAGGCCCACTGTCTTCCACAATGATTTGGTAAGTTGCGCCGGCGACTTCTTTGCGGCGAAGGGGGCTCGTCAGAGTCACCGTGACGCTTCCGTTCGCCGGAGTAAACTTTACTGCGTTGTTGAGGAGATTCACCACTACCTGGCCCAATCGCTCGCGGTCGCCGCGCACCAGAAGCGACTCGGAGAATAAGTTGGAGACGAGGTTGAGTCCCTTCTTCTGCGCCTGCGGCACCACGGACTTGACTGCCGAGCGTACGAGTTCGGCGGCGTCCATCGGGCCGAACTGCAAGCGCACTTTCCCCGCCTCGATTTGAGAAATATCGAGGATACTTGAAATCAACTTGAGGAGGGTCTGCCCCTTGTCCATGATCGTGCGGACGTACTCGGTCTGCTCGGTGTTGAGCGCCCCCGCCATGCCTTCGTCGAGCATTTCCGAATATCCGATGATGCTCGTGAGCGGAGTCCGCAATTCATGGCTTACGGTTAGAAGGAAGCTGCTCTTCAAGCGATCCAGTTCCAGAAGACGTGCATTGGCCTCCGCGAGTCGACGCGCTCGCTCTTCGAGTTCACGATTGTGCTCGAGCGTAGCCTCCACATGCAATTGGCTCGTCAAGAACCACTTGTGCCCTGAGAACAGCATGGTCTGCAGGAGCGTTCCGAAGTGCAACATCACCCGAGCGATCGTCGCCTCCGGAGCACGGCGGACATGCTCTACCAGGCTCTTGAGATTGGAAATGCTCAAGTCCTTGGAAACCGCGGTCAGCGTATCTGGAGGAAAGTTTTGCAGATCCGACGGCATGAACGGTCCAAAAACAACTCGGCCTAGCGTGTCACCTTCCCAAAGAATTGGCGCTACAATGTAGCGAAGCCCCGTGAAGCACGGAACCGTCACCAAATGCCTTCCCTGGCGCTTGAGATCGTCCTCGAGATCTGTTTCGCGCCCACCCTGAACACAGGCTATTGGTCCATCTTTCACACGACCCACAGTGGCGGTGCAGAGTCGTCTCCCTTCGGGAAAGCCAAATACGTACCCACAAAACTCGGGAGAATTGATCTTGATGTCAGCGAGCTTGGCACCGGAAGCATCAAAAACCTTGATCCCCACGCGATAGAGTTCGACGAACCCTCGGATCATCTCCGAAAACGCATCGCCATCGAGCATCTCGACAAGCGAAATTTTGCGCTGGAGAACCGAATCGGCGCGATTCATCGGGTCGATTCCAACGCCTGCGCGCTCGGAGGCAGTACGGCGGCAAGCTCGGTCCCAGTGGTATCAATCGTCGCAAAAGCGCTGGTGAGGAAATCTCGTTCGCTGAGGTCGAGCGTCTTGGCCAGTCCAAGGCGCGCGTCGATCGATCTGTACGCGAGCTGCAGAACAGCGAAGAGCGTCTCAAGGACACCCTCGCCACGGACCGCAACTGCGCCGATTACCGGCTCGCGGCCCTTCCCCCGCGTGATGTCCATTTCCGCTTCGGAACGGGCGTCCGGAAGGTCGCATTTGTTGTACTGAATCACCGCTGGAATCGTCTCCGGATCGACCCCCAGCTCCTGGAGATTGTCTCTCAGATTCCGCCAGTAAGAATTATTTTCCGGATCCGCAGAGCGCCGGCTATCGGCGATGAAGGCTATCGCGTCGGCTCCCTGGAGCACGATCCTGCGCGTGGCGTTGTGAATGACTTGACCAGGAACCGTGAAGAGCTTGATCTTTACCTTGAACCCGCTCGCATTGCTAAAGACGATAGGCAAGAGATCGAAAAAGAGGGTCCGGTCGTCGTGCGTCTCGACGGATAACAGCCGGCCGCGCTGGTCTGGGATCGTGCGTTTGTGAATCTGCTGAAGATTGGTGGTCTTCCCAGAAAGCCCCGGGCCGTAGTAGACGACTTTGATGATGAGTTCACGCTGAGCGTTGTTGAGCTGCACGGATCCTCAATTGTGTAGGGCTTGCGCTTGCCAATCCAACGAAAGTCTCTGCAAAAGGGCTTTTGCAGTGGATCGCGCTACTCCCCCTGCATAGTCAAACGAAAAGAAACTCCCCATCTAACGGAATAGCGCGTATCACAAATGGGTAGTTGTTATGGTGGGTCGGGCCGGCACGTCTACAAAAGGAAGGCAAATGACCGAAGATCCAAAAGAAGCTCGCAAGAGCACCCCGATGCCCCCGCAAACGGTGGCATCGGAGCTTAAGCGCCAGTTGAAATTCTCCTCCCCGATCGACGAAGAGATGTCGATTCTCGCGGGACTGCGGTCTTCGACACAAATGGCCAACGGTCTTCGAGAGGACGTCGCCACGAGTTTGGAGGCTCTCACCAAGCTACGACCGTACATTTCGGTCGCAAAGCTCGCGAACG